>JACQVV010000586.1 GCA_016209595.1 Planctomycetota bacterium
CCGTGACCGTGACCGTGCTTTTCAGCGACCCTCCTGTGCGGAGGGTGGCCAGGAAAACCCGCCACCTCCGCCTCCACGAATCTGGGGTTTCGTGGTTTTCGACCTCACCCCTGGCTTGCTCGGCGCTGCGCCTCCCATGCCACTTCGGCGGCCCGGTAGACGACGCGGATAGGGACGCCGGCGGTCCTCGCGCGTTCCGCGCAGTCCTCGTACTCGGGGCTCGCGGTCACGACCTTCCCCCGCCAGACGCCGATCTTGACTCGCACCTCGCCATGGGGGGTCTGGACCGGGACGTGCTCGCGGTCGAGCTCGAGCCGCTCGACGGGGTACCGGCGGAGGCCGAAGGTCGTGGACGACGAGAAGAAGGCGTCGGTCACGGCGTCGAGCCTGCCAGCGTCGGCGAGGCAGGAGGCGAGGATCCCGGGCCGCCCCTTCTTCATCTGCACGGGGGCGAGCCAGACGTCCCGTGCCCCGGCGGCGAAGAGGGCGTCGGCGAGCGCCGCCGAGAGCTCGCCTGCGAGGTCGTCCACCTGGGCCTCGACGACCCAGAGCATCTCCGCCGGCGCCGGCTCCTCGCCGAGCCAGGCCCGGAGCACGTTCGGGAGCCGCCCGGCGTCGCGGTCCCCGGCGCCGTGCCCGACGGCCCCGACGGTCATGCGCGGGAGGGGTCCCCCGGGCGAGCGGGCGAACTCGGCCACGAGGGCCGCGCCCGTCGGCGTCGTCTGCTCGAAGGTCTCGATCGAGGGAGCGACCGCGAGCCCCCGGACGAGGTAGGCCGTGGCGGGAGCCGGGACGGGAAGGAGGCCATGGCGCGTCTCCACCTTGCCGCCGCCCAGTGGGAGCGCGCTCGAACGCACATCGGGCCAGCCGAGGCGTGCGAAGAGCGCGCACGCACCCGCGATGTCCACGATCGAGTCGACGGCGCCGATCTCGTGGAAGTGGACGTGGCTCGCGTCCTCCCCGTGGACCGCCGATTCCGCCTCGGCGATCCGCCGGAAGACCGCCGCGGCGCGCCGCGCGACCTCTGGTTCGAGGCGGGACCGGGCGAGGAGTTCCTGGATCTCGCGGTGGTCGCGCTCCGGCTGGTCCGGCGAGATCTCGACCCGGAACTTCACGGCCGACACGGCCCCGCGCTGGACGCGTTCCGCCGAGAGCCGATATCCGCGGATCGAGAGCCCCGCGAGATCGCGATCGAGATCGGCGAGCGTCGGTCCCCCCAGGTCGAGGAGGGCGCCGATGAGCATGTCCCCCGCGATGCCGGAGAAGCAGTCGAGGTAGAGAACCGGGCGCGCGGTCACGTGGGATCAGCCCACCGGATCATTCGAAGTAGATCGTCCGGTCGTACCGGTAGCCCTGGCACCGAGGGCAGAGGGTCGCGGAGGTCGCGCCGCCACCGATCCCGGCGTTCACGCGCATGATGATCCCCTTCCCTCCGCAGTTCGAGCAGGCATCGTAGGTGCTCTTCACGACCGTGAAGTTCTGCAGGCAGTAGTAGGCGTAGAAGAAGCCAGAGCGCGTCGTTCCCGAGGCGGCGCGCCACCAAACGTCGATCGGGTCCACTGCCTCCTCCGGCTCCTGTCCTTGCCCGCCGCCTCCGCCGTTTCCGGAGTCCGCCTGGACCGGGGCCCCCTTTTCGCCCTCCTTGATCCCGGTCCCCACGATGAAGGTCGATCCTCCAAAGCTCGCGATCCGCGGGCTGCGGCTGGCCCGCTTCGCGAAGTAGCTCTGCGCGTCCTTCTCCTCGATCCCGAAGAAGGTTGCGGTCTTTCGCATCGCCTCGTCCCCCATCTCCTTCGACGCGTACTCCACGAGCTCGTCGAAGTCGGCGTCGCGGTCGCGGCTGGCGGCCGTGGCGAGGTTCCGGAGATCGACGAAGAAGCGGTCGGGGATTTCCGCGGTCAGGTAGCGATCCATCTCGGCCTGGATCCAGTCCCTCTCCTCGGTGAGATCGCGAGTGAGCTTCTCCGGAGGGTACTTCGCTTCGATCGCGTCGAGCGCGGCGAACGCCTTGGTGAAGTCATGGCTCTTCGCGAGCGAGCGCGCCGCGCCGAAGGCCGATTCGACCTCGCCCTCCTCGATTCTCTTCTCGATCGAGGCGAGCTTCGACCGGAACCGCGTCCCGTACTCCGGGTCGAGCTCTGCGGCCAGGAGGAGGTGCGTTCGCGCCTCCGCGAGGTAGCCGAACTGCAGAAGCCACTCCGAGAAGCGGTAGTGGTTCTCGGCCTGGACCGAGGCCGGCCGGCCCTTGTTCTGGGCAGCGAGATCGGCCAGCCGCTGCTCGTAGAGCTCCTTCCGCGAGTAGACCGCCGTCAGGGGGAGGTCCACCTCCAGATAGAGGCCACCCTCCGCCGTCTTCTTCACCGTCGCGATCGGCACTTCGACCACTCGGAAGGCGGTCTTGAGGCGGAGGACCTCCGGGGTTGTCTCGACGAGAAGCCCCTCGTGGACTTTCCCGTCCTGGGTGAGGACCTGCGCGCCCCGGATCGTTTCCTCGAGGTCTTCCGCCGTGACGTAACCCAGGGCCTTCTGGATGCGGAGCGCGTCCTCGGCGAGGATCGCGTCCCACGGCAACGTGATCGTCCCGCCGTTGTCCCAGCGGCGGAAGACGATCTCATTCTCGGTGTGCTGGACGATCTCCCCCTGAAGCCAGCCGCCCGAGCGGAGGCGCAGGACCTCCGCGCGCGCGACCGGCACAAGGACGGCGACAACAAGCGTCGTGAGGACCGCGAGATCGCGGAAGCGGCGCATGCTTAAACCTCCTCAGGGGTTCGTGCCGCCGGGAGGAACCATCCGGCGGAGCAGGATCGTCCGGTAGGTGTAGGTCTTCTCGACGGAACGGCGGCGGTAGCGGATCTGGACCTCGACGGGAGTGCGGCGGGTGGCGTCGTCGGTCTCCCCGACCTCGAGCCGATAGTCGTAGTCCGGAAAGTCGGGGTGCTCGCGGAACTTCTGGGCGTCCTTCTGGTCCCTGGGGTACTCGGAACCGACCACGAACTTCGGGTCGGCCGCGAGATCCGCGATCACGGTCTCCGCGACGGCCGCTACGCCCGCCGCGTCCTCGGCACGGGTCTGGCTCGCCGCCCCTTGAGAGAGAAGGTAGACGACCGACACCATTCCCACCACGAACACGGCCATGGCGACGAGGATTTCGATCAGGGTGAAACCGGAGGCGCGGCGGGAGGGCATGCTAGTAGCGCTTACACCCCAGGAATCTTGAACAACCCAGCAAGTTTGCAAGCGCAAGACCTTGAACTTCGAACGCTGAACGCTGAACGTCCAACGTCGAAGTTCGGAGTTCGGCGTTCGAAGTTCGACGTTCGACGTTCGGAGTTCGACGTTCGATGAGCCAACGAACGAATACGTCTCGACGGTTTGAGGCGGAGCCTCACTAGTCCCCCTCCCACATCGGCGCCGCCGCCGGGATGTCCCGCGTGGCGGAGAAGACCCGCCCTCCTCGCACGAGAACGGGGTCGGTCGCCCCCTGCGAGTCGGTCCTCGTCGTTGGATGATCGACGGCGGTCGTCCCGAGGGCCCCCCGCTTCTTCAGGGTGAACGTGTTTCCGCTCCGCCCGGAATACTCGACCCACTCGTCCTCGACCTTGAGATAGGGGAAGCCCCCCTCGGGCTCGGGGAACCCCTCGCCCCGGTTGACCGCGAGCTCCACGTCTGCCTGACCGAGCGGCCGGGCCAGCCGCGCCGTCCGTTCGCCGGCGTCGGGCGAGGCGACGAACGCGAGGATCTTGACCTTGAGGGGGAGCATCCCGCCGCCCAGGGCGATGGCCCGCGGGTCGTTGTAGTAGAAGAAGGAGGAGTCCAGGGAAGATGTCGAGTCCCAGGTGACGAGAGGGCCACCCGCGCGGGGGTCCACGGCGGTGTCCCACGTCCGCGTCTCGGGCCCCCAGAAGAGGACCCGGAACGCGAGGAGGCTCCGAGACACGACCCGGCCGGTCGATCGAAGATAGGCGACGTTGTTCACAGCCGTTGGATCGAAGAAGGAACCCGGACCGCCCACAGGCGCCCGTTCGCCCCGCCAGAGGGTCTCCTCGCTCGCCAGGTAGAAGTAGAAGACCTCGGAGACGCCGCCGGGGGCGCGGTACTTCTTCTGCGGGTTCGCCCCCTGTCCGGCGACGTGGTAGCCGTCGTAGCCGCCGCCCACCGTCCCCGCGCCCCCCTCGCGGGTGAGCGGGTTCTCGTCCTTCCCTCCCCTGGCCCTGGCGAAGCGAAGCAGGAGATCTCCCCGCGGGCTCGCGATCGCGAAGAAGCCCGCCGGGGGTTGCCCGCCGGCTTCGATGGGGAACGCGCTCTCGAGGTCGCGGGCGAGTTCCTGGACCGCGGCGCGCCCTTCCTCGTGCGTCGAGCGGCGGCTCGCGCCGCCCCGCCAGAGGTCCACGGTCGAGGAGAGGACGAGCGACATCGCCAGGCCGAGGAGAACGAGGATCCCGACCGAGACCAGGAGCTCGGCGAGCGTGAAGCCGCTCTTCGTTCCTCGCCGGACCGAATTCATCTACCGCCCCTCCCGGTGCTCGAGGACGACCTCGGGGCTCTCGAGCGAAACGACGATCTCCTCGATCCAGGCGGTCTCTTTCCACGCCCGGCGGTCCCAGAAGGCGCCCTCGTCGTATCGGAAGAGGAGGCGCACTTCCAGCGTGTCGGCGATCACTCCCAGCGGGATCGCCCGCGCGTCCACCTCGAAGAGGGCGAGCGATCCGTTGCTGGCGCGCGAGACGGGTGCCGCGCTCCACTCCGGGCCGCCGTCGAAGCGAACGAGCGCGTCGACCGCGAGGTCGTCCAGATCGTGCGTCCGCACCCGGAACGTCAGGGTCTTCCAGAGGCTCCCCGGCGAGTGGAAGGCGGCCGGATACCACGCCACGTCGGGAGAATCCGTCTCGGTCGCCCACCGGTCGCAGTACCGGAAGGGGTGGTCGAAAACCGGCTCTCCCGCGCTGTGCAGATCCGGGATCGTGCCGAACGCGCCGCGAAAGAGGCCGGACCCGTCAGCCGCCGCCGGAATCGAGAGTCCGCGCCCGCCCTTTCGGGTGTACCCGATCATCTCCCGCCCGATCCGGACGTAGCCCTCTTCTTTGAAAGCGCCTCCCTGGGCGATCCGGACCACGCGGTCCTGGGAGCTCATGTTCGAGCCGAGCGAGGTCACCGGCAGGTGCGCCTGGTTGAAGACCGGCGCCCCGTTCGCGTGGACCTGGATCGCCGAGTCCATGTACCCGCGGGTGAGGCCGAGGAGCCACCACTCCTGCTGCGGGGGCTGGGTGTTGGCAATCGTCCGGCGCTCGATCGTCTGGTAGGCAATCATCTCATCGCCGACCTTGACCACGCCCCCCTGGTTGTTCATCCCGGCCGCCGTGGAGAGCCGGATCGTGTTCGCCGCCTCCGGCACGGGCGTCCCGGTCAGTACATAAAAATTCCCCCGCTGTCCGATCGGCTGGTAGAGGAGGTCGTCGAGGAGCATGTCGGCGTCGCCGGATTCGCCGGTCCCGGGCGCGGAGCCGGCGAAATAGACCGGTCCCACCGCGATCGCGAGCTCCCCCGAGGGGAACTTGAGGAGCCTCGTCCCGCCTCCCGCGGCGTAGCCCGCGACCGTGAACCGGTCGAACGCCACGCGGCTTCCGCTCGTCCAGTTGACGTAGGCCTCCATCCTCGTCGCGGGATCGTTCCCCTGGATGAGGGTCACCCGATCGCCGCGCCCGCACGGGTTGGGCTGGGCGACGTCGAACGTCGGGATGACGGAGGCCCCGGTGGTGTGCGACGTCTCGATCGTCCCGTCGGTCCCGCGGGACAGGACCATGAAGTAGGCGCCCTGCTGCCGTCCGCTCGTCTCGATCCACTCGTCGTCGATCTGGATCCAGCCACTGTCGGGGTACTGCGAGACGTCGGTGACGTGAATCGAGATCGGCGTGACCGTGGCCGCGTTCGTGAAGACCTGCGCCTGCGTCCCGAGCTGGCCGCGCTGGCAGCCCCCCAGCTCCGATCCGGTCTTCGACTGATGGAAGACGATCTCCACGCTACCCCCCTCCTGGATCAGGGCGTAGCCGGAATCCTGAAAGCCCGCCGTCGAAACGACGGGAATCGTGACGTCCGTCGCCCCGAGCGGAGGGATGATCGTCTGGTTCCCGACCTGGACGGGGGCCATGTTGACGTTGGTCGAGGCGAAGACGGGGAGGTCCTCGGCGAGCGTCGCGCCCCCGATGGGGAGGTTTCCGGCAAGGAAGACGCGATAGCCGAACGGGATCACCGGCTCCCCGCGGGCGTGGTCCTGCGGGCCCGTGATACGGTTCCGGACCCCCCAGGCGAAGCCCGGGTAGGCCGTCGCGCGCACGGTGAACGAGTTTCCCGAGAGCGATTCGTACTCGAGAACCTCCCCTCCCACCTCGAGAACCCCCTGCTGCGGGAAGCCCGAGGCGTCCTCGACCTGGATCGTGGTCCCGGTCGTCGGAAAATCGGAGGCGAGATAGGTCCCCATCTTGTTCGCGCCGGAGCGGTAGTACTGCCGGCCCAGGCTCGCCTCCCCATCCACGAGGAGCGAGAGGTGGCCGTATTCCGTCGACTTGAATCCCGCCCAGACGTGCGTCCAGATATCGGCGGGCGGCGCCCCCTTCACCCGGAGCTCCGCGAACGCAGGCTCGAGCGTCGCATCGGCGACCGAGAGGACGACTTCGTCCCCCTCCAGGTAGATCGAGAAACGGTTGGAGCCGAACTCGCTCCCCATGTCGGCGAGGAAGGTCTTCCGGCCCCCGGCGCGCGAGGCGAGCTTGAACCAGAAGGCGAGTCCCCCGGTCGCCATCTCGGTGACCCCGTTCCCCGTCGGCAGGGCTTGCACCTGCACGAGGTCGCCCCCGCTCACGCTCGAGGTCGGACCCGTGAGCCTCACGCCCTCATGGTAGGCGGGGAACGAGTTCGCGCCGGGAACCGGCTCCGCCTCCAGGCGTACGGAGCCGGAGGAATCCTGCGCCGGGTCGATCTGCTCTCCGGAGAGCATCCCGAGCCGGACCGGCCAGGTGATGACCTTGTTCGAAGGGAGGAGCTCGAGGAATCGCTGGAAATGTCGCTGCCCGATGCGGCGGACCGCAAACTCGCCCGGCGACGCGACGCGGACGATCTGGGACACGGTATGCCGCGCCACCTCGACACCCGAGGGGCTCCCGACTCTTCCGCCGGCCTCGATCCGGTAGACGTTTCCCGAGACGAAGGAGTACGGGGCAGTCTGGACGTCGAGGTGCGGCGTTCCCTGGCCTCTCCCTGCCTGCCGCATGGGGGCCGGAGGGAAGCCGAGCGGGTTCTGACCGTTCGCCATGATGAGGTTCGTCCGGTCGGACGGCAGGTCCTCTGCCGCTACGCCGGCGAGGATCTGCCGGAGGTTCAAGAGCGAGGCGATCGGCGCTCCGCGGCGCGCGGCGTCCACGGCGAGCGCCGCGGCGCTCGCCTCGTCGTAGCGGACGACGAGGTTCCCGCCGGGGGCGTGGAGGCCGTGGAAGAGGGCGAAGAGGACGCGAAGGGGCGCGGTGGAGAGGTTCACCGGGTGGCGCGCGAGGACGTCCACGTACGCCTCATTTGCCGTGAAACCGCCGCGGACCTGGACGTTCAGATTGGGGCGGCCGTTCTCGAAGTCCCGCACCAGGCCGTACTCGACATGGTTCCCGTCGCGGATCCGCACGACGGAGCCGGGGGCGAGAAAGCGCGGCTCGTCGACCTGGACGAAGTCGGAAGTCGTCTCGTCCGCGTCGACCGGCAGGTCGTTCCGGAGCCGCCCGAGGCCGATCCAGTCCCCCGTGTCGGCGTGGGGCGAGTGGACGGTAAGGGAATCTCGGATCGCGCCGTAGTCGGCCGCGGGAAGGGCGTCCACTCCCGCCTCGCCCAGCCGGCGCGCCTCCTCGACCGTCTGAAAGGGCTGCCAGCGGGTCGGGTCGCGCATCGGGTAGATCGCGAGCGCGTAGGCCCTCATCGGGACCACGACCGTCCCTTCAGGCTGGAGCGCCGCGCCACGGAATTCCGGAGCCCTCGGCGTGAGGTCCCGCCGGCAGTCGAGGAAGCTCGTGTCGGTCTTCCTGCGGTACTCGATCCTCTCGCCGTTCACCCAGATCGCTCCCGACTCCGGGAAGCCGGCCGTCGAGTCGACTTCGACCTCGGTCCCCTCGCGTGGGAGGTTCACCGCGATCACCGAGGGGGCCCACAGGTTCGCGAGGAGCCAGAGGGACGCGGAGTTGAGGTTGACGAGCCCCGACTCGTCGTCGGCGGTCGCCGACGCGAAGATCCCCTTCGTCCCATCGAAGCGGAGCCAGCTCGCGATGTCCGGCTCGAAGGCCACGTCGAGCTCTCCCATCCCGTCCCACTCCGGGGTGTCGAAGGGGGCGTCGCTCGGGCCCGCTTGGGATTCGGCCCCCGGGTGTCCGCGCGCGAGAAGTCCCCGTGCCTGGTTCGCCGCCGTCCGCGCGGCAAGCCGGGCCTCGGCCGCCGCCGCCTCGTTCCGCGCTGTTCTCTCCTCGAACGCCATCGAGACCGCGAACGGAATCGCGAGGATCGAGAGCACCGCAAGCACCGCGACCACGAGCAGGAGCGCGATGGCCCGGCGAGAGGATGCCTGGACCCCTGACCACTGACCACTGACCACTGACCCCTGGCTCATGGTCCCGTCCTCACCCGACCCGACCGCTCGACGGTGACGGTGCGAGTCTCTTCCTCGGTCTCGCTGTAGATCTCGATCGTCTCGTCGCCTGCGTGATCGAACTCCGAGAGACGCCCGTGTGCGTCGAAGACGAGGCTCCCGCCGGCCGGCAGCGTCTCGAAGCGGTATTTGAGTCCCAGCTCAAACTCCTCGATCCCGACAACCGAGTGGATCCGGACTTCATCGAGGCGTCCGATGAAGCTCCGCGAGGGGTCGCCGATCGTCACCCGCGTCGACGGGGTCGCCGAGAAGGCCCCCTTGGCCGCCGCCCGGGCTACCGCGACATGGTCGACGTACAAGGTGACGAAGCGCCCGTCGTGGACGAGGGCGAGCAGTGTCCAGCGATCGAGCGGGACCGCTTCGGGAGGCGACGCGAGCCCGGTCGAACCGGCGAGACCGACCGCGGCGAGGTCCTCGCGGAGTCCGAGCGCCGCGCCGTCCCCCACGTTCATCGCGACCATGTCGGCGCGAGCGAACGGCTGGACCCACGCCTCGATCGCGATCCCGCCTCCCAGAGGGAACTTCGAGACCTCGCCGCAATCGAGATAGTCTCCATCGCCCAGTTCGACGCCTTCCCCGATCGCGCCGGGCGCCGAACGGGCGGATTTTCGAAAATGCGCGTCCCGCCCGAAGGCGCCCTCCCCGGAGTTTCCCTCCAGGTGCCACTGCCCCACGGGGTTCCCCCCCGTCGCGCGCACGGTGCCGCCCTGGGCGTCGAAGTCGGTGCGCGTGGGATAGCCCGACCAGGAAGCGTGTCCCCCGGCGGCGCGAACGACCGCTGCGACCCGCTCGCCGGCCGCCCGCAGCCGGTAGGAGCGTTCCATGTGGGCGAAGAACGCCGTCCCCATGCCCAGGATGATCGCGGCGATCACGGTCACGACCATGAGCTCCATGAGGGTGAAACCGCTGTTTCGCCGGGCCGCTTTCATTTCGACTTCCAGCTCACGATGTCGTCCTCCAGGCCCTGGTCGTTCACGCCGTTGGAGCCGAACGACCAGATCTGGTACTTCCCCTCGCCGGGGGTGATCCCTTTCTTCTCGCCCTCCGTCACCGCCCGGACGTCCTGCACGCCGAACTCCGACAGGTACTTCGCCCGGAACGTCTTCGCGATGTCGCTCCCGTGGAGATAGACGTACGGGTTCTGCCAGGGGTCGGCGATCTCGTAGAGCGCGTTCGTCCGGATTGTCGACCGGGTGTAGGTCGAGATGTCCCGGGGCGCCTTGTCCTCGTCGGTGTTGACGAGTTTGTCCTCGTGCACCTCCCAGAAGGGGCCGCCTTGTTCCGTGGTGAGGCAGGCGAGGAGCGTTTCATTCCCTTCGTTCACGCCGTCGCCGCGGATGCCGATCCCGGTGAGCGTCGAGGGAGGGTAGTCGCGGTGAATCCCCTCGTAGGTGGAGAGGGCCGTCTCGATCTGGCGGATCTCGTTCAGGCACGCCATCGCCTTGCCCCGCTCGCGGACCACGCCGAGCGTCGGGAGCAGGATGCCCAGGAGCGTTCCGATGATGGCGACGACGATCAGGAGCTCGATCAGCGTGAAGCCCGAGGAACGAGTCCGCGACCCGTGGATCATCTCTTCCGCCCTTCCTGGAAGACGTAGCGCGCTTCCTCGAGGACGAGCTTCCAGGTCGCCCCCTCGCGCGCGAGGCCGACCACGCCAGCGCGCACGCTCTGGCCTCGGAACGGGACGTCGATCTTCGCTCCCGCCTGGGCGACCTCGCCGTCGAGGAGAAGGTCGCACGAGCGAGCGCCCTGCGCCATGCGGATCGCGAAGACGTGCCGGCCCGGCGCGGGCCCTGCGCCCAGCACCGTGAGGCGAGGGCGGCCCTCCCCTTCCACGACGCCGTAGGCGAGTTCCCCCTTCCAAGTGGTGCCGAACACGAAGAGCCCCGTTCCTCCCGCGTCGTCCGGAGGGAAGAGGCCGACCCCGACGAAGGCCTCGGCGGCGAATTCCGTGCGCAGCGTGGCCTCGAAGAGGTGGAGCTTGTCGCGCTCCACGACCTGCGCGAGCAACGTCGGGGACCAGTCTCCGGTCTGGGACCCCTCGAACACGGCCACCGGGCGCGGTTCGGGGGCCGGATCGCCGGCGAGCGGGTCCACCCGGTCGATCCCGATCTCGATCCCGTGCCCTTCCGTCTCGCGCCACTTCCGGTGGAGGATCCGGTCGTTCGCTCGGGCGAAGCGGTCCACCCATTGCCAGCGATCGAGATTCGTCTGGATCGCAAGAGCGGCGCTCGAGGCGTAGGGATGGCCCTCGCCTCGTTCCTCGAAGATCTCGACCGCTTCCAGCGCCTGGCCTTTCCAATTGGCGACCCAGCCGAGTCCGAGCTCGGCCGGGAGGCACCCTCCCTCCCCCGAAAGGTCGAGCGCGATGAGGTAGGCGTTCCGGGCGAGGTCGAGCTCGCCCAGGCGCGCGTGCGCCCCCGCGAGGTAGAGCGCCCTCGCGGTCGTGGGCTCCCGGCTCGCGGCCTCCTCGAAGTAGCGTCTCGCCTCCTCGTTGCGGCCCGAGACGAGCGCGATCACCCCCAGGCGATCGAGGCAGTCGGCGAAGTCGAACCGGGCGGCGAGCGCGGCTTCCAGGAGTGGCTCCGCGGTGAAGGCGTCGCCGCGCTCGAACGCCCCGGCCCCCTCGGCATAGTCCACGTACCAGTTCGTCGGATTGGCCTCCCGCGCCAGGGTGTAGAGGGCCGACGCCTCCGCGAGATCCCCCGCGCGCTCCGCTGCGACCGCCTGGGCGACCAGAGGCCACGACGGATCGGCCAGGAAGAACTCCTCGACCTGTCCGAGGAGGAGGGCCGCCGTGTCGGCGTCTCCGGACTCCAGTGTCGCCACAGCGAGGCCGAAATTTGCCTCGGGGTGGTCCGGATTCTCGGCCAGCGCCTCTCGGAAACGCGCCTCGGCCCCGGCGAGGTCTCCCGAGAAGTAGAGCGCCGCACCGGCCAGGGCGAGCGAGTCGGGCGTCTTTTTTGAGTACTTAAAAAGCGCGGGGCCCACCTCGTCGAATCGGCCGAGCGCGAGGAGGGTCCGCCCGAGCCCGAGCGCCGCCTCCGGTGGACCGGATCCCCCGGACGAAACGTCGCTGTACGCCGACTGGGCCGCGGAAGCGTCGCCCCGCGCCTCCAGAACGCGCGCGAGGAGGATCTTCGACTCCGGGCCCGGGTCGCCGGCGAACGCGGCTCTCGCGTCAGCGAGCGCGCGGTCGAGGAAGGACGGCCCGAGCTCGAGGTAGAGCTCCGCGCGCATCCTCGTGAGAACCGGGTCGGCGAGCCCCTCGCGAACGAGCGCGGCGTTCACCGCGTCGAGCGCCCCGTCGAGATCGCGGAGCTCGCGGTTCGCCCGCGCGAGAAGCCGGTGAGCCTCGACGTCTCGGGCATCCCACGCGGAGAGATACTCCCGGAGGATTTCCACGGCCGTGGTCTGGAGTCGCGGGAAGCGCACGCATTCCCCCGCGATCTCGATAAACCCCTCGCGGTCGCCGGCCTTGGTCAGGGACTGGGCTTCGGCGAGGTAGACATCCCGCAAGGTCCGCGCCCTCTCGATCCGGACGACCGCGCGCTTCGGAATGTCCACCCGGCTCGCACCCCCTTTCACGCGCAGGGCGACGTATTCGGGCGTCTCGTCGAGGATCTTCCCCTCCTGGTAGTCCTTCTCGTTCGTGTAGACGCGGTCGTAGGCGAGAACCCGTCCGGCGAGGCTCGGTTCGTTCGGCGCCGGGAGGTCGTCGTCCCCGTCTTCGGTCCCATTCTCCGTGCCGGGACCCGGATCCGGCCCCGGGTCCTTCACCGGCGCTGCGAGCGCGGCCGAGAGGGCTGAAGCCTCCGGGAGCGGCAGCACCGGGAGGCGAAGCTGCGAGAGGGAGGGGAGCGGAGGGTAGTCGAGCTCGACCGGAGGCAGCGGCTCCCGCGCGGTCGTCAGCCGGAAGGGATTGTGCGCGCCGGGGTCGTCCCAGGCCATGGATGGGAGCGCGGCAGGGGTGGGGTCCGCGGCTCTCCGGATGCTCCCCAGGTCGATCCGACGCGAGCGGGCCGCAAGGCCCGCCTCCCCCTCCGGCTCCGGTCCGAAAGCGTTCGAGAAGAAGATCGGAACGACGATCGCGAGGGTGAGGGCGAGCTGGCTCTTCGCCCGGTGCAGTCGGAGCAAGTCCACTAGCGCCTCCGGAAGAGATCGTCGATGGTGCGAGTGGGGCCCTCGGCCGTTCCGGGCGCGGACCCGGCTCCGCCGAACTGCTCCGGGGCCGCCGCCGGGTTGACGAGGAGCGCGGCGAGGACGGCGGAGAGATCGACCTCGTCCCTCCCCACCCGGCTCGCGAGCTTCGCCTCGCGGAGCGCCACGTACCCTTCCGACTGCCCGAGCTCGTCCAGGAACGCCGCGATCGAACGCGACGGACCCCGCAGGCCGAACCGGACGGGCACCTCCCGGAGATACGGGGCTCCGCTCTCGTCGGGATCGACGTCGGTGCCCACGGCCGTCACCTCGGAGACTCCGGCCCGGATGGCCGCGCCGATCTCCCGCACCGCGAGCACGAGCCGCACGAGGGCCGCCGGGAGCGCCGCCGGGCTGGGGTTCTCGTCGGGGAAGCCCAGGTTGGGCGGGATGCGGACCGAACGGGAGGCCGGGATTCCCTCGAGCTCGCGGCGCGCGTCCTGGAGGGCCGCCGCGAAGTCGTTCGCGTCCTTCACGGTCTCGGGGCTTCTCGCGCTGGACGAGTGGTAGCCGAGTCGCGACTCCAGGAGCGCGGTCGAGCTCGAAAGCGCCGCGACCGTCTCCTCGGCTCGGTCGACCGAGGTCGGGTCCGGGGGCGCCCCCTCCCCCGAGGAGAATAGGTTCTCGACACGGCTCCGGGCCGCGAGGTAGGCCTTCTCCGCTTCCCCGCCCCCCAGGACCGAGGCGACGACGAGGAGGACGACGAAGAGCGCCACCTGGATCCCCGCGTGCCCGGCGAACCTGTACTTTTGTGGGAAAAGCGTCATGGCGCACCTCCCGTCCCGTCGGCGGCAAACGAGATCGCGAGCTCGAACTCCAGAACCCCCTTCTCCTCGTCCATCCGGCGCGACCGGAGCTGGCAGCGGATCTCGGGCCGGTCGTCCAGGGCCTTCGAGTAGTCGATGAGGACGGCGGAGACGTCCGAGAGGTGTTCCTCGACAACCCCCTTCACCGTGTGGAGGTTTTCTTTTCCTTCCCCGACCGGGGCGCGGGCGAACTCGACCGAGGTGACGAAGACGTGGGGCGGGGTCTCCTCCTTGAGGATGTCGACAAGCCGGGCGAATTCCGAGGCGGGACGCGCCCGCGAGGCCAGGAGCTCGGCCTTCTTCTCGCCCGCCGACGCCTCGAGGAGGAGCTCGTCCATCCGGGTCGAGAGCTTCTCCGAACGGGTTTCGAGGAGCGCGAGCTCCTTCGTTTTCTCCTCGTACGCCCCCGAGCGGTGAGCCCGGATCGCGATTCCGGCGGCCAGGAACAGGACCATCGCCGCAACCGCGAGGTACTGGTAGAGCGTCTCGTGGAGGAACTCCTTCCTCTTCTTCTCGCGCTCGGAGACGAGCGTCAGGCGATACGCGGTCGGGTCGCACGCCATCTGCGCGAGGCCGAGAGCCGACTCGTAGCCCGCGAGGTCGCCCGCCGTGGTCCCCTCCGGGAACTCGAGGTCCGCCTCGGGACGGAAGGTCGAGACCGACCGCTGGAGGCTTTTCATGAGGTACTCGGTGAGCCCCTTCACCCGCGACCCCTCGCCCGCGAGGTAGACTCGCCCCAGGTCGATCTGCGAGATCCCGAGCTGCGCCCGGGCGAACTTCAGGCTCGCCTCGACCATGTTGAAGATCTGCCCGGCCGCCGAGAGGAGCCCGACCGAGAGGTTGTGCTCGCAGGTCCCGCCGGGCGTGATGTCGGCCTCGGCGTCGATCTTCGCGCGCGCCGCGGCCGGGTCGAGGCTGCAGGACTGGGCGACCGCGCCGACGAAGAGGTCCATCCCGCCGGCCATGTTCCGCGCGAACCAGAGTGTGCTCTCCTTGAGGAGCACCACATTGAAGGAACGCGCTCCCAGCTCGACCAGGGCGACGACGCC
The DNA here is from genome assembly GCA_016209595.1 of Planctomycetota bacterium. Lineage (GTDB taxonomy): Bacteria > Planctomycetota > JACQVV01 > JACQVV01 > JACQVV01 > JACQVV01. Next base: position 14,730 of record JACQVV010000586.1, read on the forward strand.
CTTGGCCCCCGTCTCGCCGAATTTGACGAAGGCGTTGTAGAGGGCGATCGGAGAGGGCTGCACGGTCTCGACGCCGACGCCCGCCGAGCGCAAAGTGCGGAAGGCGATCTCCAGGTCGTCGTCTTTCGCCATCGCCACGAGCATCAGGAAGCGATCGATCTCGCGGCTGGGGACGTTGAGGATCCCGTAGTCGTACGCGATCTTGCTCTCGCTCTTCGCCGTGAACTCCTCGATCTCCATCTCCATCAGCCGGCGGAGCTTCCAGTCCTCGATGCGCGGGAGCCTCGTGTAGCGGAGCACGAGCCCCGATCCCGAGATCCCGACAAGGGCCCGCCGCGGGTGGAGCCTCGCCTCCTTGAGCGCCGCGGCGAGCGCCGGGCCCGCGTCCTCGGGCTTCTCGAACGCGGCGGCCGCCCGGCCCACGAGCCGGTATCCCGTTCCCCGCCGCTCCAGCGCAATCACCCGCGCCGCGCTCTCGCCCCAGTCGATCCCGTATCCGATCTCACTCATCGCTTCCCACTCGTCCTCGCACTCGTACTCGTCCTCGCACTCGATCTCGTACTCGTTGCCGTCCTCGCCTACTCCCCCAAAATCTCCTTCGCTCTCTCGGCCGCCTCCGTTCCCGGATAGGCCTCGACGGTCCTTCTCAAAATCTCTCGCGCCACGGCCGCTTTGCCCTGGGCGAGGAAATCCTCGGCCTGGCGAAGGAGCACGTCGCTCCTCGCCCGCGCTTCGTCCGCGCGGATCGCGTCGAGCTCTCGCGACGCCTCCGCGAGCACCGCGCCCAGGGTCTCGGCCGCCGGAGTTCCCTCCCACGCGGCGATCTCCTCCCGGCAGCGTTCCACGACGCGCTCGTAGGCCTCTTCCTGCCGGAAGAAGCCGGCCCGCGCGAGGCCGGCTCGGGAGTCCTCGACCGCGCCTCTTGCCTCTTCGCGGAGCTCGTCGAAGGGTCCCATGACCTCTCCCGTGCCGCTTTCGAACGGGCATCGCTTCTGGATCTCCAGGAGCGCGGCGAGCGCCGCCCCCGGCCGTCCATCCCTCCGGTGCGCCCGCACGCTTTCCAGAAGCTCCCTGTACTCCCGGTCCTGGCCGGCAAACGAGGTCCGCAGCACCATCGCGAGGTCGGCCGCGCCGGCAAGGGAGGCCGCCGTCCGGGCCGAAAGCTCCGCCCCCCCCTCGCGCGGGAAAAGGCCCACGAGGAGCGGTTCCGGGTAGAAGATCCCGATCCGGTCGGAGCCGGAACGCCAGACGACCTGGGAGGCATCGGCAGCCTGGAAGGCGCCAAAGTGCGCCCTGGAGGCTCCCACCGTGAGGACGCCCGTCCCGCTCTCGAGGAAGCGGGAGGCGACGTCGGTCACGAGCCCGATCGAAACGGCGTCGAGATCCCCCGCGCCGTCCTCGACCGGCCCCAGTCGGACCTCGATCGCGACACCGGGAAACTCCCGGTCCGGATAGGCGCGGACCTCGAACGGGAGCCAGCCCCCCGTCCCGAAGAGGACCGTGCGGCCGCGGGTCACGAGCGCGGTGACACTTTCGGAAGAACGGCCGTCGCGAGTCGCCGCCGTCTCGATCCTGGGCAGGCCGCCCTCGATTTCCGAGTAGCGCTGGTCGAGCAGGACCCGACCCTCTCGTTCCCCGACGAAGCGGACGCGGGACAGACGCTCCTCCCTCGCGCCCCCCGCGGACAGTCGGCCCACGCCGAGCGAGTCCACCTGGAACCGGTAGCCGCCTTCCAGCGCGAGATCCACCGGCTCCGGATCGGGATCCCCTCCCACCTCGACGAGCGAGGCGTCGTCGAAGAGGACCTTCTCGACAGGTCCCGCGACGAAGCACTCGACGCGCACGGCGGTCGCTTCGGGCGGCGGGCGGAAGCGCGCGCGTAGCTGGGTCCAGTCGAGCGCCTCTCCCGCCACCATTCCCACCCGGCGGCGCCCGGCGGGACGGGTCCGGGTCTCCTCGCCCTCGCCTGGCACGGCGACGAACTCCAGCTCGACGCCGGCCGCGCCCTTCGAGGCGAGCGGCAGCACCCAGACGGCGATCTCGTAGGTCCGGGCCGGGGAGACGCCGGCGGCCTCGCTCGTACTCGCCTCGCGGTGGAATCGTGACTCGCCCTCCGGGGCCGGACCGAAGACGAGCGCGAACTTCCCGCTCCGGGCTCGCTCCTGCGAAGTCCCGACGCCCGCGTCCGGAACGAGCCACCGCGCCGGCGAGAGAACGCGAGGTCCTCCCTCGCCGGCCTCCTCGGCCTCCTCGAAAGAACCGTCGCGGAGCTTGTTGCCCGGCACGCCTCCCGCCGAGTCGCCGGTCCCGCTCACCGAGGGCTGCGAGAGAAAGTAGAAGGCGAGGAGGCCGCCGAAGAGGGCGAGGACAAGCCCCGCCGAGAACGCGAGGATGGCGAAGCCCCCGGCCGCGGCGGACGGAGCGAGCGCGATCCCCGCTGTCCCCGGCGTCTGCTTCTCCATGCGGATCGTGACCGGCTCCCCTTCCCTCGACGCGCTCTCCCGGACGAAGTAGAAACGCGCGTCGCCCAGGTCGATCCGGTCGCCGTGGGAGAGCGGGACGCGCTTCTCGACCCGCACCCGGTTCAGGCGGCACCCATTGGTGCTCCCCAGGTCTTCCAGGTAGTACGTTCCCTGCTCCAGAACGATCTGCGCGTGGCGCGAGCTCACCGATGCCTCCTCGGCGAGACAAATCGTACTCTTGGAGCTCCGGCCGAGCGTGACCGTCGCGACGCCGAGCGGGACGTGCTCGTCGCCGCTCTCCCGCTGCCGGATGAGAAAGAATTTCCCCGGAGGGGCGGCGTCCAGCAAGTCTCCCTCCTGGGTCGGTGCGTCCGGGTAGACGAGTTCGATCCCCCCGGCGACCTTGGGGCGTTCCTCCTCCTTCTCCGGCTCGAGCTCGAGCACGTCAAGGCGCGTCCGGATGTCCGGGGCGGGCGGACCCGCCGGAGCGTCCTCCTTTTCGAAGGTGATCGTCGTCTTGCCGATCGTGATGACGTCCCCCGGCCCGAGCCGTTCCTCCTGCACCGGGAACCCGTTGAGGAGGGTGCCGTTTCGGCTCCCCAGGTCCCGGACTTGCCACTCCCCCTCGCGGAGGAAGACCTCGCAGTGCCGCCTCGAGCTCTTCCCGTCGTCCACGACGATCGTACACTCACTCGCCCGGCCGATCGCCACGAGGTCCTTGACGAGCTGATACGTTTCCTTCTTTTCGCCCTTGCGTACGATCAGCCTGGCCAAGCCCGCTCCTCCGGGGTTCCGCTCCGCCCGATCCCGACATGCGCGCAAAGCGCGTGCCCCGGGACATCCCGGCGGGACGACACAAGTTTCTATTCCTGGAAAACTTGTGCCGAACCGTCGCGACCGGGCCCGAGAGATCCGTCAAGATCCTTTACAGAGAGCGACTCTGCGTCAAGGGCCTTTACTGCGTGGGCCAGGGCGACGGACAAAGTCGTAGGGTGGGGGCTTGTCCCCCGCCGAGGCCCGGGGCATGGCCGAAGACGGCGGGGACAAGCCCCCGCCCTACAGGTTGCCGGGCGACTTTGCCGGGACCCTGACTCCGGGGCCTCATCAAAGTCGGCCAACCATTCGACGCGCCACTCGACCGGATGGTACTCTGTGGTCGATGGCCGGATTCGCGAAGGAGACACAGGGGACCGCGCCCGCCGAGAGGCGCGCGGTGCCGCCGCTCCAGCCAGGCGACAGGCTCTCCCGCCCCGAGTTCGAGCGTCGCTACGCGGCCATGCCGGACGGCATCAAGGCGGAGCTCGTCGAAGGAGTGGTCTATATCATGCCCTCACCCGTTCGGAAGGATCGCCACGGCAAGCCTCACTTCGTCCTCATCGGGTGGCTTGCGGTCTACCAGGCCGGGACGCCCGGCGTCGAGGGAGCAGACAATTCCACCGTCCGGCTCGACCTCGACAACGAGCCCCAGCCCGATATTTTCCTGAGGATCCTGCCCGAGCACGGTGGCCAGTCGCGCACCTCGGAAGACGACTACGTCGAGGGGGCGCCGGAGCTCGTCGCCGAGATCGCCGCCACGAGCGCGAGCTACGACTTGCACGACAAGCTGCGCGCGTACCGGCGCAACGGCGTTCGGGAGTACATCGTCTGGAGGACCGAGGACGAGGCGATCGACTGGTTCGCGCTGGAGGAGGGCGAATTCGTGCCGATCGCCCCGGACGAGAATGGCATGCTGAGAAGCCGGGTCTTCCCCGGCCTGTGGCTCGATCCCCGGGCCCTCCTCGCCCGCGACCTGAAACGGGTCTTCGACGTGGCCGGGCGCGGTCTCGCGAGTCCGGATCACAAGGCTTTCGCCGAGCGCCTTGCCAGGGCCGGGACCTCGGGCACCTGATTCTCGCGGGGCGGACCGCTGCCTCAGGGATTCTTCTCTTCCGGCTCGCCGTTCGTCTTCGCGCCCGAACCGGCGGGCGCGCGCTTCATCAGGCGGATCAGGAAGTCGAAAGCCTTGAGGAGTTCCGGAGCTCGCCGCGACGCCGTCTCGACGAACGCCTTGAGGTCGAGGAGCGCCTTCCAGGCGGTGTGGTCGGCGAGCATCCTGGCGTCCTTGGCGAGCTGGAGGCGCTGCGCGGCCTTCCTTTCCTTGCCCTGGGCGCGCTTGGCCTTGTTGACGAGGGCCTGGAGTCGCTTCGGGGTGAGATCCGGAACTTTCACGATCTTGCGGCGGGCCGTCCACTCCGTAACCGCCTTTCCCGCCGCCTCCTCGTAGTTCGTCGCCGGGCGGAGCAAGCGGCTGCGTTCACGGGCGGTCAGGGCTTTCTTCCCGGCGGGCTTCTTCCGGCGGGTCGCCGCCTTTCGCGTGGCGGGTTGCGGCTTCTCCTCGGCCATGGGAGGGCGCTCCTTGTCTCATGGAACGGAATGTCTGCGACACCACCGCCGTCCATCGAGGACGGCAGGAGCGCGGATCCTACTCGGCAGAGCCGTCCTGTCAAGCCCACCAGGCCGTTGTCTCGCCGCCAGAGTCCCGTGGTCCCGTGCCGATACGATCGCGGTCCATGGTCGATCCATTGGTCAAGCGTAGGCGGCAACATCGAGGTACGATGCCGGCACTTTCGCCGCATCCGTAAAGTGCCAGTGCCGCGGTTGTTATGACACGACTATCTGTCATTCTCCGCGGTTGCCGCACGTTTGCGTTGCAGTTCGTCCGACTACCTGGAGCTTCCGCGGCTCGGTCTGCTGGAATCTGAACGCTTTCTACCGGCCGTCTCGGTAACGGCTCTCGTTTTCGCGCCACCAGGTCTGCCAGAGGCGGACGCCTTCCTGCACCTTGTCCTGGTCCTCGTAGGCGTACAGCGGCGGAACCTTGGCGCCAGTCAGTTTCTCGAGCAGCAGCCCCGCACTGTTCCGAGAGCCGAAGTCCTCGGAACCGAGCAGATCGATCAAGGCTGGGATCGCAACACGCGGAGTGCGCTCGAAGATCGTCTCGGCGATCCGCAAAAGGTCTTCAGGGGCCGCGGTCTCGAGGAGCCGGAGCTGGTGCGGCAACGCGCAGGGGTGGCGGCATGTGGCTAGCGCGGACTCCACGCCGAGGCGAACGGAGCTGTGCTCCTCTGTCGAGAGAGAGACGAGTTGTTCGACCGCCCGCTCACCTCCGCGAGACTCCTCCGATCCGCGAGCTGAGTGACTGCGCTCGGGAGGAGGTGTAAACTGTGACCCGCGAGGGAGTAGGAGACATGGCCAAGCCCAAGAAGCCGGGGGGGAAGTCGAAAACGAAGCCCGCTCGCAGCACCGACGACCACCGGCACGAGGCGGGCCGACCGAACAACTCCGAGGCCGGCCTCCACAGCTTCGACCGCCCGCCGGCGCAGCGGCCGAGCTACGGGTACGACGCTGACAACGACCGGGAGTCTGGCCTTCGCCGGAAGGTGATGGGCATCCATTACACGCCTCCCCCACTAGCCGCGTTCGTGGCGGAACGACTCGCGCGGGACACGTCCGCTCCCGCCGGTCGCGCCATGCGGATCCTCGATCCTGCCTGCGGGGAGGGCACGCTCCTCGCCGCGTTCATGGCGGCGCTGCGCGGAGCGGAGAAACCCGATCCGTGCGTGCTCGTCGGCGTGGAAGCCGACGAGCACGCCGCTGCGGCCGCGCGGACGGCGCTCGAATGCCAGCCGCGCGTTCGCAGCGTAGTCGTCCAAGGGGACTTCCTCGACCTCGCGTGCCGAAGGCGCGGTCCGTCCGATCTTTTCGAGACCCGTGCGCGCGACGCGACACTTGATGCGGCGTTCGATGTCGTGATCGCAAACCCGCCGTACGTCAGAACGCAACACCTGGGGGCGGAGCGATCGCAGCGGCTCGCCGCTTGCTTCGGGCTCAGCGGGCGGGTCGACCTCTACCACGCCTTCCTGGTCGCGGCCACAGAGAGCCTGCGTCCAGGCGGCCACCTCGGCGTGATCACGTCCAATCGATTCCTCACGACCCTGGGTGGTCGCGCCGTGAGGCGGTATCTTGCCGAGCACTACGAGATCGACGAGATCATCGACCTGGGGGATACCAAGATCTTCGAAGCTGCGGTTCTTCCGGCGATCTTTCTCGGTCGCAGGCGCGCCAGCGACCCGCGAGAACGGGTCGGGCGTGCGCCGCGATTCCTGAAGATCTACACGGAGGCCGATCGGCCCGCCCTCGACCACGCCAGCGTCTCGCGGCGGGCAGACATCTTCGACGTCCTGCGGCGCGGGCGCCCCGGATCCTATCGAATCCGGGGCGGTACGTTTCGGTTCGCGCGAGGCGATCTCGTACTCGGGCCGGATCCGTCACAGGTCTGGTCTCTGACAACCGGCGAGGAGAGTGGATGGCTGCGGCAGGTGTGCGCTCGGGCACGCGGGGTCTTCGGCGATGTGGCGACCGTTCGGGTCGGAATCAAGACGACCGCAGACGACGTGTTCATCCGCGATGACTGGGAGGATGCCTCTCCCGGCGAGAGACCGGAACGCGCCCTACTTCGTCCACTTCTCACACACGAAGACGCCTGTCGCTGGGCCTTGCCGGCCGGCACCACCCCGGTCAAGCGTGTGCTCTACCCGCACGAGCTGGCGTATGGTCGACGTCGCGTCGTCGAGCTGGCCCGCTACCCGAGGGCGAGAGCCTACTTGGAATCGCACCGGGAGCGTCTGGAGGAACGTCGCTACGTCACAGAGGCCGGACGGCTCTGGTACGAGATATGGGTCCCTCAAGATCCCGGCGCATGGAGCGCTCCGAAGCTCGTGTTCCCGGACATCAGCCCAGGACCCCGCTTCCATGTCGACTGCGGCGGCAGCATCGTCAACGGCGACTGCTACTGGATGACGCTGCGACCGGGCATTCCCGCTGACACCATGTATCTCCTGCTCGCCGTTGCGAATTCCAACTTGATGTCGCGCTTCCACGATTTGGCCTTCAACAACAGGCTCTACGCAGGCCGGCGCCGGTACATCACGCAGTATGTCGCGAAGTACCCGTTGCCAGACCCGGCATCGCCGGTCGCCCGCGACATGATTGCGGCCGCGAGACGCATCGTCGACCGCATTCGCTTGTACCCGGCAGGTCTCGACGTGAGCCGCGATGACGCGGAGCTCGACGCGCTGGTGGACGAGGCGTTCGGGCAGCGCTCGCCGCCAATGATGTTGTGACTCCGCGCAAACGGCTTCTTGAGCGATCCGCAGCGAAAAGGGCGCGCATCAATACGCGCGACCTCGCGGACGGCGAGCCGCTGGCAAACGCGCCCGCCGACCCGTTGTGTCTGTTCTCGCTGGAGGAGTTGGCCCTCCTGTTTCGGCCGCTCATGGGGATCGACGCGCCCCGAGACGATGCGAACCGCATTCTGGAAGTCCGACCCAAGGGACACTGGTTCGAATTCGAGGTGGCGAAGGCTCTTGGATACCACTACCCGCCGGGAGCCGGGCTCTTCCCCGATCTACGCCAGCAACTCCTGGAAATCGAGCACCACACGGGGAAGTCCGTGACCATCGACTTCGGTCACCACCACCCGGGTTCGAAGGAGGTGCTCGATGCGCGATGGAACGAGAAGGCCCGCGCGCGCGTATGCGATATCCGCTATCTAATCGCCCTGGCGCCTCCCCCCGCGTTCCGCGTGACGGTGATGGTCCTGGCAACCGGCGCCGAGATCGACTCGATCTTCGGCGTCTCGCCCACGAAGACCATCAAGTACCAGCTCGGCATTTCTAGGCGGTGGCGGGAAGAGCACGCCGGACAGATTCTCGTTTCGGGCCGACCGTTCAACGAATGGCGGTCAGGAGAACCCAAAGTTCGACGTTCGGAGTTCGACGTTCGCTGTTCCGCTGTGAAAACCGGATCGGGCGGTCGTCACGGGAGCCTCCCCTCGAGGAACCGCGCGTCGTCGAGGAAACCGATCCGGCGGTAGAACGAGGCGAGATCGCGGGCGCGGGAGGCGGGATCGCACCCGACGGCGCGGACGAGCTTGTCGAGGTCGGGGGGGCAGTAGTGGATCGGCCGGGCGTCGCTTTCCGCGAGCGAGTTCGAGCCGTTCATCGAACAGCGGTAGAAGACGCAATGCCGGATGCCGAACATGTGGCCGATCTCGTGGTTGGCGACCTTGAGAGTGCGGCGGAGCCCCTCGCGGGAATGCGGGTCGCCGTAGCGGTGGATCGAGTAGACGCCCACGCGACGGGTCAGGCTCGCCAGGCCGAAGACGAAGTTGAGGCGCCCCGAGTAGAGGTCGCGGTCGGTGAAGGCGGCGACCGCCAGGGCGTCGGAAGGGACGGCGGCCGCGAGATCGTCGAGGATGGCCTCGGCGTCGTACTGCTGCCGGTCGGGGGACCAGGCGGAGCGCGGGAGGGGCCGGTCCGGGAGGAACGACGCCGCGCATTGGAAGAAGACGCTCACGTATTCCCGGACGGTCTCGAGGAGCTCGGGGTTGCGGCGGGAGAGTCCCTCCGCGGGCAGGAGGTAGATCGTGTCCCGCCCGGCGCTCCGCTGGTTCGACGCCGTCCGTTTGAACTCCTCGAAGGTCTGCCCGGGCTCATCCACGAGGGCGAGCCACTCGTCGGGCGCGGGAGGGGCGAGCCGATCGAAGCCTCCGTCCCGGGACGAATAGTCGGCGTAGACCTCGTTCTTCTTCGCGGGCAGGTCCTCGCTCGCCCGGCAGCCGGACAGGACGATGACGAGAAAGAGCCCATCCAAAAACCCGGACCGAGCCCGGCGGAGCGCCGGCGGCCCGGCTGCGAGGCGCGAGCCCGAAGTCGTAGCCCTGCTACGACTAGGGCGAAGCAACGAAGCAGACGGGCTGCCGCCGCCCGCCCGGCGACGGGAGGGTTTCTGGATGGGCTCGAGCCCGAGAGCGATACTCCTCATCGGATCGAGGTCGCGCCCAGGGACGGCAAGTGGGCGCGCGCCGCCTCGACCACCTGCTTCCGCTCCACGCGCACGGGTTCCCGATCGTAGAGCACGGGCACCCCACCGACGAAGACGTGCCGCACGGCGGACTCGGGCACCATCGAGAATACGATCCGGTTGACGAGGGCCGCGGATTCGCCCCGCTCCCCTCCGGCCAGTGACGGGTCGGTGAGGTCGAGCGCGACCATGTCCGCCCATTGTCCGGGCGCGAGAACTCCCGCCGAAACACCGAGGTTTCTCGCGCCGGCCTCGGTCGCCATCCAGAGAAGGGCCTGCGGGCCGGGGATCCTCGATGCACGCGAGAGGACCCCCATCGACAGGCGGCCCGTCCGCGCGAGGAACTCCGCCGCGCGGGCCTCGCCGAAAAGGCTCGAGCGGACGTTCGCGTCCGTGCCGAGCGAGACGTGGACCCCCCTCGACAGGAGATCCGCCACGTCCGTCACGCCGTCTCCGAGATACTGGTTCGTGACGGGAGAGACGACGAGGCCGGCCGACGTCTCGGCAAGCCGCGCGCGCTCCTCGGCCGCGAGCCAGCAGCCGTGGACGACCACGGTGCGGGCGGAGAGGACCCCCATCCGGTCGAGGGCTTCGAGCGGCCGGCAACCGTGGAGATCCCTCGCCCGGTCGATGTCGGAGCGCCGCTCGGCGAGGTGGATGTGGAAGGGCGCGTTCCACGAGGCGGCGAGCTCCGCGGCGGCCTGGATCGCCTCGCGGCTCGCCCCGTGGAGAGAGTGGGGCGCCGGGAGCACGGAGACCCCGGAATCGTGCGCGAACTCGGACGCGAGCATCTCGGTGAGCCGCCGCGCGTCCTGGGCCTTCTCGCGAAACCGGCGCTGCCCGGATTTCGCGCCCTGGTCGTAGAAGGAACGGAGGAGCACGATGCGGAGCCCCACGTCGCGCGCCGCACGGATCACGGCGCGAGCGCCCGCGTTCTCAGCCGGGCGCCCGTCCCGGTCGTTGGCGAGGTAGAAGAACTCCCCCACCGTCGTCGTCCCGGCGAGCATCATCTGATAGAAGGCGAGCTGCGCGGACGCATAGATTGCTTCCTCGTCGAGCGCGAGGGCAAGCGGGTAGAGATACCGGTCCACCCAGTCGTCGAAGCCGGCCGCCTGGTCGGCGGCGCCGCGCAGGTAGACCTGGAAGGCGTGGGAATGGCTGTTCACGCAGCCCGGGAGGAGCGCGCACCGGTCGAGGTTATGCAGGTCGTGGGCCGTTTCTTCCTTGTCGTGGATGAGTTCCGAGCGGTGGACGACCTTCTGGATGCGGCCCTCCCCGTCCACGAGGACGGCGTAGTCGCGGCGGAAAACCCCGTTGACGTAGATGAGCTCGGCGGTGAAAAGTCTCATCGGTTTCCTTCGAGGATCTGGAGCGCGGCGCGCTCGTAGAGGTCCGCGCCTCGCCGGACGTCGTCCAGCGAGATGCGTTCCTGGTCCGAGTGAGCCACGCGAATGTCGCCCGGACCCATGAGGTACACGGGGGCGATCTCCTGGAGGATCGAGGCGTCGCTGTGGAAGCTCACCACGGTCGCCGGGAAGCCTTCCAGCACGGGGAGGTCGAGCGGCGGGTGCGAGGAGACGACGTGGGCCTCGAAAGAGCCGCCGAGGAGCGTCGAGAGCCGATCGAGGACCACACCCGGTTCCCCAACCAAGCGAAACAGGAGCTCGGCCTCTGCCGCCGGGGCGATGACGTTCGCGGCGACGCCGCCCCGGATCACGCCGACGTTGAGCGTGGTGGCACCGCGTTGCGGGTCGGCGGGCCAGTCGGTCTTGCGAAGCAGGGCGAGCGCATCCACGAGCCGATCGATCGCAGAGGGACCGATCTCCGGGTATCCCGAGTGACCGGCCTTCCCTGTCGCCCGGACGACGAGCCGGAGCACTCCCTTTTGCGCCCGCGCCATCCGGTTCTCCGTGGGCTCGCCGAGGAGGATTGCCTCCGGCGCTTTTCCCTCCATAAGGAGCCGTGTCGCCGCCCGCGCCCCGCAGTGGTCTACCTCCTCGCCGACGACGAGGAGAAACCCGGCTTCCTCGGCGGCGCGCCCGGTGAGCCTGCGGGACGCCTCGAACATGGCGGCGAGCGGACCCTTGGGATCGCAGGCGCCGCGCCCGAATACCCGATCCCCCTCGCGCCTCGCCGGGAGGTGCGGGGGCACGGTGTCGAGGTGCGTCGAGAAGAGGACGCGGGGGGTCCCCCGCGTGGCGAGGAGGTTCTCGCGGCCCGATGCCGCCTCCTGCCGCCGCACGTCGTAGCCCGCCTCCCGGAGGTGCCCCGCGACAAGCCGCGCGAAGGGGGCCTCGTCCCCCGTCACCGACGGGACGTCCACCATCTCGACGAGGAGGTCGGCGAGGTCCGTGACGGCCGTCATCGGGTTGGCCAGCGGCTGATAGGCTCCATCTGCGAAGTCTAGTCCGCGGCGCGGGGAGGGTCAACCGGGGCGCCCGACTGGGGTGCATGACCCTTCTTGATAGGAGACTACGATTCCGGGTTTGTCGAAGTCGTCCTCGTCCTCGCACTCGCACTCGTACTCGTCCTCGTACTCGGTGTCGTGCTCGTACACGTATTCGTTGTCGCACTCGGATTCGAGGCTCGCATCGGCAACCTTTGTCGACCAACGCCAGCCTGTTTGCCCTCGGAAGCGCCAGGCGCTCGCGCCCTCGGCGACACTCCGAGTACGAGTGCGAGTTCGAAGGGCGAAGCGACTCCCAATATCGGTCATGCACCCGCCCGACTGGCCCGTTCCGATTGCGAGTCCCGGGAGCCCCGAGTATCCTCTAGGAGGCATGGACGACACCACCCCGACCCCGCTGGAAGACCAACCCTGGCTCTGGACCGACGAGTCCTGGACCCGGGAAGAGGCCGACGAGAGGCCCTGGGCCGAGATCGACGAGGACTGGGCCCGGAAGGAGGCCCGCGCTCTTGCCCAGCGCGAGGAGAACGAGAAGGCCGCGGCCCTCGGACTTCCCCTGCCCTACCCGAATCCCTGGGACAAGATCGATCCGACGAAGCTTCGCCCGGAGGACGCTACCCCCGAAGCGATCCACCAAAGTGTCGTGGAGTTCAATAGGATATGCCGCCCCCGCCCAAGGAAAAGACACGTACTCTCGAGGACTTCGCCGGATTCCTCGCCGAGCTGACGAAGAGCGGACTCCAGTTTGCCGTCATCGGCGGGTGTGCGGTGAGTGCGTATGCGCGGCTCATGGGCGTGAAGCTCCAGACGGTCGATCTCGACCTCTACGCCCCGTCCGCGGAAAGTTCCGCGCTCCTCGAGTGGGCGTCGAGGACGGGAGTCCGGATCGTGAAGAGGCCAAAACCACGAACCCTTCCCGTGACGGTCCTCGAGTGGCGCGGGGAGGAGATCGATGTCCTCAGTTCGAGCCGCGGACTTCCCCCGCCCGACGTCGCGATCTCGCTGGGACGCGATTTCGTCCTGGAGCCGGACGGCCTTTCGATCCCCGTTGCGGATCCCTTCCACCTCCTCGCGAACAAGATGGCCATTCGGCGGCCGAAAGACCTCCCCCACATCGAGATCCTCCGCCGGTTCGTGGAGGAGGAGGTCGTCGAGGCCTTCCGGTGCGAGGAGAAACCACGGGACCGGCTCGCCCCGGCTAACCGGCTGCTCGATGCGCTCGGGAAGGAGGCCCTGGAGCCAGAACTCTTCGATCGGCTCGTCCCTCTCGCGCGCATCCCCTCGGACTACCGCTTCCTCGCGCACCGGGCTCCCGGCGCCCGGCACGTGGAACGGCTCGCGGAACGGCTCCGGGTCGAGGGCGAGCTCGCCCTCGAAGCCGAGATCTCCTCGATCGCCGCGAAGAGAGCGGAAGAAGCCCACCTGGGGTGAAGCGGGGGACAAGCCCCCGCCCTACCGCCGTCACCCAAATGTAGGGGCCGGGTTTGTCCCGGCCCTGGTGCGGCGGGGGATAAACCGCGCCCTACAGCGACCATGCATTGTTCGGGTACACTCTCCGCCCTTTCAACCCTCCAGGAGCTTTCTCCCCGATGAAGTCCGCCTCGACCGGAACCTCGACGCTGATCCAGCCCTACGGCGGCCGGCTGGTCGATCTCGTCGTACCGGCCGGGGATCGGGAGAAGGAAAAAAACCGCGCGAGCCGCCTCCCCTCGATCCAGATCTCCGACAGGTCAGTCTGCGACCTGGAGCTCCTCGCCACGGGCGCGTTCTCACCTCTCGACCGCTTCATGGGCCGGGAGGACCATCGCCGGGTCCTGGACGAGATGCGGCTCTCGAGCGGGCACCTGTTTCCGATCCCGGTCACGCTTCCGGTCGAGGAGGGCACGCCGATCTCGCTCGACCAGGAGGTCGCCCTCCGAAACTCCAAGAACGAGCTCCTCGCGGTCCTTGCCGTCGAGGAGATCTACGAATGGGACCGTAACGAGGCCTCCCAAAGGGTCTTCGGGACGCAGGACCTCCGCCACCCCCTGGTGGCCGAGATGCACCGTTGGGGTCGCTGGAACGTTTCGGGGCGCCTGCGGGTCCTCGCGCTGCCCGTCCACCACGACTTCCGGGAGCTCCGGCTCAAGCCCGGCGAGGCGCGCGAGCGTCTGACGGGACACGCGAACGTCGTTGCCTTCCAGACGCGGAACCCTCTCCACCGCGTCCACGAGGAGCTCACCAAGCGCGCCGCCGAGAGGGTGGACGGGACGCTCCTCCTTCACCCTGTCGTGGGCATGACCAAGCCCGGCGACGTGGACCACTTCACTCGCGTGCGGACTTACAAGGCTCTCGCCGAGCGGTATTACGATCCCGGGCGGATCGTCCTGGCGCTCCTCCCGCTTGCCATGCGGATGGCGGGCCCGAGGGAGGCGCTCTGGCACGCCCTGATCCGAAGGAACTACGGAGCGAACCACCTGATCGTGGGCCGCGACCACGCGAGCCCGGGAGTCGATTCCTCCGGAAGACCCTTCTACGGCCCCTACGACGCGCAGGAGATGGTCGCCCGCCACGCGGCGGAGCTCGGCGTCGCGATGATCCCGTTCGGCGAACTCGTCTACCTCCCCGAGGAAGATCGCTACGAGGAGGTCGGGAAGCTCCCGGCCGACGCGCGTACGGCGTCCATCTCCGGCACCCAGGTCCGCGAGGACTACCTGGAGGCCGGGCGGAAGCTCCCGGAGTGGTTCACGCGGCCGGAGGTCGCCGAGATCCTCTCCGAAACGTACCCGCCGCGGCACCGCCAGGGGGTCTGCGTCTGGTTCACCGGTCTCTCCGGCGCGGGCAAGTCCACGACCGCCGAGGTGCTCACGGTCCTGCTTCTCGAGCACGGACGGCAGGTCACCGTCCTGGATGGCGACGTGGTGCGCACTCACCTCTCCAAGGGCCTCGGGTTCTCCAAGGAGGACCGGGACGTCAACATCCGCCGGATCGGGTTCGTCGCCGCCGAGATCGCCCGGCACGGCGGCGTTGTCCTGGCCGCCGCGGTCTCCCCCTACCGGGCCACGCGAAACGACGTGCGAAACATGGTGGGCTCCGACCGCTTCGTCGAGGTCTTCGTAGACACACCGATCGAGGTCTGCGAGGGCCGCGACTTCAAGGGGCTCTACGCGAAGGCCCGCCGGGGCGAGCTCAAGGGCTTCACCGGCATCGACGATCCCTACGAGCCGCCGCGCCATCCCGAGATCACGCTGGAGACGACGCGTTCGACGCCCGAGGAGAACGCCCGGAAGATCCTCGCGCACCTCATCGAGAAAGGGTTCGCGCGGAAGCTCGGCGTCGGGTTCGGGCCGGGGTAGGAGCCTTTCCAAGGGGGACCGCTTCCGGTCTCCTGCCATTCTGGCGCGAGATCCTCCGCGGATCCGGGCCAGAACGCGCGGCGAGCGAGGCCCTTCCCCGCTCACGCGTCGCGCGCAAAGGCTCTGTGAGCAAGGTCCAGGGATCTCCATCCGGATTGGCGCGAGCTTTGCGCATCGGAGCTTCTGTGCCCTCTTCTCCAGGAGCGAACCGATGGCCCTCCAACCCGACCGGTGGACCCAGAAAACGCTTGAAACGTTCCAGGAAGCGCAAGCCGCCGCGCGTTCGAAGCGCCACGGCGAGCTCACCTCGCTCCATGTCCTCCAGGCGCTCCTCGCGCAGTCGGAGGGACTCGTCCCCGCCGTCCTTGCCCGGATGGAGGTTCCGTTCCCTCCTCTCGCGTCCTCCGTAGAGCGCGGGCTCGAACGGCTTGGAACGCTCGCATCGCCGGCGGAACCGGCCGTCGCGAGTGAGGTTCTCGGGGCGATGGACGTCGCGGCGCGGGCTGCGGCGAAGCTCGGCGACCAGTACCTCTCGACCGAGCACGTGCTCCTGGGCCTGGTGGAGTCGCGGACCGAGGCGGGACGGCTCCTCTCGGAACGCGGCGTGGACGGGAAGAAGGTCCTCGCCGCGCTGGCGGCGTTTCGCGGGACGAGCCGGGTCGAGTCGAAGACCCCCGAGGAGAGCTTCCGCGCGCTCGAGCGTTTCTGCCGCGACCTGACCCAGCTCGCGCGGGCGGGAAAGCTCGACCCGGTGATCGGGCGGGACGAGGAGATCCGCCGCATCATCCAGGTCCTCTCCCGCCGGACAAAGAACAACCCGGTCCTCATCGGGGAGCCGGGGGTGGGAAAGACCGCGCTCGCCGAGGGGCTCGCCCGCCGGATCGTGCAGGGGGACGTCCCGGAGGGCCTCAAGGACCGCCGCGTGCTCGCGCTCGACCTCGGCGCCATGGTCGCGGGGACGAAGTTCCGCGGCGAGTTCGAGGAGCGCATGAAGGCGGTCCTCAAGGAGGTCGTCTCCGCCGAGGGACGGAACATACTCTTCATCGACGAGCTCCACACGGTCGTCGGAGCCGGGGCGGCCGAGGGCGCGGCAGACGCGGCGAACATGCTGAAACCGGCGCTCGCCCGTGGGGAGCTTCGCTGCATCGGCGCGACGACGCTGGATGAGTACCGGAAGCACGTCGAGAAGGACAAGGCGCTCGAGCGTCGGTTCCAGCCGATCTTCGTGGGGGAGCCGGGGATCGAGGACACGATCGCGATCCTGCGCGGCCTGAAGGAACGCTACGAGGTCCACCACGGGGTCCGGATCAAGGACCAGGCGATCGTTGCCGCGGCCACGCTCTCGGTCCGCCATATCGCCGACAGGAAGCTCCCCGACAAGGCGATCGACCTGATCGACGAGGCCGCAAGCCGGCTCCGCATCGCGATCGACAGCCTCCCGCCGGCCCTCGACGAGGTTCGCCGCCGCTCGATGCAGCTCGAGATCGAGCGGCAGGCGCTCCGCAAGGAGAAGGACCGCGAGTCCCGCGACCGGCTGGCCGAAATCGAGCGCGAACTCGCCGGTCTCAAGGAGCGCGACCAGTCCCTCACCGCCCGCTGGAGGGCGGAGAAGGATGCGATCTCGGAGATCCGCAAGACGAAGGAGGAGATCGAGCTCCTCAGGACGAAGGCCGAGCAGTTCGTCCGCAAGGGCGATCTCGAGGAGGTGGCGAAGATCCAGTACGGCCGGATCCCCGAGCTCGAGCGGAACCTGTCGGCCGCCAACGCGAAACTCGCCCAGTTCCAGGCGGGCGGCGCCCTCCTCAAGGAAGAAGTCGACGAGGAGGAGATCGCCCAGATCGTCTCGCGCTGGACCGGCATCCCGGTCACCCGGCTGCTGGAGGGCGAGCGCGACCGGCTGCTCCGGATGGAGGAGGAGATCGGGAGGCGCGTCGTCGGGCAGGACCGCGCGGTGCGCCTCGTCTCGGAGGCGATCCGGCGCCAGAGGGCGGGCCTTGCTGACCCGCGGCGGCCGATCGGGGCGTTCCTCCTCGTCGGGCCGACCGGCGTCGGCAAGACGGAGCTCGCGAGGGCCCTCGCCGACTTCCTCTTCTCCAGCGAGGCCGCCATGGTCCGCCTCGACATGAGCGAGTACCAGGAGCGCCACACGGTGAGCCGCCTGATCGGAGCCCCGCCCGGATACGTCGGCTACGATGAAGGTGGCGCCTTGACCGAGGCGGTACGGCGACGTCCCTACGCGATCGTGCTTCTCGACGAGATCGAGAAGGCCCACGCGGAGGTCTTCAACCTTTTCTTGCAAATCCTCGACGACGGACGCCTCACCGACGGCCGCGGCCGGACCGTGGACTTCACCCATGCCGTGGTCATCATGACCTCGAACATGGCTGGAGCGGAGATCCAGGCGGAGCCCGACGCGCGCCGCCGGGAGGAGATCGTGCACGAGGCTCTCAAGCTCCACTTCCGCCCCGAGTTCCTGAACCGGATCGACGAGATCGTCGTCTTCGGGAGCCTCGGGGCGAGCGAGCTCCGCCGGATCGTCGCCATCCAGGTGACCCGGCTGGCGAAGCTTCTGGCCGAGCGTCACATCGGGCTCTCGGTTTCGGACGAGGCGATGGACCTCCTCGCCGAGAAGGGGTACGACCCGACCTTCGGCGCGCGTCCGCTCAAACGAACGATACAGCGAGAGATCTACAATCCGCTCTCGGCCGGGATCCTGTCGGGAGCATACCAGGCAAGTCAGACCATCGAGGTCCGAGTGGCAGAGAATGAGTTCGTCTTCCAAACCGGGTTTCACGACTCCAGTTTTACCTTGTAATGGGTCACGGACTCGGGTAAATTCGCAGCACAAACAAGGCTTGGGGTCGCGGAGATGGGCAAACTTCCCCGCGTGGAAGGTCTTGTCCTCAGGACCAAGGGGGATCGACCGTGAGACGCGCGCACCTCTTCTCTCGCCGGGCCTCGGCGCTGGTCGTGGCGCTCGGAGTTCTTCTCGTTCTCGCCGTCCTGGCGATCTCCTTCGCCCGGTTGACGGCCATCGAGGGCCAGGCGGCCTCGGTGCGCGTGGACGAGGTCCGGGCGCGATTCCTGGCGTTCGCGGGGATCGAGCGAGTCCTGGCCGAGGTACGCGCCGCCTCACGAGCACCATGGGATGGACCGGACGCGGCCTGGTTCTACCGCGGAGAACCGGGTCGTCCAGCGGGGAACGGAACGCCCCTGGAATTCGCCTCGCTTCCTTCGTTCTTCGCCGGGAACACGGTAGACGGCAACCCCGAGATCGCAGCGAACGGGAACGGTCGTCCGTACTCCGGGGCCCTTCCTACCAGCTACGAGACCCTCGGCGACACCTACGTGGTGAAGGTGCTCGACGCCGCCTCGATGATCGACCTCAACGCGCCGCTCGATCCCAGGCGAAGGGTGGCCGACGAGCCGCTCGTCTCGATGCTCGTCAACCTCTCTCGGGCCCTCGACCCGGCCCGACCCCCGCTCGACTCGTCCGAGGCCCAGATGATCCTCGCCTACCGCGAGTCGCTCCCTTTCCGGCGCTTCGCGTCGAAGAAGGACATCCTGCTCGTCCCGGGAGGTCCGGTCACGCCAGCGGAATTCGCCCTGCTCGCCGACTTCGTGACCGTGCACGCCTGGGCCGACCCCTCGGGCGTCGCCCCGGCCGACCCCGCCCTGGTCCCCGTGGAGGGAACGCCCGTGCTCGGACGGCGGCCCACTGGACGTCCCCTCGCCCAGCGCCGGCGACCGGTGGACTTGAACACCGCACCCCCCGAGGTCCTGGCAGCGGTCCTCGCGGGAGTCCAGGCCGTCGTGGTGGACCAGGACGTCGACCGCGAGCCGGCAGGCGGAATCTCCTGGCAGGCCACCGGGATCGCGGCGAGAACGCCGCCGGTGAGTTTCGGGCAGGCGCAGTCGCTCGCGCGGGCGATCGTCGCCCACCGCGAGGCCTCCCCGTTCCGGACCTGGAGCGAGTTCCGGAGTTTCCTCGCTCAGATGGTGGACGACGGCGCCGTGGAGCGCCTCCAGGCCGATGCGATTTACGCGAACGCCGACCCGAACCCCGACACGCACCGCGCCAACCCGGACGCTGGCGTCTACCGGCACATCGACAAGTTCGACCTCGTCCAATCGACGACGGAGTTCTGCTTCTCGTCGATGGGCGTCTTCGAGATCGAGTCAATCGGCCGCGTCACGCAGAATGGAGGGCTGATCGAGGCCGAGGCGTGGATCGGGACGGTTGTGGAAACCCACGTGCTCGTCCGCGAAACGACCCAGAGCCAGTTCGACCGAGGGACGATCTCGACGTACCGGCTGGAGGAGCCGATCTTCTTCTCGCCTCAGGTCGCGGTGATCACCGAGGAGGACCTGCGGATCAACGGCTCCCCCCGGATCCTGGGCGCGGCCGGGAGCGTCCACTCGAACGCGAACCTGGAGCTCCTCGGGAGCACGCTCGTCGAAATCGACGCGACGGCCACCGGGACGTACGAGCAAGGCCCGCAGTGCCAGGTTCTTGGCGAGTCGGGCGGCGGCTACCCGCGGGAGATCATCCCTCTCCTTCGCCCGTCCGACTTCCGGGCGAGCGCGGACTACGTCTTCTCGGCAAGCGGCAAGGTCTACGACCGATCCGGGCGGGAAGTTGGGGATGGAAGGTACCTCGACTTCCGCTTCCAGGCGGGGACCTGGAAGTGGAACGGCGGCCAGCAGCCGACCGGCACCCTCTGGTTCGACGGGCACGTCGAGATCCAGGCGAGGACCGGCCGGGGATCCACCTGGGAGGTGACGATCGTCGCGACCGGACACATCTCGCTCGGCGGGACCCCCCGCGTGCGCCCGACGGAGGTCAGCCGCCTCACGCTCATCGCGGGGACCGACGTCTCCGTGAGCGGCAACCCGGGAGCGGTCATCGAAGGACTCCTCTACGCCGGGGAACAGATCGACCTGGGCGGGAACGTCGAGTTCCGCGGCGTCGCCATGGCCAAGGGGCTGGGGGCGACCGATCGGCTGGTCACGGGAAACGTCATCCAGGGGAGCGTGATCTTCCGATACAATGGCGGCCTCGTTTTCCAGTCCGAGACGGTGGTCACGAATCTCCCCACGCTGCGGGCGCACCCGGAGCCGGATGCCGAGGTCGAACTCGGGGGACCGCGCGTCCGCATCCCGGGCGCGCAGGACTTCGACGGCTGGATCTCGCTCGCGACGGCGACGACCTCCCGGGCCGTCCTCGGGCCCACGCCGTACC
>JACQVV010000024.1 GCA_016209595.1 Planctomycetota bacterium
GAGGGGGCGAAGCCCCCTCCGGGAGGAGCGGAGGCCAGGGATGGCCGGAGCGACGATGATCGCCGAGCTCCCGCCGTGGGGAGGCCAGGATGGCCGGAGCGACGATAGGCGTGGAGCTCGCGTCGTGGGGGGCCGGCTCCTCGCCTTCCCGCGATGTGAGAAGCTTCTCTCGCACGTCCGCCTTCCTCTCGGCCTTGGTCCGCTGGGCTCCGCCCTTCTTCTTGCCCCCTTTCTTCTTGGCCACGTGCCCGGCTCTCCTCGATCGCGAGCGGCCATTGTAGCGCGGCCGGGGAGAATCCGCTGAATACGTTCGCTCCTCCCGCGGTCCCTTTCACCGGAGTCCTCATCCACGGGAGATTCGATCATGACGGTGCGCCTCACGGGTTTTCTCGGCGGTTTCTTCTCCATCGTCTGGACCCTCGTCCTCTTCTCGAGTTGCACCGGTGGGTACGCCCCGCACGCGGCGGAAATGCTCGCCTCCGGGTACGTCGCGGCGCCTTCTCCCACCGGGGCGACCGCGGGAGCCACGGCCGGAGGGGAGCAAAACATCGGGCTCGCCCGCCAGACCATCGCGAGCGGCTCGGTCCCGCGTCCCGGCTCGTTCTCGGCCGAGGGCCTCTTCAGCGAGCACGACATCGCGACCGAGGGTCGGGCCGCCGACCGGGTGCTCTCGCTCCGGCCGGGGCTGGCGCTCCTCCGGCTCCCCGACAGCGAGGCGCCCTCCGCGATCATCCAGGTGGGGATGGCATCGAACGTCGACCTCTCGACCTTCCGGCGGCGGCCCCAGAACCTCGCGGTGGTCGTAGACAGGAGCGGCTCGATGTCGGGCGAGAAGATCAAAGCCGTCCGCCGGGCTCTCCATCGCCTGGTCGATCAGCTCGGCCCCGAGGACTCGCTCGCCCTTGTCCTCTTCGACTCATCGGCCGAGGTCGTCCTGGAGTCGGCCCCGGTCGAGGAGAAGGGGACGATCGAGGAGCTCGTGGACGAGATCGAGGCCGACGGCTCGACCGACATCGAGGAGGGGCTCCGCCTGGGCTACGAGGAGGTGTCGCGGGGAGCGGGCCGCGCCGGGCGCGCGGACCGCGTGATCCTCTTCACCGACGCGCTCCCCAACACCGGCAGGACCGACGAGGAGAGCTTCCTCGCCCTCGCACGCTCGGGCGCGAAAGAGGGGATCGGCCTCACCGTCTTCGGCGTCGGGCTCGACCTCGGCTGGGAGCTTGCGCGGGCGATCTCCGAGCTCGAGGGCGGGAACTACTTCTACCTGGAGGACGCCGACCGGATCGGGACGGTCTTTGACCGGGATCTCGATCTCCTGGTGACGCCGATCGCCTACAGGCTCCGCCTCGCGGTCGAACCGGCGCCTGGATTCCGCACCGCGGCCGTCTACGGCGTGCCGGGGAGCGACCCGTCGCGGCCCGCGTCCGCCCTGGAGCTCGAGGTCGCGACCGTCTTCCTCTCGCGGAACCGTGGCGCGATCGCGCTCCGGCTGGAGCCCGAGTCGGGGGCGATGCCCGCCAAGCCGGGGTTTCGCGTGGCTACCGTGCGCCTCACCTACCGGACGCCCGGCGGCGAGGACGTGCGGGAAGAGATCGCCGTCGCCTACGAGGGCACGACCCTCGCGGGTCGCTCGACGTGGTTTTCGGGCCCGGGTGCGCGGAAGCTCGCGATCCTCGTCGAGGAGTACGCGACGCTCGAGGCCGCGTGCCGTGCCTACCACGAGGAGAGCGACGCCCCGAAGGCCGACCGCCTGCTCGCGGCGCTGGAGGAGACCCTCGCCGGCGAGGCCGCCTCGCTCTCCGACGACGGGCTCCGGGAGGAGCTCGAGATGGTCCGGCGACTCCGCGAGAACGTCGGGCGGGAGGCGCCGGCGCGCGGGTCGAGCGCAGGGTAATAAACCGGGGGGAGGGGATGTTCCCCTCCCCCCGAGAACTCATGCGGAGGCCATTGACGTCAGAACCGGTAGACGGCGCCGCGAAGGCTCGTGTTCTTCCTGCCGATCACGATCGTCGCGCCGGGGGGGACGTGGAACCGCACGTGCTTCTTCTTCCCCTTGCCGGTCACGACCTTCTTCCAGGTCATGATCTGGTTTCCGCCCATGTCGTACGCGGTCACGAAGGCCGCGCTGAAACCGGAGTGGAGCTTGAGCGATATTTCCACTTCGCCCGGCTGCTGGATCTGCCGGGGGTTGTTCGCGTGGACGTGGAACTTGATCCCGCCGTGGCTCTGATCCCCCTGGCCGATGAGTTCGAGCCCCACCTCGGCCCGGCCGCTTGCCAGGGGCGGAGCGTCGGCCACGACCTCACCGGCCTCCCGGTCGGTCGTCGCCGCGAGGAACGAGGACGTCCGCCCCTCGAACTCCATGAGATCGACATCGCCCGAGAAGGCGAACACCTCGACCACGGCCGCGGGGTCGTCGGTCCTCTCCACGATGTAGTCCTGGGCGCCGGCGACCGGCATCCAGCGCGCCCGGGAGAGCCTGGGCTCCCACGGCGACCTCGCCGCGGGGAGGAGCTCGATGTACTCGGGCAGGATGACGTTCTGCCGCTGGTAGATCGTCTCCCCACCCCTGCGGGCGAGGAAGACGACCGGGTTTCCGGGCGACACGCGACCCGAGAGGTCGGCGTGGTAGACGGGAAGCGTCAGGCTCACCGGGAGCTTCCTCTCGCCAACCGCGAACTCGATCGGGAGCCCGTAGGCGAGCGGCTCCTCGTTCACCAGGACCTCCGCGTCGTCGAGATCGCTCTCCCCTTCCTCGACGGTCGCGAAGGCGTGAGCTCCACCCGTATCCGCCAGGACAATACCGTTCGCCCTCACTTTCTTCTCCTCGTCGTCCGCCAAGAGTGCCCCCGTCGCGAGGGCGAAGAACACGACGGCGAGGAGGACGGTTCGGGGTATCGACGCACTTGAAGCTCTCATCGCTTTTACCTCCCGGGGCCGCTCCGACGAGCGGAGGACCCACACGAAGTTAGGAAACCTGTGGTCGCGACCGCTGGAGCGCCCATGCGCGACCCCGGACATGGATGAGTCGCGAACGGCATGCCATAGCACCAGGTATCGGTCGTTCGACCATGGCTCGTTGAGACTTACGAACACGCGCGCCTCCGAGGCGCCATCGGGCGTTCGCTCGAAACCGTGCATCGGGCCATCTAATCGCGCGGTCCCGTGCCGTCGCACTGAAGATGCACCTCGTCGAATGCGTTGCCCGAGATCGGGTCGATCGCCGAGACGCGGATCCAGAACGGGACGCTCGCGCCGTCGCTCAAGAGGAGCGCGAGAGGGGCGGTGACCTCGACGGAAGAACCGAGCGTCGCCGAGACCCCTTGTGCGCCGGCATTGTCCGGCGGCACCTCCCGCGAGGCCCAGCAGAAAAGGCCAGCCCGTGCCGCGCCTTCCTCGTCCGTCCAGACGACGATGGCGCGATCGTAGAAGTCGGCCGTGGCCAGAGCGACCGACCAGGCGACGCCGCTCTGCGCCGGACCGCGTTCCCCCGCGACACGGGCGGTGACCCGGAGCGTCTCGCCCTCCCGGGAGACCTCGACCTGGGCGAGGTCGCTCCCCTGGGGCCCGGTCGAGTCGCCGGCCGGATCCTCGACGAGGAGCGCGCCTCCCGCGGGCGACGGCTTTTCCCAGAGAAACTCGCACTCGTCGGCCACGTCGCCCGACGGCGCGACGACGACAGCCTTCAGGGCGACCTTGTCGGGGAGACCGCCGGGGAAGAGCGCGGGGGGAAGGGCGAACTCCGCGACCTCTCCCACGGCCGATTCGACCCCCGCGAGCTCGACCTCCGTCGATTCGTTCGTCCCTTCGGCGAAGCGGAAGACGACCGGGGGAGCCCCGCAGATCCGGTGGTCGAAGCGTCGGCCGTCCGTGGAGACGTCGAGCGCGTAGATCGTCCCGTCGCCCTGGACGGGCTCCGCCGCGAGCCGCACCATGACCGCGAGACGTTCCCCGTCCCGGACGACCGCGACGCCCACGACATCGCACGACGTCGGGGCTCCCGCGATCGGATCGCCCGCCGCGTCCGTCGCTCTGGTCGCGGCACCCTTCCACTCGACCGGCTCTCCGTCCACGACGACCTGGGCATCCGCTGGAGCGATCCCCCACACCAGGGCGAAGAGCGCCGTGGCGAGGGCAAGGAGCTGGGGGCTGGAGCACGGACGCAGAAGAAGTCTCCCGGTAGGGAAGAGGAAGCGGATTCTATCTCCGGGGGCGGGAGACAAGTAGGGCCCTTGCCCGCCCCCGCCCTGGCGGATAGGTTGGTGCCCCGTGTACGTCCACGACCTCTTCTTCATCTCCCTCAGAAACCTCGCCGCGCGCGTCGGGCGCACCTTCTTCCTCTCGACGGGGGTCTTGATCGGGACCGCGATCCTCTTCTTCGTGGTCGCGCTCGTCGGCGGCGTGAACGAGGTGGTGCAGACTTCCATTCGGCGGTCGGTGGACAAGGTTCAGGCCGACCTCGACCGGCTCGTCGAGGAGACCCCTGTCAACCGGATCGAGCTCCTCCCGCGGGAGGGGGGCCAGGACGAGATCAAGGAGTCGGACGTCGCCGCGCTCCAGGAGGCCCACGCGGGGGAGATCGAGAAGCTCGTCAAGATCGCGTTCCTCTTCCCGATGTTCGCCGAGATAGAGCTCCTCGATTTCGAGATCGAGATCGGGGGGGAGAAGATCGACCCGGGCAAAGACATGAAAGGGGGGGGTCGGATCCCGATCTCGGTGTACGGTGTCGATCCGGAGGAGATGCGGGGGAAGATCCTCGGCCCGGACGAGAAGCCCTCTCCCGACGCGGACCGCTTTCGCTACGAGAAGGGAGAGCCCGCCCCCCTCATAGTGCCGGGCGAGATGACCGACTTCCTGAAGCAGATGTCGAACGAAGACATGAAGGAGAAGCTTCGGAACAACCTGACGGCGGGGATCTTCTTCTGGCTCAGCACGAACGCGAAGGCGCGGGAGCGGATGTCGGGCCGCTTCGGCCAGAACTTCCTCACCGAGGCGTTCGTGAAGGACGCGGTCGAGGACGGGATCGAGCAGATCTACGAGAAGCTCAGGCCCGAGAACTGGAAGAAACACATCCACGTCGTCCTCTACCCGGGGCTGACGCGCGAGGACCGGCCGATCCAAACCGAACTTCTCGGGATGAGCCGCGAGACGCCCTTCACGGGGATCACGGTGCCGGCGCAGTACATCGCGGTCTGGCACCGCGAGCATTTCAAGGAGAACACGAGCGCCTTCAGCCGGCTCTTCTCCGGCGAGCCCGAGGTGAACTACTCGAAGCTCATCCTCTACGGAAAGGACATCGACTCTACGATCGCGCTCGTGGACGCGCTCCACGAGCGGTACCTCGTGCAGTCCGACGTCGACCAGGCCCGCCGGCTCCGCGAGGAGAAGGAGAATCTCGAGCGCGAATCGGAGCGGATCCGCGAAGTCGTGGGCGCCGTGGCGGTCGGGGCCTGGCCCCTCTCCGCGCTCGTCTTCCTGCTCGCCGGCGTAGGGATCGTGAACGGCCTCACTCTTTCCGTGATGGAGCAGGCGAAGAGGATCGGCATCCTGCGAGCCGTCGGCGCCCGTCGGCGCGACATCCTCTTCATCTTCCTCTCCGAGGCGTTCCTGATCGGACTTGTCGGAAGCCTCCTCGGCGTCGCCGCCGGATACGGGGCGAGCCGGTTCGCCGACTCGCGCCTTCCCGGCCTCCTCCCCGAAATGCCCTACCGGCCGGAGAGCTTCTTCGCGCTCTCCGGACCGCTCGCCCTCCTCGTCGTCCTCGTGGGCGTCACGGTCTCCCTCGCGGCGGGCCTCTTCCCATCTCTCAAGGGCTCCTGGATCCAGCCGGTCGAGGTCCTGAAGGAGTAAGGGGCTGTGAGGAAATAACTGCTACATTCGGCCGGCTGCGGCGCCGCCAGGCTGCGTTGCGCCTCCTCAACAACCGACTCCGTTGGGTTGTTTCGTCGGCGCGCCTTGCCTGGCGGCGCCTCGCTCGGCCTCGGTGTTGACGCATTCATTTCCTCACAGCCCCTTAGCCGCGGAGCTTGGCGATCCGTTCGGGTGAGAGGCCCGCCTCGGCGAGCACGCGCTCGGTGTCGGCGCCGAGCGCGGGGGCAGGACGGGTAGAGGCGGGGCGGAGGCCATCCACGAGAAACGGGAATGGGGGAGCGGAGGGGGAGTCGAGGCCGCGAGCCACGGCGTGAGGGTGGCCTGCGGCCTCGGCCACGTCGAGGACCGGCTCGGCGCAGGCGTCGCGCGTGGCGAAGACCTCCTGCCAGTGGGCGAGATCTCGCGAGGCGACGAGGTCGGCCACGCGGCGGCCGACCTCGGGGTCGAGCGAGAAGCCCTCGGGGCCCAGATCGGGCGCGCCGAGCCCCTCGGTGAACGCGAGCCAGAATTTTGGCTCGAGCGCCCCGACGGAGAGCCAGCGATTGTCCGCCGTCCGGTAGAGACGGTAGCAAGGAAAGAGGCCGGTGAGGACGGTCTCGGCGGGGCCGGGGGGCGGGCCGCCTCCCCGCCAGATCGACCACGATAGGACGTTGAGCGCGCAGGTCCCGTCGTGCATGGAGATATCGAGGGTCGCGCCCTCGCCCGATTTCTCGCGCCGGTAGAGCGCGCCGAGGAGGGCGACGACGGCGGAGAGCGCGCCTCCCGCGAGGTCGGCGACCTGCACGGCGCCGAGGACCGGGGGTCCGCCGGGGGCGCCGGTTGCGAAGAGCGTGCCGGCGAGCGCCTGGTAGTTCGAGTCGTGCCCGGCGCGGAGGGCGTTGGGACCGGTCTGGCCGTAGCCGGTGATCGAGACGTAGACGATGCGGGGGTTGGCTCTTCGGACCTGGTCCGGCCCGATCCCGAGGCGCGCCGCGACGCCGGGACGGAAGCCCTCGACCGTGACATCGGCCGTGCGCGCGAGGTCGAGGAACGCGCTCGCGGCGCCGCGCGCCTTGAGATCGAGGACCACGCTCTCCTTGCCGCGGTTCACCGCGGCGAAGAGGACTCCCTGTCCGTCGGGGCCGTGGGGGGGATGGACGCGCGTCGGATCCCCCACGCCGGGGGGCTCGATCTTGATCACCCGGGCGCCCATCTCGACCAAGAGCTGCGTTGCGAAGGGGCCCGGTAGGAGCTGCGTGAGGTCGAGGACCGTGAGGCCCTCAAGGAGCGCGGTCACATCCGGTCGGGCGCCTGGACGCCCAGGAGCTCGAGCCCACCGGCGAGGATCCGGCGGACCGAGTCCACGAGGAGGAGCCGCGCCGCGGTAAGGCTCTTGTCGTCGGAGAGGACGCGGTGCTTCTCCAGGTAGCTGTGGAAGAGGCCCGAGAGCTCCAGGAGATAGCGGGCGACGACGAAGGGCTCGTACTCCTCGGCCGCGATGATGAGCTTCTCCGGCCAGGCCTCCAGGAGGGCGACGAGGCAGCGGTCCTCGGGGAGGGAGAGGAGCGAGAAGTCCACGTCCGGGGTCGCGCATGCGCGCTCCGAGTCGGGAGAGGCGGAGCTCCCCGCCTTCCTGAGGATTCCGCAGGTCCGAACGTGGGAGAACTGGACGTAGGGGCCGCTGTCGCCCTGGAAGTTCAGCACTGCCTCCCAGCTGAACTCGAGATCTTTGATGCGGCGGGCCAGAAAATCGTGGAAGACCACGGCCCCGATCCCGACCCTCTCGGCTGTCCCCTCGATGTCCTCTACGAGCTCGGGGTTCTCCTTCGCCTTCTCTCGGGCGCGCTCGACCGCCTCGTCGAGAACCTCCTCGAGCCAGATGACGTTTCCCTTGCGCGTGGAGAGGCCGAGGATCTTCCCGAAGGCGATGTGGTGGCAGCGGCCGGCCCACTCGAATCCCAGGAGCGCGAGAGCGGCGAAGAGCTGCTGGAAGTGGAGCTGCTGGGTCGAGCCGACGACGTAGAGATTCTGCTCGAAGGCGTACTCGTCGTGGCGGTAGAGCGCCGCCGCGAGGTCGCGCGTGGCGTAGGTCGTCCCTCCGTCCTTCTTGAGGAGGATGAGCGGCGGCCCGTCCTCGTTCGTGTGGATGACAAACGCTCCCTCGCTCTCCTCGGCGACCCCCGAAGCGCGCGCCTTCTCGACCAGGGGGGCCATCTTGTCCTCGAAGAACGACTCCCCTGTCGTGTGGTCGAAGCGGACGCCGAGCCGCGTGTAGATCTTGTCGAAGTAGGAGAGCGAGATCTCCTTGAAAGACTTCCAGAGCGCGACCGCCTTGGGGTCTCCGGTTTCCAGCCGACGGAACCACGAGCGCGCCTCGTCCGCGAGCGCGGGGTTCCCGTGCTCGTCTTCCTGGTTCCCGCGCACATAGAGGCGGAAAAGACGGCGGATCGGCTCGGATTCGGCGGCGTCCGCCTCCGCTCGCCACTCCTCCCGTTGCCAGGCCGCCATGAGGTATCCGAACTGCGTCCCCCAGTCGCCGAGGTGGTTCACCCGGACGATCTCGTAGCCCAGGAGTTCGAAGAGGTTCGCCAGGGCGTTCCCGATCACGGTCGATCGGAGATGCCCGATGTGGAAGGGTTTGGCGATGTTGGGGCTGGAGTAGTCGATCACGATCCGCTTGCCGGTCCCCGGTTTCTCGCCCCCGAAGGCGAGCCCCTGTTCGTGGATCGCTCGTAGCGCGCGCTCGGCCCGCGCGGGCGGGACGAGGCGGAAGTTGACGAAGGGGCCGACCGCCTGGGCGCTGGCGAGATAGCGGGTCGGGTGGAAGGCGGCCGCGACCTGGGAGGCGAGCGAGGCCGGGGGGAGCCGCTTCTCCTTGGCGAAGCGAAAGCAGGGAAGCGCGAAATCGCCGAGCGAGAGATCGCGGGGGAGCTCGACCGCGGCGGCGACACAGTCCAAAGGAAGCGAGAGGGCGGCCGCGGCCTGGGCGGCGATCTCCTCGACATACGGCCGCTGGAAGGGGTTCATCGCGAAGGGCTGCTACCCCTGCGCCTTCTTCAGATTCCTCACTTCCTGGGTGAGCCGCGGCAGGACCTCGAAGACATCGCCCACAATCCCGTAGTTGGCGACTCCGAAGATCGGGGCGTCGGCGTCCTTGTTCACCGCGACGATCACCTTGGAGCGGCCCATCCCGGCCAGGTGCTGGATCGCGCCGGAAATTCCGCAGGCGAAGTAGAGCGAGGGGTTGACCGTCTTCCCGGTCTGGCCGACCTGGTCCTCGTGCGGGCGCCAGCCTGCGTCGACCACCGCCCGGCTCGCGCCGACGGTCGCACCGAGCGCGCCGGCGAGCTCCTCCAGGAGCGCGAAGTGCTCGCTTCCCTTCATGCCGCGCCCGCCCGAGACGATGATGTCGGCCTCGGTGAGGTCCACCTTCTTCTTCTGGGAGGCGGCGAAGCTCGCGATTTCGAGCTGGAACATCTCCGGGAGAATCGCAACGGCGAGCGGTTCGACAGCGGCGAGCGGCGCGCCCGTCCGCTGGGCGGGAAACATGCGGGGCCGGAGCGCGAGGAACGCCGGGTCGTCGGCTGTCGAGACCCGCAAGTTTGCCTTGCCAGCGTAGACCGGGCGGACCGCGACGGGGCGGTTGTTCTCGAAGGCGATGTCCACGCAATCGGCCAGGACGCTCGTCTGGAAGCGGGCGGCGACCCGGGGGGCTAGATCGCGACCGGCGGCGTTGGTCGTGAAGAAGACGAGGCGAGGGCTCGTGGCCCGGATTGCGGCTAGGGCGGCCGCAGCGTGGGCGGCCGGAACGTACCCGGCCAGGCGCTCGTCCTCCACGACGAGCACCCGGCCGGCGCCGTAGGCGCCGAGCTCGCGAGCGTTCTCGGAAACGCCTTTTCCGATCGCGAGCGCCGTGACCTTCCCGCCGGTTTTCGCGACGAGGCGAGCCGCGGCGGATGTCGATTCGAACGAGGTGGAGCGGATCCGCCCCTCGATAGAGTCCGCGACGACCAGGATTCCAGTACCCATCTAAAGTACCTTCGCTTCTTCACGGAGGAGCCGGAGGAGTTCGGGCACCGCATCGGGCCCTTGCCCGACGATCCTCCCCGGCGGGCGCTTGGGCGGCAGTTCCATGGAGAGAACCTCGACGCGCGGGGGCGGGAGGGCCGCCTCCCGCTCCTCCAGGGGCTTCTTCTTCGCCTTCATGATGCCCGGCAGGGTCGCCAGGCGCGGGTCGTGAACTCCCTTGTGGAAGGTGACCCCGCAGGGCGGTGAGACGGCGATCTTCGCCTGTCCACCGTCCTGCTCGCGCGTGGCGAGAATCTTCCCCCCGTCCCCGGCGACGACCTCCACCACCTCGGTTACGAGCGGGAAGCGCAGCATCTCGCTCACCATCGGGCCGACCTGGAAATTGTCGGTGTCGACAGCGCGGGCCCCGAAGAAGACGACGTCGAACGCGAGTTCTTTCAATACCCCCGCGAGCGCGGCCGCCGTCGAGTAGCTGTCGAGCCCCGTGTGGGGGGCCCGGAGGAGGATCGCGCGGTCCGCGCCCATGGCGAGCGCGGTCCGGATTTCCTTGGTTGTGTCCGGTGGGCCGATCGAGACGACCACGACCTCGCCGGGGCCGGTCGCCTCCCGGAGGCGGAGCGCCGATTCGAGGGAGTACTCGTCATAGGGATTGAGGATGTAGTTCACGCTCGACGTGTCGATCGACTTCTTGTCCGGCGCGATCTTGATGTCGGTCGCCGTGTCCGGCACGCGCTTCACGCAGACGGCCAGTTTCATAAGTGTCTCCAGGAGGCGAATCTACGCCAGCGAAAAGCGGACCATCCTAGCGGCATTGACGCGGCGAGTCAAAGAGAAAGAAGGTGCGGGCTAGCGGTTCTCGCGGAACCACCGTATGAAGCGCTCGATCCCCTCTTCCAGCGACACTTTAGGCGAGTATCCGAGGAGGCGCTGGGCCTTCGAGATGTCTGCCCAGGTCCGCTCCACGTCTCCCGGGCGGGCGGAAAGGTGGCGGACGCGGGCTTTCTTCCCTAGTTTCCGCTCGACCACCGCGAGAATCTCCCGCACGAGGATGGGTCGCGTGCTGCCGAGGTTCACGATCTCGAAGCCGGCTGGCGCGTCGAGCGCCGCGAGGACACCCTCGACGACATCGGAGACGTAGGTCAAGTCGCGGGCGAAGGAACCATCACCGAAGATCGTCACTTCCTCGCCGGCCTCGATCTGCCGCACGAACGAGTGGATCGCCATCTCCGGCCGCTGGCGCGGTCCGTGGGCGTTGAAGAAGCGAAGGCAGACGACGGAGAGCCCGTGGAGGTGGTGGTAGGTGTGGCAGAGGAGCTCCCCGGCGACCTTC
Source organism: Planctomycetota bacterium (assembly GCA_016209595.1). GTDB lineage: Bacteria > Planctomycetota > JACQVV01 > JACQVV01 > JACQVV01 > JACQVV01. Next base: position 11,210 of record JACQVV010000024.1, read on the forward strand.
GTTGCCGCGTACGGGCTGATCGGCCGGTCCACCGGGTCGTCCTCCGAGAAGGGGACCTTCTCGTTGTTCCCGTAGACGGAGCTCGAGCTCGCGAAAACGAAACGCTCCACTCCCGCAAGCCGCGAGAGCTCGAGGAGCTGGAGCGTTCCCAGGACGTTCACCTGTTCGTAGAGGACCGGGTCCTCGACGGAGGGGCGAACACCGGCCCTCGCGGCGAGATGGACGACCTTCGAGAAGCGGACGGCCTCGAAGAGGCGGCGGCAGGCCACGAGGTCGCGAATGTCGGCCTCGTGAAGACGGAACCGGGGAGAGGCGAGGGCTTTTCCCAGATTCGCGCGCTTCGCGGCGGGGTCGTAGAAGTCGTCGAAGTCATCGAGGGCGTGGACCTCCTCTCCCCGGTCGAGGAGGGCTTCCACGAGCCAGCTCCCGATAAACCCCGCGCCTCCGGTGACGAGTGTCGCCATGGGCCCTCAAGATAAACAAAGGGGGCCCCGCCGCGCGAGGCCCCCCTTTTTTTCCTTTTTCTTCTTCTTCTTCTTCTTCTTTTGAACCCCGTCCCCCGACCCCCGAACCCCGGTTCTAGTACATCCCGCCGTGCGGCATGCCTCCGCCCTTCCCCTTCTTCTTCTTCTCCGGGATCTCGGCGACGAGCGCCTCGGTCGTGAGAAGGAGGGTGGAGACGGAGGCCGCGTTCTGGAGGGCGCAGCGGACGACCTTCGTGGGATCGATGATTCCCGCCTGGTACATGTCCACGTACTCGCCAGTGTCGGCGTTATACCCCTCGTTGTCGTTCTTGGACGAGCGCAGGCGCTCGATCACGACGGCGCCGTCGGCGCCGGCGTTCCGGGCGATCTGGCGGAGCGGGGAGGGGAGGGCCCGGCGGACGATGTCCACCCCGACCTTGACGTCCCCTTCGAGCGCGAGGCCGTCGAGGTTCTTCACGGCGCGGAAGAGAGCGATGCCGCCACCCGGGAGGATCCCCTCCTCGACCGCGGCGCGAGTGGCGTGGAGCGCGTCCTCCACGCGGGCCTTCTTCTCCTTCATCTCGAGCTCGGTCGCCGCGCCGACGTTGATCTGCGCGACGCCGCCCGAGAGCTTGGCGAGACGCTCCTGGAGCTTCTCGCGGTCGTAGTCGGAGGTCGTGTCATCGATCTCCTTCTTGAGCTGCTTGATCCGGCCCTGGATCGCCTTGGAGTCTCCGGCCCCCTCGATGATCGTCGTGTTGTCTTTGTCCACGAGAACCTTCTTGGCGCGGCCGAGGTCGGAGAGCTGGAGGTTGGCGAGGTCGATCCCCAGGTCGGCCAGGATCGCTCGCCCGCCGGTGAGGATGGCGATATCCTCGAGCATCGCCTTCCGGCGGTCGCCGAAGCCGGGGGCTTTCACCGCCACGCAGGCGAAAGTGCCGCGCATCTTGTTGACGACGAGCGTCGCGAGCGCCTCGCCCTCGATGTCCTCCGCGACGAGGAGGAGCGGCTTGGCGGCCTGCGCGATCTTCTCCAGGATCGGGATGAGATCCTTGACGGAGCTCACCTTCTTCTCGTGGATGAGGACGTAGGGGTCCTCGAGCACGCAGCTCATTTCGTCCGGGTTGGTGACGAAGTGCGGCGAGAGGTAGCCTTTGTCGAACTGCATCCCCTCGACCCAGTCGGTCGTCGTGTCGAGGGTCTTCGCCTCCTCGACCGTGATGACGCCGTCCTTGCCGACTTTCTCCATCGCCTCGGCGATCATCTCTCCGATCTTGGGATCGTTGTTGGCGGCGATCGACGCCACCTGGGAGATCTCGCGGCGCCCCTCGACGTGCCGGCTCTGCTTCTTCAGGTGGGCCACGACGGCGTCCACGGCCTTGAGGATGCCGTTCCGGATGCCGAGGGGGTTGACGCCCGCGACGACGTTCTTCAGGCCCTCCTCGAAGATCGCCTCGGCGAGCACGGTGGCCGTGGTCGTTCCGTCGCCCGCGACCTCGGAAGTCTTCGAGGCGACCTCCTTCACCATCTGGGCGCCCATGTTCTCGTAGGAGTCCTCGAGGTCGATCTCCTTGGCGACCGTGACGCCGTCCTTGGTCACGGTCGGGGCACCGAACGACTTCTCGATCACGACGTTGCGGCCGCGGGGGCCGAGCGTCACCTTGACGGCCCGCGCGAGCTTCGAGACTCCCTCGCGGATCGCGCTACTGGCCTCGAATTCGAATGCGATCTTCTTCTTCGCCATGGGGTTTGCCTTCGCGTTCTGGAGTTTTTGGGGAAGGGCTAGTCGAGGACCGCGAGGACCTCTTCCTCGGAAACGATGAGGTACTCCTCGCCGTCCACGCGGACCTCGGATCCCGCGTAGGAGCTGAAGAGGACGCGGTCGTCCACCTTCACCTGGAAGGGAGCGCGCTTGCCGTCCTTGAGGAGACGCCCGTCGCCCACCGCGAGCACGATGCCCTCCTTGGGCTTCTCCTTGGCGGTGTCGGGGAGAACGATCCCGCCCGCGGTCTTCTCCTCCGCTTCGAGGCGCCGAACCAGTATCTTGTCACCGATGGGCTTCACCTTGATCTTCGTCGCGCTTGCCTGCGCCATGACGGACTCCTTGTCTCTCTCTTCAGTTGCGCTGTTTGTTTTCTCTTGGGATCTACACGGGGGCGCGGGCCGCGAAGACCCGCTCCACCGCGACGAGGAGGATCTCGTCAGTGAACGGCTTCTCGACGAAGGCGACCGCGCCGGCGTCGAGCGCCGCGAGCTGCGATTCCTTCGAAGGAGAGCCGGAGGTAAGGATGCACGGGACCTTCCGGGTGAGACGACCGAGCACGCGGACAGTTTCGATTCCGCCCAGACGAGGGAAACCGAGGTCGATCACGCCGAGATCGATCCGTCCCTGGCGCGCGGCGTTGATCGCCTCCTCGCTCTCGTACGCCGTGAGCGGCTCGTAGCCCGAGCGGAGGAAGAATTCCTCGAGCCTGTTCCGCACGGCGACCTCGGGCTCTCCGATAAGAATCCGTCCCGCGATCGGGGGCATCGCGCGCCTGGTTCCTGGGTTGTGGTTGAGATGGGAGCTGGAGGCGTTCAGAGCGCAAACCCTGTGCCCGGAAAACGGATGTGCCGGAAGCGTATCGTCTGCTCCATAATGACTTATCCACAAAAGACTTGCGACAACAAGGAACGAACAATCCCGCCCAGTCGCCTCCTTGGCGGACTGCCAAACTGGCAGTCGAGGTGCAGGGCGAGAGCGAGCGTCTGCCAAATTGGCACCGCAGAGGACCGCTAGTGGAGCGATTCCCAGAGCGGGCAACTCGTTACGGGGACAGGGTCCAGTGCGTCCTCGCCCACGTCCTCTTCCTGGCGCTCGCGACGTGGCTCTTCCGGCACGCGCTAGGGCCGGGGCTCCTCGTCTTCGGGCACGACGCGATCGGTCAGTTCTACCCCTGGCGCGCGTACGCGGCGGCGGAGATCCACGCGGGCCGCTTCCCGGCCTGGAATCCATATCTCTTCTCGGGCGTGCCGTTCGCTGCCAACCCGCAGGTCGGGCTCTTCTACCCGCCGAACGTCCTCTTCCTTATCCTCCCCGCGGAGCTCGCGCTCACGGCGAGCGCAATCCTCCACATCTACTTCGGCGCGGCGTTCGCCTACCACCTGGCCCGGTCGATCGGGCTCGCGCGGATCCCGGCGATGGTCGCTGGCCTCTCGTGGGGTTTCTCCGGATTCGCCGCCGCGCGGATCCTCGCCGGGCACGCGACGATCCTTGCGGGAATCCCGTGGCTTCCTCTCCTCCTCTGGGCGATCGACCGCTGGGCGAAGGGAGGATCTCGGCGCTGGCTCGCTGTCGGAGCAGTTGCGGGGGCGCTTTCGTTCCTCGCCGGCCACCCGCAGATGGCGCACATGACGGCGCTCGCCGCGGCGGTCTTCGCCCTTCACCGGGCGCTCGCCGACCGCCCGCGTATCTTGCGGACGTCGCTCGGGACCGTCGGCATGGCCGTCCTTGCGGCGGTTCTCGCCTCGGTCGCGCTCCTGCCGGCCTGGCGGCTCGCGAGAGAAACGGCGCGGTCGGGACGTGGCGAGGACGCCTTCCTGACAGCAGTCTCCTGTCCGCCCGAGGCCGCGGTCACGCTCGTCGTCCCGCGACTCTTTGGCTGGCACGACTTCTTCTACATGTCAATCTACCACGCGGACTATCTCTCCGCGGAGGAAGCACCGGACACGCAAGCGCGCTTCTGGGGGAGATGGGGCTCGAACTGGGAGACAGGCTGCTACGCGGGAGCCCTCGGGCTGTTCCTCGGGCTCGCGTCCCTCTTCCGCCGTCCGCTCGCCCGGAGGGAGCTCGCGCTCCTCGCGGCAGCGGGCGTCTCTTTCTGGCTCTCGCTCGGCAAGTATGGAGCAGGCTACGCGGTGGTCGCGCGGCTCGTTCCCGGCCTCTCGCTCTTCCGCGCGCCGGCGCGGTTCCTCTTCCTCGCGGATTTCGCGCTCGCGCTCCTCGCGGGTTGCGGTGTCCAGTGGGCGCTCACGCCGGAGCGCGCATGCGCGACCCCGGAGAAGAAGCGCGGCCCTCTCCCGCGCACGGAGAAGGGCGCGATCGGCGCGCTTCTCCTGGTCGCCCTCGCACTCGCCGGGACCGCGTTAGCGACCGGCCCCGACTCCTGGCCTTGGCGAGCGATCTACGCCGGTCCGGCTGGCATGCCGTCCTCGCACGCCTTCGAAACGGCGCGGGAGAGCACGCTTCTTGCCGCGCTCCTCGGCGGTCTCGCCGCCGCCACGATCGTGCTCGGGAGGAAGCTTCCCCCGGGGCGCGCGCGAAGACGGCTTTCCGTCGTGGTCCTCGCCTTGGTTGCGGCGGATCTCGCGCTGAACTTCGCTCCGGCCGTGAGACCCGTCCCGATCGAACCGCTCCTGCCCGGTCGGGAGTCGGCCCGGGAGCTCGCGGACCGGGAACACGACCGCTTTGTCCTGGAGAAGGCGTCGATTCTCGGGGCGAACAGCCTCCTCCCCGATCGCGTGCGCACGGCGGGAGGTTACGACCCGCTCCTTCCCGCGCGCTACGAGGACCTCGTCCTCGCGGTACGGGGCAAGCCGAGCGAGGGTGTCTCGACCGTGCTCCTCCCTCCGGGAGAAGAACGAGTGGCGCGAGCGCTCGCGCTTTCCGGCCGGATCGACGTCGAAGATTGGCGCGAAGAGGATCTTGCCGGCGCGCCGCGCGCGTACGTCGTCGGACGCTCTCGCGTGCTCTCCGACGAGGACGCGCTCATCGCTATCTCCTCGCCCGGATGGGATCCGCGCCGGGAGGCGATCCTCGTTTCGGGTCCCGAGGTCGCGGTCGACGCGGCGGATGGGGAGCTGGGGACGGTCGAGTTTATCGAGGATTCGCCCGGGCTTGTTCGCCTCCATGTGGCCCTGCCCGTGCGGCGCGTCCTCATCCTTGCCGATCGCTTCGATTCAGACTGGGTGGCCTCGGTCGACGGAGTGCCCGTCACGATCCATCGGGCCCAGGTCATCCACCGGGCGGTGATCGTGGAGGCGGGGACGCACGAGGTCGAGTTCCGGTATCGTCCGCGCTGGCTCCTCGCGGGAGGGATGATCTCGGCCGCGGGATGCTTCGTCACGCTCTTCCTGCTGGTCCGTCTTCGGCCGCGCCGGTAGGAACTGAAGCGCGCACGCAGGACGCGGGACATCGCCAGGCAGGATGTGGAGGAAGGGTGGAGACCGGCCCTGTGTGTAGACCCTACGAGCATAAGTTGGTGCCTTCTATCGACGAACCACCATGCCTTGTATTCTTCTGAAAAATCTTCTTGTGGAATCTTGACAGGTAGTTGGTCATGGGTATACTCCTCCCAGCAACACCCAAGGTGTCGAGTACGCAAATTCAGGTGGTAAGGGAGACGGACGTAGCAAGATGTAGTGGGTGCTGCTAGGGACAGGCCAAGGGTTGGGGACCGAGGGACGCCCGGTAGGAGGCTTCCAAGGAACCTTTGGACCTGGTAGCGAGGCGAGGGACGACGTGAAGGTCATGAGCGGCAGAGGGTGGTGCGTGGCGGCAGTCATGGCGATGGTGGGCGTGGCGGGTTGCTCGAGCGGACCTTCGGTCGAGGAGCAGCTCGCAATGAAGGACGCCGAGATCGGGGCGCTGGTGGGTCAGAACGACCGGTCGAAGCAGATGTTGATTCAGGGGGAGGCGGAGCGGGAAGTTCTCCAGGCGCAGCTTCTCGCGGAGCAGGACAAGGCGACGGCGTACCAGCAGACGGTCGATGCGCAGCACGAGGTCATCAAGGAAAAGACCAGCGCAGTGGAACAGTCACGCCAAATGGCGGAACAAGCTCGCAGGGATTCCGAGGAGAACCGCCGGTTCGCCGATCGTGCGATGGCGAACAATCGTTCCGGAGGATCGAGCGGGGGCGGGACGGCGACGGCGGAAGCTCCGGCCGCAACCGGCGGCAAGTACCACCTCCGGATCATCTCGCTCCCGAAGAACGGCGGGAACGAGAAGATCGCGCAGGAGATCGCCGCCTTCCTGGAGACGCAGAGCGTGTCGAGTGTGGTTCCCCGCTCGTCGGGGAACTTCTGGGTGGTGGACATCGGGCACTTCTCCTCGGTCCGCGCCCCGGAGGCGCAGGCCCTCAAGGAGAAGATCCAGGACATGAAGTACGAAGGGGTGCGGCAGTTCAAGGATCCCATCTTCGTGACCTACTGAACACCTGAGGGTAGAACGGGCCGCCTCGCGACGGCTCTCCACGTCCTTCCGGACGTGGCTCCATTGAAGGAAGGAATCTCTCTCCTTGGGCGAAAGCCCAACAGTGCTCTCTCTCTCGGGCCCCGGTCTTCGGATCGGGGCCCGCCCCTTTTAACAGGCTTCAGCCTTCAGGCTTCAGCCTTCACGTGCTCGCCTTTCTGAAGGCTGAAGGCTGAAGGCTGAAGGCGGAAGGCTGAGTAGGCCCTTGCGTGAAGTAGAATCGGGGGCCCATGACGTCCGCTCAAGTGCTTCTCGCCCTGTTCGTCCTCTTCGCGGCGGCTTTCGTCGTCCAGCTCCTTGTGCGCGGGGCGCGGCGGGCGGTCGCCCGCGTCAGGGCGGGCCCGGCGCCCGACACGAAGCGGGTGAAGGTCGTGCGGACGGCGCCCCTGCCGCGAGGCGTGCCGCTTGGCGCCCGGGCGCGCTCGGCCGAAGCGGCGGCGCCGGCGGTCGAGCTCGGCGAGGAGCTCGTTGGCGAGATCAAGAAGGAACTGGAGGAGATCCCGCCCGTGCCTGTGGTCGTACAGCGGGTCCTCGCGGAGCTCGGCGACCCGAAGTCATCGGCCCGCACCGTCGCGGAGATCGCACAGACCGATCCGGTGATCGCGGCGACCTTCCTCAAGGCCATCAACTCCGCCTACTACGGGCTCCGGAACCCCGTGACGAGCCTCGACCAGGCGGTGGCGCTTCTGGGGTATCGCCAGATCCACTCGCTCATCCTGCACTACGGCTTCGCGCGGATCTTCCCCGCGGCGGGTTCGCGGAAGGGCTACCGGACGGAGGACCTCTGGGTCCATTCTCTCGCGGTGTCGCTCGCGGGGCAGGCGATCGCCGCGAACCTGCCGGGCGTGGACGAGGGGTTCGTCGCGACCTTGGGGCTCCTCCACGACATCGGGAAGTTCGTGATCGCGACCCGCTACCCCAAGCGGATCGAGAAGCTCTGGGCGGGCGGCGCCCAGGGCGACGCGAACTACCTCGAAAGAGAGCGCGCCCTCTTCGGCGCCGACCACGCCGCGATCGGGGCGGGACTTGCCCGCCGCTGGAAGCTGCCGGACACCCTGATTAAGGCGATACGACTCCACCACCTGCCGGTCCATCCGGCGACGAGGTCGCTCCCGGAGCCCGAACGCCGCGCCCTCGCGGTCGTCTTCATCGCGAACCAGCTCGCCAAGTACTGCCATGCCTACTGCGAGGACGTGGAGGTCGACGAGGCGCCGCCTGAGCTCTTCGAGGATCTCGGCCTCGCGGGGCCTCTGGAGTCGCTGCTTTCTTCGGCCGTGAAGAACGCGATCACGGCGGCAATCCACTTCGTGGACCAGGTGACGCCCACGCCGCTCCCGGCCGTGCAGCGGCTGATCGGGGTGCGAGCGGCCCAGGACCTTTCCGGCATCCGGAAGGTTCCGGCCGAATGGCTTACGGACCCTGTCCTCGCCCGGATCAGGGTCGGCGACACCCCGGCGCTCGACCTTATCCGCCAGCGGCACTCGGTCGAGATCGCGCTCGGGACGACCGACTTCGCGAAGATCCCGCGGGAGACCTACGAGGGCGCTTCCGACGTGACGCTCGCATTCGAACCGCGCGAGGAGAAGCTCGGCGAGGTCCTCGCCGCGGTGGGGACGATCTGCGAGACGCTCGGCTGGAGCCGGGAGAGGCGTTTCCCCTTCCGGTTCCTCGCCAAGTACTTCCTCGGGAACATCCTCCACTCGGGCGACCGAGAGGGCGCGGCCTCGCTCCGGCTCCGGCGAGGGCTGGAGGAGGACTCCATGGAGGTGAAAAGCCTCGGCCTCGCCTTCCGTCACCTCGTCCCCGTGGACGCCCTCCGCGAGACGCGGGGCGAGGAGATCGCTCACCGCGTCTGCCACGCCCTCGTGGGAGCCGCCCTGGGCCGGGTCCTCACGCTGGGGTGGTTCGACCGGATCGAGGCCTCGCGGGACGGGGACGACGTCCTCCTCATGCGTCACGCCGGAGAGTGAGTCCCGTTTCGCTTCTCCGCCCCCGTCCGCGCTCCCGCTCCCGCTCCCGCTCCCGCTCCCGCTCCCGCTCCCGAGATAGCGATCGGATTCGGGAGCGGGATCGGACGTTCCTCTAGAAATCCCGGAGCAGCGCCTGGAGGTTGGGCTTCTTCGAATCGTCGAGCTCGAAGGTGACGCGCACCATGTTCTTCTTCGTCGTCACGATCCGCGAGAGGTCGATGGGGGTCGCGACGATCACGGTATCGCACTCGCAGAGTTCGATCGTTTTTTCGAGGTCCTTCCTCTGCCGGTCGCTGTAGCCCATCGAGGGGAGAAGCGGCCCGACCTCGGGGTATTTCTCGAAGATGTCCGCGATCGTGCCGGTCGCGTAGGGGCGCGGGTCCACGATCATCTTGGCGCCGAACTTCTTCGCGGCGAGCATCCCGGCCGCCGACTTCATCTCGCCGTGGGTCACCGTGGGTCCGTCCTCGACCACGAGCACCCGGCGTCCCTCGATCTGGTCGGGCTTGTCCACGGTGATGGGAGAGTTCGCCCGGATGATCATGGCGTCAGCGTTGAGCTTGGCCGCGTTTCCGAGCACGGTTTCGATGTCCGCCTCGTTCGCCACATCGCACTTGTTGATCACGATCGCGTCGGCCTTCGTGAAGTTGATCTTCCCGGGGTAGTAGTCGAGCTCGTGCCCCGCGCGGAGCGGGTCGGCCACGCAGATCCACACGTCCGGCCGGTAGAAGGGGACGTCGTTGTTCCCGCCGTCCCAGATCATGACGTCGGCCTCCTTCTCCGCCTCCTGGAGGATTCGCCCGTACTCGACTCCGGCGAACACGGTGGTCCCCATCTTGATGTGAGGCTCGTACTCCTCGCGCTCCTCGATCGTGCAGTGGTAGCGGTCGAGGTCGTCGAAGGTGCGGAAGACCTGGAACTCCTGCGCGGCGAGGTCGCCGTAGGGCATGGGGTGGCGGATGACCGCGAGCCGCCGGCCTTTGTCCCGGAGGATTTGGACCACCCGCCGCGTGACCGTGCTCTTCCCCGCCCCCGTTCGCACCGCGGTGATCGCGATGCAGTGCTTCAAGGAGGGGATCATCATTCGCTCGACCTCGGCAAGTCGCAGGATCGCCCCGGCTTGCTGGACGATTCGCTCCCTCTCAGCGATGTAGTCATAGGAGACGTCGGAGTACGAGAAGATCACCTCGTCCACCTCGTTCTCGCGGATGAGGCCGACGATGTCCTCCTCGGGCTCGATCGGGATTCCTTCCGGGTAGAGCTTCCCGGCGAGCCGCGGCGGGTAGATGCGGTTCCCGAGCTCCGGGATCTGGGTGTGGGTGAAGGCGACGACCCGGTACTCGGGCCGGTCGCGGTAGATCGTGTTGAAGATGTGGAAGTCCTTGCCGGCGGCTCCCATCACGATGATCTTTCTGGCCAAGAAATTCTCTCCTGTTTGGAAGTTCTCTCTTGAGGGTTCGGTCTAGATCTGGAGCTCCCACTCCGACGGATCGACGGGCGGGATCGAGGCAAGAAGGGGGTCGATCTCCCGTGTGAGGAACCGGTCGACCTGGGCCGGGGCGAGGCCCACGAGAGCCGCGGGATCGACGAGCGTCCGGACAAGCCCGGCGACCTGGGCGAAAGCCGGGTCGGCCGCGAGGCGGTCGAGGAGCTCGCCGGGACGACCCTCGCCCCTACGCTCCCGCTCCGCCACTTCCCGGGCGTGCCTGCGGACGACTTCGTGGAGCTCCTGCCGGTCGCCGCCCGCCTTCGCGGCCAGCGCGAGAATCCGCTCGGTCGCGAGCCTCGGGAGTTCCCGCGCGAGGGCTCGAGCGATCTCGCCCTCGTGAACCACGAGACCCCGCGCGATGTTCCCCCAGAGGGAGAGGATCGCGTCGGCGGTGAGGAAGCCTTCCGGGAGGACCATCCTGCGGGCCGCGGAGTCGTCGAGCGTCCTCTCCAGGCGCTGCTCCGCAGCGGTCCAGGCGGCGGTTGTCGAGAGGCCGATCAGGTGGCGCGCGAGCGAGTTCATCCTCTCGCAGCGAACGGGGTTTCTCTTGTACGGCATGGCGGAGGAGCCCACCTGGAGGTCCTCGATCGGCTCCTCGACCTCGCCCAGCATGGCGAGGATCCGGATGTCACCGGCGAAGCGCGCCGCGGACTGGGCGAGCCCCGCGAGCGCCGCGAGGATCCGGGAATCGACCTTCCGGGGATAGGTCTGTCCGACGACCGGATAGCACTCCAAGAACCCGAAGGCCGCCGCGACCCGGCGCTCGAGCTCGTCCACCTTCGCGGCGTCCCCGTCGAAGAGGGCGAGGAAGGAGTCCTGCGTCCCCGTGGTTCCGCGTACCCCGCGGAACTTCAGTCCCTCGCGGAGAAGGCGGAGCTCGCTGTAGTCCGTCACGAGGTCGTGGAGCCACAGGCACGCGCGTTTTCCCAGGGTCGTCGGCTGGGCGCTCTGGAGGTGCGTTCGTCCGAGGACCGCCCGGGCGCGGTGGCGCCGCGCGAAGTCGGCCAAGCCCGAGAGGACGCCGCCCGTCTTCGCCAGGACGAGGTCGAGCGCGTCCTTCAGGATCACGAGGTCGGCGTTGTCGGAGACGTCCATCGAGGTCGCGCCCAGATGGAGCGCGCCCTTCACCTCCGGGACCAGGTCCCCGAAGGCGTGGAGGTGGGCCATCACGTCGTGGCGGAACCGGGACTCGTAGCGGGCGATCCGCTCGAAGTCGATCTCGCTCACCCGGCGCTCGAGAGCCGCGAGCTTCTCCCGGTCCATGGAGATCCCGAGCTCTCCCTGGGCTCGCGCGAGCGAAATCCAGATCCGCCGCCAGAGGACGGTCCGGAAACGCTCGGAGAAGAGCTCAAGCATCCGCCGGCCCGCGTAGCGGGCGACAAGCGGGCTGGTGTATACGTCGGTCGGGCGGTCCGGGGGGCTCACTCCACCTCGAAGAGCTCGCGAACGAGTCCGACGTTTCCGGCGCTATCGGTCACGCGGACGGCGATCGCGTACCGCCCCTTCTCAAACTGGGGCAGCTCGAAGGAGAAGTCCTCCTCGGTCTCGTCGCCGATCCCGTCCTCCGGCGCGACCAGCGTCCAGTGGACGCCGTCGGTCGAGTACTCGATCCGCGAGATCTCCGAGAAGGAATCGCGGGCGGTGCCCCGCGCTCGCCGGCCCCCCTCGACCGCGAAGCCCTCGACTCGGGGCTTGGCGTTGTCAACGAGGATGGGCCGGGAGATCCGCTCGCCCTCGAGCGCTTCGCCCTCGACGTTGTCGAGGGAATCGCTCGCGACGAGACGCACCAGATACCGGCCGTCGGGGACGGTCTCGGTATCCCACTCGTACTTGAGCTCCGTGATCGGCTCGTGGATGTTCGCCCGCTGCCAGCGGTCCTGTTCTTCGGTCCGGTAGTAGACATGGTAGACCAGGGCGTCCCCGTTGGGATCTTCGGCCTTCCACTCCATGGCGATCTTCGGTTCGGGCTTTTCCTTGCGAACCGAGTGCGCCCCGGTCGTCTCGGCCGCGAGGTTCCACTCCTTCACCACCGGTCGCTGGTTCCGGGTCGCGTACAGGATCCGGACGGCGTCCAGGCGCCCTTCGGGCGCGCCTTCCCAGGAGACCTGGTACTCGAGGTAGCGCCCGGCGGGGAGCTCCGGCGTGAACGGGCTCTCGGACGTCCAGGCCGTCCACTCGCTCCAGGTCGAGTCCGGCTTGGGCGTGTTCCCGGCGTGGAGCCTGACTCTGAGTTCTCCCGTCCGGTCCCAGGTCGAGACGCCCCAGCGGGAGGGGAACTTCGCGTCGTGGACCGGCGAGGTGTAGACGCCCGTCTCGGCCGGCGCGGTCTCGAACGAGTACACGGCGCCGCCATCCGCGCCGATCCAGGCGAGCTTCCCGCCGGCCACCGCGAGAGAAAGGACCTGCCCCTCGGTCGCCTCGAAGCGGGCGACGTTTTCGATGCTCGATACCACCTCCAGGACCCGGCCCTTGATCCCCGTCGAGACGAAGACCCCCCCCGCGTCGTCCACGGCGACGTCCGTGAGGAAGTTCTTCTCGACCATGTAGAGCGACTCGGTCTGGCCGTCGGCGTCGATACGGACGAGCTCGCCCGAGAGCATCCCTTCGATCAACGCCTCCCGCTCGGCGCCTTTCCCGGCCGCGGTTTCCTTGAGGATCTGGCGCGCGAGGTTCTGGACGAGCTGGACGTTGTCGAAGCCGGTCGCCTTGTTCGCCGCGGCGTAGAGCCGCCCGGCGCGCCAGGCGAGCGCGCGGACCTCCGTGGCGTCGAGATCGGCCAGGGCGAACGCCTTGTCGCGCTCGGCGATCCGGAAGACGAGCCCGCCCGGCTCGGTGCCGGCGAAGAGCGCGCCGTCTCCCTCCGCGAGCGAGAGGACGTTTTTCTCGGTCGTGTCGTAGTGGACCGTGAAGCGGCCCTCGGAGTCGATCCGGTAGACGATCCCCTCCGGGCCCGTTCCCGCGTAGAGGGCCGTCCCGTCGTGGACAAGGCTCCAGACGTAGGGGTCGGGGAGCTTGGCGAAGGTCGTTCCGGTGCCGTCGGGCGCGATCCGGACGATCTTCCCGCCCGGAATGGTCCCTGCGTAGACGTTTCCGGCCAGGTCGGCGGCGAGCGAGGTCACGAGGAGCTCTCCCGTCGAGAGCGCCGTCTCGAGTTTCCCGTCCTTGAGGGCGAGGATCTCGCCGGAGTTCCCGGTCCCGAAGTAGACCCTCCCGTCGGGAAGGGCGAGGACGGACCAGATGCCCGCCGCCGCTCCGGCGAGGCGGGTCGTCTTGTGGCCGAGAAGGACGCGCCCCTGGCTCGACAGGACGACGTTCTCGAGCTTCCCCGGCGTGAAGTCGGCCTCGGTCGAGGTCTCCCAGACGGTCGTGGTGACGGCCGTGGCGGCGGGAGCGATTCCCGCGACAAGGACCAGCAAGCGGAGGGATCGAGCGACCGGTCGCATCACTTTCTCTCCTCGACGACGAGGGTCAACCCTTGCGTCCCCTGGACCACCCAGGGGACTTCCTTGGCGGAGCGGACTTCCAGGACGACCGTTTGCACCTCTCCCGATGCGTTGGGCGTGAGGAGGCTCCCGAGGACGGACGGCGGGAGGTCGTCGAGGCGAGTTCCCTCATAGGAAAGCGCGAGCCGCGGCGTCGAGAGCGAAGCGACGAGGTGGTCCGCCCGGTACCAGGTCGAGATCCAGCGCGCGATCTCCTCCGGGCTCCGGGGCGGTGCGTACTGCGGAAGCACGCCGTTCCCTCCCTGGACGACGAGATCGTACTGTCCCGGCGCGAGATCCTCGGGGACCGCGAGATCGATCCGGACGAGGTGCTCCTCGCGGTGGTCGAACTGCCGGAGCGTCACCAGGCACTCGACGGTCTCTCCCGCGCGCACGTGCCGGCGGTCCACGGCGAGGCTCGTGATCGCCGCCGAGCGGTCTTCGTGTACGACCTCGAGCGTCGCGTCGATCCTCTGGATCTTGACGCGCCGGAAGTCGTTCGCGTAGAGAAGGTTGAAGGGCGCGAGCAGGTTCGAATCGAAGCTCCCGGAGCCCGACGCGAAGAGATCGGTCACCTCTAGCGTCCCCAGCGTGTCGGTCTGGACCCGGACCGTCGCGTAGACGGTGTTCCGGTCCATGATCGGCTCGGCGCTTTCGGCGAAGCTCGAGAGCGCCATGTTGACAAGAATCGGGGTGAGGCTCGGGTGATCGACCGCGCGCGAGCGAAACGTGTTTGACGCGCCGGTCGCTTTGTTCTTGACGACGCACTCGATCGGCAGGAGCTCCGGCTCTTCGCCCAGATGCCCCACCACCGCGGCCTGTCGGTCCTTGGTGAGCGTGCCTACCGGATGAAGAGCGTGGCCGAGCTTGTTCGAGCGGGAGATGCTCTTCACGACGGTCGTGATCCAGGCGGTCTTCATCTGCCAGGCGACCGGACCCGCCTGGAAGAAAGGATGGCCGAACGCGAGAACCCGCCCGTCGTCGAGGACGGCGGTCACGGTCCCGATCGCGGCGAAGTCGACGTCCCCTTCCATGAGGGAGACGGCGACCGCGCTCCCGGGTTCCAGCGTGGTCGGCCCCTGCCCGCCGGCGCCCTCTCCGCCCCCGCCCAGGAGCGGAAAGAAGTGGCGCCCCTCGAACGTCTCGCGGAGCTCGTCGTAGAACCGCGGGGCGAGCCCGGACACGACGAGCGGAGTGTCGACCGGCCGGATCGGCCCGTCGCCCCACGGGTCTCCCGGCGCGAGCGCGCCGAAACGATCGTCGGGCCGGTCTGCCTCGGCGAGCATGTTCGCGATCGGCGTCACCCCGGCGATGGGCTCCTTCTGGAAGCCCCAGCCGTAGGCCAGCGCGCCCGCGAGCCGGTCCTTGAAGTAGATCGGGCTCCCGCTCATCCCGCCGATCACTCCGGACTCCTCGATCGGGTATCCGTCCTCCCCGTGGCGCGAGCAGCGGATGAGGATGAGGTCCTGGCCGGGCAGGGCGTTCCGGAAGATGTCGATCACCTCGACGTCGAACTTCTCGATCGAGTCGCCCCGGAACACGGTGAGTCCGTAGCCGCGGTCGCCCGGCTGGAGCTCGTCCACGGCGATCGTCGGGGGATTCTCGGCCAGCGCGGTCGCGGGCAAGAAAAGCGCAAGGAGGGCGAAGCAGAGGCGGGATGGCCGGGTCACGGCACTCCTCCTTAGAGGGAGTCCGCCCTGGCGAGGGCGGGCGCGGAAGCCGGGAATGCTAGCAGCGGTTGCCCGTGGGTGTCAACGCGGCCGTAAGGATCTCGGGTCCCGGGCGACGGACGGAAAAGGCACGGTTGGAGGGACGGCCATGGAACGAGCCTTCAGGCGACAGGATTCGGGGGAGAGGCGCAAGGCGAAGAAACTGGAGATCCACCGGAAGCTCGTCGTAGCCGTGGCGCTTCTCGCGGTTGCCGACGCGCTCGCGACGAAGTCGGGAATCGACCATGGGCTCTGGGAGGAAGCCAACCCCGTTCTCTCGGGAGCCCTGGGCCTCGGGATGCTGGGCTTCTTCGGCGCCAAGGCGCTCCTCACCTCGGTCTGGGCGGCCGTCTCTTGGTCGGCGACCCGGCGGTGGCTCGTCGTCACCAACACCGCGATCGGCCTCGCCTACACCTGCGTGGTCTCGCGGAGCCTCTGGCACCTCACCGACCTCACGGTCTTTCATCCGAACTGGTAAGGAACCCCCCCGAGAGGGAACCCCACCTTTGGCGGAGCGGCATGCCACTGGGGCCTGCCGCCCGCTCCCCGACGAAAGAGGAGGAATCGAAACATGAGAAGCACTTCCAGGATGAACGGCGGATTCACACTGATCGAGCTCATGATCGTCGTGGCGATCATTGCCATCATCGCGGCCATCGCGATCCCGGGACTTCTCCGCGCCCGGATCTCGTCCAACGAGACCTCCGCGATCGGCACGCTCAAGTCGCTTTCCACGGCCCAGGAGCAGTTCAAGTCCCAGGCGGTCGTGGATCAGGACGCGGACGGCACGGGTGAGTACGCGTTCTGGCAGGAGCTTGCCGGTACCTCGCCTTTCCGTACGTCCGCGGGTCTTTCGGCGGCTCCCACGGCCCCGAGCTTCATGGCTGCCCATTTCGGCACGACCGCCACGACGGGCGGCGGCGTCTCGAACAAGAGCGGCTACAACTTCGTGATCTACCTCCCGGTCGCCGCGGCGGCCGGCCCGGCGATTCCCAACCCCGCCGCAGTTCCGGCAGGCGTCCCCGCCAACGCGAACCAGCAGGAGACCCGCTGGGCCTGCTACGGCTGGCCGACCTCGCGCCAGACTTCGGGGAACCGCTGCTTCGTCGTGAACCAGGAAGGGCAGGTCTACCACGCCCCCAACAACCTGGCCGCGCCGTACAGCGGAGTGGTCATGCCCGCGCCCGCCGCGGCTTTCAACGCCAACCCGAGCGCGCCCAACGTCCAGGGGACGATCGGCGGGGTCGGCGTCGACACCCAGTCCTGGCAGATCGTGGGAGGCTAGTACACAAGAGACCCTGTTCCCCTTTCTCTCTCCATCTCCGGGGTCGCGCCTACGCGGCGACTCTCTCGGGGCGGCCCACTCGCGGGCCGCCCTGCTTTTTTTTCTCCACCGCCCGAGAAACAGGGCCGGGGACTTCGCTAGGGAGGGGAGAGAGATCGCCCAACCCCGAACTGGAGGCTTCCCCATGAACTCGCCGCTCTCCCGCATCTGCCGATGGGTCGCGACCCTGTCGTTCCTCGCCCTTCTCGCCTTGCCGGCCGCGGCGCAGGGCGGCGGGGGCAAGTCCGCCGAGGACGCCATCAAGGACTTCCGGAGCCGGATCGGCCGAGGGGGAGCGACCCAGGCGGACGTCACGGCGGGGCTGAAGTCGCTCGATCAGGCGCATCCCGCCGTCCTCAAGGAGCTCCTCAGGTGGGCAGCGCTCCCCTTCGTTCCGCCGGAGCGGCAGAGCGTGACCGGAGCGGGATTCACCCAGGTCGGCGGGGAGGACGACCGGCCGAACTGCGTAGCCGCCACGCGGATCGGGGAGCTCTTCCACGGCGACCCCGAGGCGGCCCGCGGGCTGGTGCGGGTCATCAAGGCGCGAGCAGAGGAGAGGATCCGCCCCGGGACGATTCCCGATCTCTATCGCGTGCACGACCTCGGATGGCTCCTGGACGTCTATGCGGTGGTCCACCGGCCCGAGGGGATCGCCGAGCTTCTCCCCCTCTCTCTCCACGAGGATTCCTCGATCTGTGAGAGGGTCCTCGCGCTCATGGGCGAGCACGGAGACGAAAGCCTGGTCGAACCCCTGATCCGCGTCCTCGCCCACGCCGAGAAGAGGAACGCGGGCCCGGCGGGCGCTGCGGGAGCCGGTCTCTCCTTCGGGGACGATACCGGCGAGATCGTCGTGGAGTGCGCCGCGGAAGCGCTCCAGTCGATCACCGGCGAAGAGCTCCGCGGGAGCGCCGAGTGGGTCCGCTGGTGGAGGGAAAACGGCAAGACCTTCAAGCGGGCGGCCCGGTAGACTGGCAGCGGGAGGAGCGAAAAGATCCACCCGCTCGACGAATCGCTCGACGGTCCCGACCCCCTCGAGGAGGCCTGTCGGGACGCCTGGAAGGCCGGACCGAGGATGCGCGACCCCGGACGAGGTTCCTCGACGGCGCGCCCTGGTTGTCCACCACCGCCATCGCCGGGCGCCGCCGTCGGGGTTCTCCCCGGGGCCTCGGCGAAGCCGCGCGAGATACCCGGGAAGATCCCCGGGTATCTCGACCTCCACGAGATCCAGCGCGGCGGGATGGGCGCGATCCTGGAGGGTCGCGACCCCCGCCTCAACCGGAAGGTCGCGATCAAGGTCGTCCGGTCCGGTGGCGAGCGTCTGGCTCGCCGGTTCCTGGAGGAGGCGCAGGTCGCCGGCCAGCTCGAACACCCGAACATCGTGCCGATCTACGCGCTCGACGCCCTTCCCGACGGCTCGCTCTACTTCGCGATGCGGCTCGTCCGGGGCAAGAACCTCGCCGAGCGGCTCGACTCGCTCGTCTCGCGGAGCCCCCGAGACTGGGAGGACTACCCGCTCGCCCGCCGGCTGACCGATTTCCTCAAGGCGTGCGACGCCGTCGCCTTCGCACACTCCCGGGGCGTGATCCATCGGGACCTCAAGCCCGCGAACATCATGCAGGGGGAGTATGGCGAGGTCCTGGTACTCGACTGGGGACTTGCGAGACTCCTCGATACCCAGGACGCGCCCCCGGAGCGCGCATGCGCGACGCCGGACGAGGTTCCTGTCCGGATCGACCCGGCCCCGTTCGGCTCCGCCCTGCCCGAGCGCGATGCCACGGTGGCCGGATCGGTCCTCGGCACGCTCGGCTACATGCCGCCGGAGCAGGAGGCGGGGCGGATGGAGGAGGTGGGGGTCCGCTCCGACGTCTACTCGCTCGGAGCGACGCTCTACCACGTCCTCGCCCTGGTCCGGCCGCCGGAGGGGAGCTCGGTGGCCGAGATCCGCGAGGCGGTCCGCGCCGGCCGCATTCGCCTCCCCTCGGAGCGCGATCCCCGGCGGGGGATCTCGCGGGAGCTCGACGCCATCGTCGCGAAGGCCATGGCCACGGACCCGCAGGGTCGCTACCCCGACGTCCCGTCTCTCAAGCGGGACATCGAGGCGTTCCTGGAGGGGAGGATCGTCTCGGTGGCCCACTACCGCCCCTGGCAGCTCCTCGCCAAGTGGATCCTCCGGCACCGGGGCGCGAGCGCGGTTGCCGGTGCGGCGCTCGTCATCCTCGCCCTGTTCGGCGCGTTCTCCTTCCACCGCGTCGCGGTGGAGCGCGATTCCGCCGTCGAGGCGAAGGAGGAAGCCCAGGCGCAGAGCGAGCGGGTCGCGCGGCTCCTCTCGTCGCGGGAACGCAACGAGAATGCCCTCCGGCTACTGGAGCGGGCGCGCTCGATCCTCGACCGCGCCGACGCCTACCGCTACATGCGCGGCGCGGACTACGCGCTCTATCTATCACGAGTCCGGGAGGGCACGGACCTCGTCCTTCAGGCGCTACGGGTCCAACCCGATCTCGCCGTCGGGCACCATCTCCTGGGACGGGCGCGCTACCTCGAGGGGTTCCGGGAGGACGCCGAGCGGGCCTGGCGGCGCGCGCTGGGGCTCGACCCCGAACTCGGAAACGCCCGCTTCGATCTCGGCCGGCTGCTCGTGGAGAATCTCTTCCTCGCCAGGATCGCTGCCGGGTCGGGCGAGGATTCCTCCTCGTTCGCTCCGCTCCAGAAGGAGGCGCTCGCGGAGCTCGCCCGGGCCGCCGCGGGGTCGGCAGGCGACGAGGGGAAGCTCCATCTGGCGTTCGCGCGGGCCATGACGATGTTCCTCGCCGGGGATCCAGCCTTCGAACGCGCGGCCCGGGAGGCCGCGGCCCGCTTCGAAGGCGTCCCGGGCGTCGAGGACTTCCACTGGCTCCTCGCGGTCGCCCGATCGGGAAGGGACCGGATCGCCGCGTTCGACAAGGTCCTCGAAATCCGACCGCGGCACGCCCTCGCGCTTCTCTGGCGCGGGAAGGAATGGAGCGACCTCGGCGACGCCGCCCGAGCCCGGCGGGACTACGACGCGGCGCTCGAGATCGACCCCCGACTCCTCCTCGCCTGGAACAACCGGGCGTTCCTCCGGCGGCAGGCGGGCGACCCCGCGGGGGCGGTCGAGGATGCCGAGCGCGCTCTCGCGATCGACCCGGACTATGCGCACGCCATCTACAATCACGGGGCGGCCCGGTTCGAGCTCGGGGATCTCGACGGGGCGCTCGCCGACTTCGAGCGCGTCCTTTCGCTCGACCCCGGCTACGCCAGCGCGCACAACGACCGGGCCCGAGTCTTCCTCGATCGCGGGAACCTCGCCGGAGCACTTGCGGGGTTCCTTCGCGCTGCCGAGCTCGATCCCGGGAGCGCCGACTATCGGTACAACGAGGCGGTCGTCCGGCAGAGGATGGGAGAGCCCGAGGCCGCCCGCGCGGCGTGCGACGCCGCGCTCGCCCTCGACGCCCGCTTTGCTCCGGCCTTCGCGCTCCGGGGCCAGCTCAAGAGGCTCGCGGGCGATCTCCCCGCCGCGCGGCTCGATATCGAGAGGGCGCTTGCGATCGACCCCGCGAACTCTGTCGCCCGTCACGAGCGGGCCCGCCTCCAGGCGGCCTGCACGGGCGAAAACCCGGCGGAGGGTCGCCCGCACGAGCACACGGCCGCCTGCGCGCCGAGCTTCTTCTCCCGCGCCCACGCGATCGAGGAGTCCGATCCCGCCGGAGCCCGCGAGCTCTACAACCAGGCGATCGCGCTCGACCCCGGCTTCTTCGAGGCATGGAACAACCGCGGGCGTCTCCGCCGCCTCGCCGGCGACGCGGCCGGGGCGACCGAGGACCTCGACCGGGCGATCGTCCTTTGTCCCGATTACGCCCATGCGTGGTACAACCGCGCCGCCGCGCGCTGGAGCATGGGCGACCTCGCCGGGGCGCTGGCCGATTACGACCAGGTCCTCTCGATCGACCCCCGCTACGCCGACGCGCTCGTCGATCGAGGCGGCGTGAAGTGCCTGAAGGGGGACCTCGCCGGTGCCCTGGCCGACCTCGACCAGGCCCTCTCGATCGACGCCGGGCACGTTCTCGCCATCGAGAACCGGGGTACGGTTCGCTTGCTCCTCGGGGACCGCCGGGGAGCTCTCGACGACTTCGATCGAGTTCTATCGACCCATCCCGACGCCGTGAGCGTGCTCGTCAAACGTGCCGCCGTCCGGCGCATGCTGGACGACCCATCCGGCGCGCTCGATGACCTCGACCGGGCGATCCGGCTCGACCCGGTCTCGGCCCCCGCGCGCGCGGAACGCGGGAGCGTCCGCCTCGCGCTGGGCGACTACCCGGGCGCGATCGCGGACTCCGACGAGGCCCTGAGGATCGATCAAGGGCTTTACGCCGCCCACGCCGTCCGCGGCATCTCCCTGGAGCAGTCGGGCGACGTTGCGCGAGCGGCCGACTCCTATCGCCGCGCCCTCGACCTCGCCCCCGCGGACTGGAGCGACCGGCCCGAGATCGAAAAGCGCCTCGCGGGAGTCCTCTTACGACTGGGACGGTAGGCCGCGCGGGTCCACCGTGACCCGAGACGCGCTACCCGCCCAGGGCGCGTGCCGTGGCCTCGTCCCAGCGGTGCGCGCGTCCGTCCTCGAAGTAGGCAAGCCCCCCCGCTTCAAGGCTGGAGCGCGCGCTATCGAGGAGGCGCTCCCCCGCCACGGCTGGAACGACGCGCCGGCCGCTCCGGGCCAGGAGTTTCGCCCGGCGGCGGGCTCGCTCGACGTCGTTCTCGTCGATGGCGTTCGAGATCTCCAGGGCGATCCAGATCTCCCCGGCCTCGGGACGGTCTCGCAGCGCTCCGGCAACGAGCAGGTCGAGCTCGCAAACGTCGTTCACCTCGTCCCGCGACATCGCGCCCTCCATCTCCTCGATGACCGTTCCCACGTCGAGGACCCGGGGCTTCCGCAAGAGCCTCCCGAAGAAGGCGTTGGTCCGCTCCCGGTAGCGCCACTCGAGTCTCCAGCCGAGGAGATCGCCAACGCGACCCGTCAATCGATTGAGGCTATCCTCGGTGCGCTCCTGAGCCTTGGCGAGCGCGGACATCCTCTCCTCGGTGCGCTGCTGGGCTTGGGCCAGCTCGGCGAAGCGCGCATCCGTTTGCCGGGTGAGCTCGTCGAGCCGGCTGTCGATGGCGTCGAGCCTGCCCTCGACCGATTCTTCCGGAAGAAGGAGCTGCCGAAACGCCGAGCGCTCTACGGGTCTCTTGTGGAGGAAGTCCAGCAAGGCCAGGCAGTCGTGCTCGTCGAAGGGCATTTCGCGATCCTCTGCTCCGATGCAGAGAATACCCGCCGGGCGACTCGCGCGCCATCATCCGG
Source organism: Planctomycetota bacterium (assembly GCA_016209595.1). GTDB lineage: Bacteria > Planctomycetota > JACQVV01 > JACQVV01 > JACQVV01 > JACQVV01. Next base: position 33,233 of record JACQVV010000024.1, read on the forward strand.
TGACGGCACGGCCCCGGAGGACTACGGCCCGATCCCGAAGAGCTCCCGCGCCTCGGCGCGGAAGTCCTCGTCGGTCGCGGCCTGCTCCGCGATCTCGCGTTTGAGGTGCGCGGCGAAGTCGGCGCGCGCCCGGTGGAGGCCGTTCTTGATCTGGTGGTAGCCCATGCCGGTCCGCGAGGCGAGCTCGCGGTAGGTCGGCCGGGCTCCCTCGTCGGATTCGAGATAGCACTCGACGAAGAGGTCGACAAAAGCCTCACGACCCCCATCTCTCGCCTCCTGGCGGAGGGACGAAAGCGCGGCGTGTATCGTGGCGCGCTTCCAGTCCTCGTCGAAGCTTTTCTCGGGGTCGGCTTCCGGAGCGGCGGGGCCGGCGGCGTCCGGGTCGATCCTGTCGAGCGAGAGGAGGGCGCCCTGCGGCCGGCGCTTCCGCGCGCGTTCGATCCGCATCTTGTCCGTGAGAAAGTGCCGGAGAACCGTGCGGACGAAGGTGCGGAACCGCCCCCGCTCCGCGGAAACCATCGCGACGAAGTCTTTTTCGAAGAAAGCGAGGAAAAACGCCTGCGTGAGGTCGAGCGCCTCTTCGGGATCGCGGGTCCAGGACCGGCGGACGAACGAATAGACGGGGCCCCAGTAGTTCTGGAAGAGAAGGTCGAGGCGGCGGGTCCGCTCCTCCTGGTCGCCGGCCTCCTGGCAGCCCTGAATGAGGGCCCAGCTTGTGGCGGGGAAAGCAGCCGGAGCGCGCATGCGCGACCCCGGACAAGGTTCGCGCCCAGGCTCCGCGTCGGATGTCACGGATCGAGTTCCTTCCGTGTACGAGGGCAGGCTACCGAATAGCCGCGCGCGCTCGCCGCGTCAAGCCTGGAGACCGAGGAGCCAGGCGCCGCGCGGGGAGTTACACTGGTGGCCGCATGGCCAAGACCCGACCCGAGAAGCTCATCCGCGACGCCGTCCACGGGGACATGGTCTTCGACTCGCGGACCGAGATGGCGGTGATCGACACGCCGGAGGTCCAGCGGCTTCGGGGCGTGAAGCAGCTCGGGACGGCGTCCCTCGTCTACCCGACCGCGACGCACACCCGGTTCGACCATTCGCTCGGGACCTGCTGGATCGCGAAGAGGATCCTCGCGGGGCTTCGCGAGAAGGGCGTGCGTGCCTCCGACGAGGAGCGCGAGGCGGTCGCGCTTGCCGCGCTCCTTCACGACGTGACGCACATCCCGTTCGGCCACACCTTCGAGGACGAACGACGGCTCTTCGAGAGGCACGACGCGCCGGAGCGCGTCCGGGCTTTTCTGGCGAGGGGCCAGGCGGCGAAGGTGCTCCGGTCGCTGGGGAGCCACGACGCGGTCCTCTCGATCCTGACCGGACGCCGCGGGGGTCGGCCGTTTCTCCGTCAGATCGTGGCGGGGACGATCTGCGCCGACCTCCTCGACTACCTCGCGCGGGACGCGCTCTTCTGCGGTCTCTCCCAGCGGTACGACGAAAGGATCTTCCGCTACTTCAGCGTCGTGGATGGGGAACTCGTGCTGGAGGCGCAGAAGGACGGGATCGTCCGCGCCGACGCGCTCTCGGAAATCGTGAACCTGCTCCGCCTGCGCTACTTCCTCTCCGAGCGGGTCTACTTCCATCATGCAAAGACCGCCTCCGGCGCGATGGTCTCCAAGGCCGTGGAGCTCTGTCTTGCCCGGGGCCTCACGCTCGCCGACCTCTTTCCTTTAAAGGATGAGGGGCTCTTCCAATACCTCCGCGCGCGGTTCGGGCGGGACCGGACGATCGAGAAGCTCCTCGACCGGATCGAGACGCGCCGGATCTACAAGCGGGCGTACGTCTTAACGCGAAAGGTGGGCGAGGCGCTCCAGGGCTCCCTGATCGAGCGCTACCACGCCGACCGGGCCGGGCGCGAGAAGGCGGAAGCGGCGATCGAGCGGCGGGGAAAGCTCGAGAAGGGGGACGTCGTCGTCTACTGTCCCTCGGCCGGGATGAGCCTCAAGGAAGCCGAGGTGCCGCTCCGCCTTTCTGCCGGCCGCCCGCGGCCGCTCTCGGAGCTCGGGCTTCCGGAGGTCGAGGAGCTCCGGCAGAAACACCGGAACCTCTGGAAGTTCTACGTCTTCGTCTCGCCGGAGAGGCCGGAAGCGGTCCGCGACGCGGCTCGGGCGGCGGAGGAGTATTTTGCGCTGCCCAACGAGCTCGTGAGCCTCCAGTCGGGACAGAGCTATCTCTCGTGGGCCGGGTCCGAGCCGGAGCGCGCCGGAGCGCGCATGCGCGACCCCGGACAAGGCGCGACCCCGGACGAGGGCTAGCGAGTGCTCCTTCCCATTGGCGACGACAACCCGCGCACGCGGACGCCGTACGTCCACTACACGATCATGGGATTGAACGTTCTCGTCCAGCTCTGGCTCATGTTCCAGCCGGCGGAATCGATCCAGGAGACCTACCTCACGCTGGGGCTCGTCCCGGACCGGATCTCGCCCTCGACGCTCTACATGTTCATCACCTCGATGTTCCTGCACGGCGGGATCCTTCATCTCGCCGGCAACATGCTCTTCCTCTGGATCGTGGGAGACAACGTTGAGGACAAGCTGGGCCACGCGGGATACCTCGCCTTCTACCTCGCGGCAGGGGTTCTTGCGGACGTGCTCCACATCGCGACGACGTCCGACCCCGGGATGCCGCTCATCGGCGCCTCCGGGGCGGTGAGCGGGGTTCTGGGCGCCTACCTCGTCTTCTTCCCAAGGAACGACATCAAGATCCTCCTGGTCTGGCTTCCGTTCGTGCGGGTATTCCGCGTGAGGGCCGGCTGGGCGATCGGCTTCTGGTTCGCGGAGCAGATCCTCTACTGGCTCGTGACCGAGGCATCCGGCGCGACCTCCGTGGCCTACGGCGCGCACGTCGGAGGCTTCGTCCTGGGAGTTGCCGTGGCGCTCGTCCTTTCCCGGACCGGCATCCTGCCGGCCGAGGTCTTCCACTCGCCGCTCGACACGACGGGCCACCCGAACCGCGCCCGCGCGGTCGCCAAGATCGCCCCGCCGCCGGTCCAGCCGGCCGAGGTCGAACCGCGCATCCGGCAGGCGCTCGCGGCGGGCGAGTTCGAGCGCTCGAGCGATCTCTACCTCGCGCTCCGCTTCACGCCCGGCGGGCACGTCCTCTCGCCCGAGGTGCAGCTCGGCGTCGCGGACGGGCTTTCCCGCCTGGGACTCCACCGTTTCGCCGTCGAGGCCTACCGCGCGTACGTCGACCGCTACCCCCAAGGCGAGGGCGCGTCCCGCGCGCTCGTCGCTCTCGCGCGGATCCACGGCCGTGACCTTGCCGACTACGACACGGCGCTCGCCTACGTCCGGAGGGCGAAGAAGAGCGGCCTCGCCGGGGAGGACCGGAAGGCCCTCGAGGAACTTGAGCAATCGGTCACGAGCCACCTCGGCCGGGTCGCCCCCGAAGGCGAGGAGCCGCAGGCGCTCGCCTCGGTCATCCGCAAGACCGACGAGAAGGTCTTCCCCGGCCGCTTGGGGCGCATCATCCAGGAGTTCACGGGCGAGCCTATCTCCGACGTCACCCGCCGCTTCACTCGCGGACGCGGGCTCGTGGCGAGCGGCCTCTCGGGTGCGAAGGCGGCGGACCTCGCCCGGCGCCTCGCGGCCGCGGGCCTTCCGGTGCTCGTCGTGGACGAGGACCGCATGGTCGGTCTTCCCGATTTCCGCCGCGCGGTCGCCCTCGATCTCGGGCCCGAGCGGCTCTTCTTCCGTTTCGAGAACGGGGAGACGATCGAGAAGCCCTGGACGGACGTCTTCATGATCGTGGGCGCCTGGATCGAGGAGTCGGTCGAGGCGGCCTACTCCCGCCCCGGGCGCGAGATGGTCGTCGGGACGAGAGGCGGGATCTACATGTCGAACTACGACCCGGGAAAGCTCCTTCGCCCGAAGGCGAGCCGCCTCCACGCCGTCCTCGACTTCCTCGCCTTCAGCCCCTGGAGCCGCATTCGCCTCCGCGGGGTCGAGTTCTCTTTCCAGGGACGGCCGGTGAACCTTCGCCGGATGGCGTGGCTGCTCCTGCGCCACGGAAAGCGCGTCGCCATGAACGAAGGGATCTACGTCATGGCCGACCGCGGAAACGTCGCGGACTACACCTTCGCCCGGCCCGACCATCTCGACGAGTACGAGCGCTGGCTCCTGCAGCTCGAGGAGTTCAATAGAGCGAAGTAGGCGGGTCATCCCGCGTGACAAAGGAGGGGAATCATGGAAGCGTCGGATTCCGAGGTCCACGAGGTCGTCTGCGCGCGGCGGTTCGAGCTGGTCGACGAGGCGGGGACGGTGCGGGCGGTGCTCGGGCCCGGGCCGGACGGCGGGCCGGCCCTGATCTTCGCGACGCCGGAGGGTGATGCGCGCCTGGTCGTGGACCTGCACGCCGAGGACCGGCCGCAGATGGTTTTCTTCAACGCGGCCGGCGTGCCGCGGATCGAGTTCAAGACCGACGGCGAGGGGTCGGCGGCCCTGACCCTCCGCGACGAATCGGGCGGCGCGCGCGTAGGCATCGGGATCGTGAACGAGAAGGCCGCGATGGTGCAGCTCTTCTGCGGAACGGGCGAAGCCGGCGTCATGCTCGCCGCCGACGAGCTCGGGAACCCGATGATCGGCCTCAACGACACGTCCGGCCGGCCGCGGCTGCTGCTCGCCCTCGAGGCGGGCGGCGCGCCGATGGTCGAGATGCGCGATGCCGGCGAGCGGCTCCGGGCGAACGTCGAGCTGCTCTCCGACGGCACGCCACGCCTGACTCTACTGAACGAGGAGGAGCAGCCGCGCCTCGTTGCCAGCCTCGACGACGACGGACTGCCGACCGTCCTCTTCAAGGACAAGGAGGGCAGGGTCGCCCGCGAGCTGCCGTTCGGGGATGATTGATACTCAACGACTGTCGACCGGACGAAGCCGGAAAGAGCGGTCCAAGGTGCGGTCGTGAACCCCGAGAACGACGCCGAAACTGGCCCGAGCGCGCGCGATCGCATCCGCTCGCTCGAGCAGTCCCTCGAACGCGATCCAGCCGACGTTCCTTCGTGGATCTTGCTCGCCCGGCAGTTCATGAGACTGGCGGCCGAGCTCGAGGGCGAGGTTCTCTCGGATCAGCAAGGCCCCGCGCTCGAGGACGCCGTCCGCGCGACCGAGGAGGCGCTGGTCCGCGAACCCGCGAATCTCGACGCCTTCCGGATTCTCGGCGAGGCGTACTTGGGGCTGGCGGGGTGGCAGGGCGGGCGGGGCATTGACCCGGAAGCGACCTGGCGTTCCGCCATGCGCGCCTTCGAGACGGTCATCCAGCGCCGGCCGTTCGACCCCGAGCCCTATCGCCGGTTCGCGTGGGCGAGCTTCTGGTTTGGCATCGACCGACAGGAACGGAACCAAGAAGCGCGCGGCCTGCTGATGAAGGCCGCCGAGGCCCAGGTAGAGGCCATGCTCCTGGAGCCGACCCACATGGTCGACACTCACATGCTCCGGCTCTTCCACAACACGCTCTTGATGCTGGAAGCCGCGCGGAGCGGAAAGACCCCGCCCGATCCGGAGGACTTCCGCTCCGCGCCGCTCGTTGTCTGGCGCCGCGAGGTCCGCCGGGCCCCGGCCGATCCGGACGTCCGCGCCCGACTCGGCATCGTGCAGCTCTCCGACTCGCTGCACGCGACCCGCTCCGTCTCGCCGGAGCAGGCCCTGCGCACGTTCGCGCGGGCCCTCGTGCTCAAGCGAGACCATTTCGGCGCGCTCTTTGCAACCGGCGCCACCTGGCGGTACCTCGGGGAGGAGCGCAAGCATGACGATCTCGATCCCACGCGGTGCTTCCGGAAGGCCGTCGCCGCGCTCCGCCGGGCCGCGCGCGTCCGGCCGGAACACCAGCGCGTGTGGGTCGAGCTGGGGCGCGCGGCCCTCCTGCTCGGGCAACAGCACAAGATAGGGTTCCGGGACGCGGGCCGGGCGCTCCGCATCGCGCGGGCCTCGTGCGAGCGGGCGCTCTTGCTCGATCCCGACGACATGGAGACGCGGAGCCGGCTCGGGGAGGTTGTTTTCTATGACGGCGTGCGGCGGGTCCTTTCCGACCGCGACGCGAGGAGGGCCTTCGAAGACGCCGCGCGCATCCATGCCGAAACCATGCGCCTCGAACCCGAGAATAACCAGCTTCTTTGGTTCTACGCGACGGCGCTCGAGTGGCTCGCGAAGGAGCTACTCCGGCGAGCGGAGGATGCGCGCGCCGCACTGCTAAAGACGGTGTGCGTGTTCGAGACCCTCATCGAACGCGATCCGAAGCGGACCCTGGAAGCCGACCGCCTCGCCGAACTGCGATTCGAGCTGGCCAAGGCCCAGGCGAAGGCGGGCGAGGATGCCGCCGAGTCCTACACGAAGGCAATCGACCTGTGTCGCGCGAAGATTCAGCGCGAGCCGAAGCGAGGCTACGAGCGCGAGCGCCTGGCGGACGTGGCTCAGTCGTACGGGGACTGGCTTTCGCGCCGCGGCGCCGATCCGCGGGCCGCCTACGAGATCGCCATTCGCGCCCTCGAGGACGCAGGCGGGCGCACCGGCCGGGGGGAGGAAGCGTCACTCGACCGCATCGCTGCCCTGTGGACCTCCCTCGCCCGGTGGCAGGCGGGCGAGGGAATGGACGCGCGGGCGGCTTTCTCGGCCGCCATCGACCTTCAGCGCCGTCGGCTGGCGCTGCCCGGCATCGTTCGGTGGTGGCGCATCGACCTCGCGAACGCGGTCGGGGAGCTCGCCCGGTGGAAAGAGTCTCGCGGCGAAGACCCACGCGAAGAAGAACGCGAGTGGGTCCAGGTCCTGGAACAGTTGACGAGCGAGGAATCGGCGTGGAGCGGACTTGGCGACGCCTGGCTCGCCAGGACCGAGTTCGAGGCGGGCCGCGGGGCGGACCCGCACGGCGCTCTGGATCGCGCCACCCTGCAGTATCAGGGGTGCCTGGCCCGGTCTGAACGGGACCGGGATGCGCGCGCCGGGCTGGCCGACGCGCGCCGGCTCGAGGGCGAGCTCTTTGGAACTGGCAGCAAGGGCGCACGCGAGGCGTTCCTCTCCGCGATCCGCGAGTGCGACGAGGTGTTGCGCCAGGGGCGGAGGATCCCGGGCGAGCGGCGCGCGCGGGGCGAGGCATCGAATTCCATCGTCATGCGCCCGACAAGCCGCGCGCTCCGGGTCAAGGGAGAAGCGTTGTTCGGGCTCGGCCGGCGCGCCGCCGCGCGGCATTGCTTCGAGAGGGCGCTCGCGCTGGATCCGGACGACGGGCGGCTCAAGCGCCTGGTCGAACGCGCCCGGCAGGAGGGCCCGTGAGTTCGTCTACCGCTCCGAGAACGCCTGAGGGCTACGATCCGCGACAGGCACTCGCGATCCGGAGCGCGACCTCTTCGGGCTTCCTCGCGACGGCGTACTCCCACCGTCCATGGCGGCGGTCGGCGTTCACCGCCTTGACCCAGCGGGCGGCCGCTTCGGCCTTGACGTCGGCGAGAGGGTCGAAGCCCTTCGTTTCCAGGATCAGGTGGGCCGGGGGTTCCCCCGCGAGGCGGATCACGAAGTCGGGCACGTAGTCGTGAGCCTCGCCGTTCTCGAGGTAGGGGATCGCAAGACCGAGCCCGGCGTTCTTCACGAACGCCGCGACTCGCGGGTGGGTATCGATCGCGTACGCCGCGGACTGCTCCCAGCGTTTGGTGTCCGCCACGACGAGGTTGACGTGGCTCCGCACGACCTCGCGCACGTCCCGGGAGGACCAGAAGTCGACGTCGGCCGTCGAGATGGGACCGCGGCTCGACTCGTAGCGCGGGACCTCCGGGGCCTCCCCTTCGCTCGGATCGGGGCGGATCGCCCCGGCGAGGCGCTCGATGACCCAACCGTAGTAGGGAGGCAGGAAGACGTCGATCAGGGCAGCCGGAGGAATTGGATGGACCCGTTCGCGGAGGTATCGCTCGACGATCCGGCCGAGCTGGGGGAAAAGGACATGGGCAGGCACCTCGCAGCCGGGCTGCGAGGGGTAGTCGCGCGTCAGGTCCCGCGCCAGCTCGAAAACGAGCTCTTGAAGCCGGCGCGCCTTCCGGAAGGGATTGAGGTTCGCATCGACGAGCGCCCCGGGGCCCATGAGAGAAGGCCATCCCAGATTGTTCGGCAGCCCCGCCTTCATCTGAACCTCGGTCGGAATCCGCCCGGGATCGAGCCGCAGAGACGGCACGGACCCCAGTCGATCGCGACTCGGTTCCGGATGGCCTGCCGGTAGCCCTCGACCCGCGGGATCTCGATCTGGTAGGCGGCTCTTTCGGGCAGGGGCGTGTGATTCCCTCCCATTGTCGCGTGGCAGGAACTTCAGTCAATTTCACCGGGTTGTTAGCCGGCACAGGGGTCACTCGGCTTCGACATTGGATACTTGATTGCCGTCGGCTCGATCGCGTCGTTGGCGGGCAAGAGAACACTTGGTGGGTAGGACCCGATCCGTTCCGGGTTGTCCCGCCGTGAGATGCGAACGAGCCTGCACCGGCGGCGAACGAGCCTGCACCGGCGGCGAATGACCCTGCACTGGCGGCGAACGACCCTGCACCGACGGCGAATGGCCCTGCGCTGGCGGCGAACGAGGCTCGGCCGGCGGCGAATGACCCCGCGCTGGCGGCGAACGAGCCTCGGCCGGCGGCGAACGAGGCTCGGCCGGCGGCGAATGAGCCTCGGCCGGCGGTGGGTGACCCCGCGCTGGCGGCCAAGGACCATGCACGGGCCGCGAACGACGCCGCGCCCGGGGCGGACGACGAAAGTGTCCGGGTGGCTGGTACCGTGAAGATCCGGCGGGTGACGCGCTCCTTCTATTCCGGCCGCGGGAGCGGCGCCGCGTTCCGTGAGCGTGAGCGTGACCGTGACCGTGACCGTGAGCGTGAGCGTGAGCGTGACCGTGCGAGACAGCCCCCTACTGGTTGTTTCCGATCTCCCGCCGGAGGCGCTCGTCCACGAAGTTGATGATGGTCCGGAAGACGGGGCAGTGGCGCGAGAGGGGCTCCTTCGCGGAGGGGCCGAACTCGCCCGCCGCGGCCATCCGGCGCACCTGGTCCACGGAGAGGCCGAGGTGGTCCACGGCGAAGACCTTGAGCTCCTGTTCGGAGCGGACGGACTGGAGGTGCTCCTTCTGGAGGAAGAAGTGGCTCATGGAATGGAAGGCCTTCCCGAGGCCGTGTTCGATCGAGAAGTAGATGGTGTCGAGGCCGTATTTCTGTTTGAGCTCCATGCTGTCCACGAGAACCTGGGTCGCGTAGGGGTTCTCGATCTCGATCCCGAAGGACTGGATCTCGAGCCACACCTTGACCTGGGCGTGAGGGGCGAAGACGCCGGCGAGCAAGGGGTCGCGCGAGGAGGGCTCGATCGCGACGACGTCGTCCGCGGTCGCTCCCTTGTTGTACGCCTTGGCCATCCCGGGGAAGGTGCGCTGAATGGTGTCCTGGATCGCCCAGTCCGTGGACATGAGATAGCCGCCAGTGAGGACGAACCACCGGAGCATCTCGGCGATCTTCTCGTCCACGGGGGCGCCGCAGTTCACGAGCACGACCTGCCGGGGGTTGAGATTGGCCTTGGCGAGCTCGCCCGGCGCGACCACGACGTGGCGGAGTTTGAGGTCGTCGAGAACCTGTTCGACGTGGTCCCAGTTCCCGCGGACGACCACGATCTCCATGTTTTCGAAGAGCTTTGCGACGGTCTCGTCGGTCGCGTAGCCCCCCGAGGCGAGGCTCCGGATCGTCTCGGCGGGGTTGTAGGGCGTGAACTTCGATTCGTTCGCGGACCACCAGCCGCCCCAGGCCTGGGCGTCGGTGCCGAAATCCTGGCGGGTCACGTACTGGAGCGCCTTGTACCCGGCGCCCTGGACGATCGCGTGCTTATCCGCAACGAGCGCGATGAGCGGGGGGATCGCCTGCCGGGAGAGGACGTAGCCCAGCCCGGCGGCCGCCGCGGCGCGGACCTTCCAGTCGGCGTGGCCGCCGAGGCGCGCCAGGGGTTCCACGGCTTTCGCCCGGAAGATCCGCCCGAGGGCGGCGGCGGAGGCGGCGGCGACGCGCCAGTCGGTGTCGGCGAGGAGGCCGGAGAGCGCGGCGAGTTCGGCGTCGGTGCCGGTCGTCCCTCGCCCGATCTCGGAGGCTGCCATGAGACGGACATCGGGCGGGTAGCTCGCGAGCGTCGCGGGATCGAGCTTCCCGCCGGGGAGCCGCCGCAGGGAGCCGTACGCGGCGGTCTGGACGAGGACGCTCGGATCCTTCAGGGCCTCGCGCACGCGGTCGAGGGCGTCCTTCGCCCCGCCGAGGTTGCCGAGCGCGGCGACGGCCGCCGCGCGGACGTTCTCGTCGCGGTCCCGGAGGAGAAGGAGGACTTCGTCGCCGTAGTCCGCTAGACCGAGCTCCGCGGCGAGCCGGGCGAGGAAGGCCTTGCCGGCCGCGCCGGACTTCCCTCCATCGGCCTTGAACGATTCCGAGAGGAGCCGGGCGTCGAGCGAACCGAAAAGCTCCCTGGCGCGGCGCAGGGCGTAGTCGGGGCGGTTGGCGGCGAGCCAGCCGGTGAGGAGGGGAAGCGCGCGCTTCCTTCCCTGGGAGTCCTTGGAGATCCAGGCCGCGAGGCCGAGGGCGGCGCCGTACTGGTTGACGAAGCCTCTCGCCTGGAGCGCCTTCGCGAAGACCTCGCCTCGCTCGGGTCCCGCCACGGCGCCGAGGGCCCGAAGAGCCTCGAAGCGGACGTAGGGATCGCGGTCCTGGGCGAGCGAGGAAAGGTCGCCCGCGAGGCGCTCGTCCTGGAAGGCCGCGAGAGCGCGGACGGCGCGGAGCTTTTCCGCGGGGCTCTTGCCGGATTTCGCGGCCTTGGTGAGGCTTGCCAGGGCGACGTTCTTGTCGAGCGCGAGGACCGCGCGGAGGGCGGCCTCCCGGACCGGGGCGACATCTCCGGCGACCGCCTTCTCCGCGAGGAGCGCGGTCGGCTCGGGGTCGCCGATCTTTGCCAAGGCGTCCGAGACCGCGATCTGGACTCCCCAATCCGGGTCGTCGAGATGGCGCGCCAGCGCCGCCATGGCAGCCTTCGACGCCGTCGCGTTCCCGAGCGTCCGTGCCGCGTCGATTCTCTTGTCGTAGTCCGCCGACGAGAGGTCGGAGATCGCCTGGGCCTCGTCGGCATCGTCCGCTCGGGCGGTGAGGGCGAGGAGGAGGAGAAGAGAGGCGAGAATCGCCGGGACGGGGCGAGTGGGGCGAAGAGAGATCACGGACCACCTCCAGGGCTTTTGCCCGACGGGGAACTCTCCAGGAACGGGGCCAGCGCGGCATTCTAGCCGAGACGGGCGAGTCCAGGATTGACGCGCTCCCTATCCGTCTGGTAACCTCCTCGCCCTTTTCCTGGTCACTTTCGACTCCGAGGCGCCCCATGCGACGGATGGCTTTCCTCCTCGTCCTCCTCCTCTCGGTTCCGGCGTGCCGGCCGAACGACCCCCCGGCGCCGGCGCCGGTCTCGCGGAAGAAGGCCGTCGTCGTGGAGACCTGGGGCGCGGGGTTCCTTGAAATCGAGGACGGCAGGAAGATCGTCCACGTGAAGGGGACGCCGTACGAGATGGGCTTCCAGTACGGCTATTTGCTGGAGAAGGACCTCGCGAGCGTCGTCGAGACGCTGGAGGCTTTCGCGCAAGGAAGCCGGATCCCCGCCTTCGCGACGGGGCTCGTGAAGCTCTTCGCGGCGATCATCTTCCGCCCCTACTTCCCCGCCGACGTGCTGGAGGAGATCCGCGGGATCGTCGATGGCGCCCACGAGAAGAACTTCCTCTCGCTCCTCTCGGAGGAGGACCTCATCTTCCTCAACTCGCTCATCGACCTGGGGGCGACGCTCGACCTCGCCCGGATCAACTGCACCGGTCTCGCCGTGTGGGGACCGCGCACCGTGGGCGGGAAGCTCTTCCAGACCCGGAACGTGGATCTCTTCGTCGGCTCGGGGCTGGAGAACCACGCGATCGTGGCGATCCACAAGCCGGAGGGCAAGGTCCCCTACGCGAACGCGGGATGGGTGGGGCTTCTCGGCGCGATCACCGCGCAGAACGCCCACGGCCTCGCGATCTCCCAGGTCTGGGCGAAATCGACGGACGAGGGCTTCGGCAAGCCCTGGGGGCTCATCACGCGCCAGATCATGCAGGAAGGGACGGGCGTCGAGGACGCCGTCCGGCTGTTTCGAGACGAACCCCACCGGACCTATGGCTGCAACTTCGTCTTCTCCGATCGCGGGGACGGGCGAGGGGGACGGCCCGCCGGAGTCTCGATCGAGGTCACGGCCACCCTCTTCGCGGAGTTCACGGATAGCGATCGGCGCGAGGACCAGGCCCTCTGGAACGGCGAGAATTACAACGTCTCCCTCCCCCATGCCGTGTTCCGCGGGGACTGCGCGCTCGACCCGCGCATCCGGGCGAGAAACCTCTTCTCGAACGGCCCGACCGGCGACCCGAGGACCGCGGGCGCCTACAAGAGCCGGTACAAGGGGCAGGCCGATCGGGTGCTCGCGTACGAACGGGCCGGCGTCCCGATCGGGATGGAAGAGATGCGCCAGATCTCGCGCGAAGTGGCGATTCCCGCGAGCTCGCTCCAGTGCGTGGTGATGAACAACTCCGACCTTGAGCTCTGGGTCGCGAACGCCAGGATCGAGGACGGCAAGACCTACGCGGCCGCGGACGAGCCTTATCATTTCTACGACTTCGGCTACTACGTGCCCACGGCCGATCTCGCTGTCACGAGCGCCTCCGTCCGGCGCCGCGGAACGATTCCCTGTACGGTGGCCGTCGAGAACCTCGGCGCGAGGAGGCCGCTCGACCTCCACTTCTCGCTGGAGATGTGGGGCAACCGCTACGATCTCGCCACCCGCGCGTCCCAGCCGTTCCCCGACCCGCAAGGGAAACCGCTCGAGATTCTGGTCCCGCTCCCCCGGGATGTCCCGGCGGGAACCGGCCGGCTCGTCCTTTCGGTCAGGGACTCCGGAACGGTCGATCTCGTGGACCGGGACGAAGTCGAGATAGAGATCACCCGGTAGGACTCGCCCCAGAATCGCGCGGTGGGCCTTCTGGCGAAACTCCGGATCGCGCGCGAGAACTGGTGGCTTCTCCTGTCGAGGCCGCTCGAACTCGACATCCGCCGCGTCGCGGGGCATGCCCGAGGGAGGTTCCTCGACCTGGGGAGCGGCAACCTCGCATCCCGACCGATTTTTAAGGATGCGATTGGTATCTACGTGGGGGTTGATCCCTGGCTCGGGAGCCCGCACCTCTCGAAGCTCCAGAACCGCTCGCTTCCCAGGACCCACCTCGTCCACGCGGACGGTCGGGCCCTTCCCTTTCTCGACCGCTCGTTCGACACGATCTTGTGCACTCAGGTCATCGAGCACGTGCCCGATTTCTGGGAGATCTTCCGGGAGATCGACCGCGTGGCCGCGGAAGGTGCGGTCCTCATCCTCTCTGCCCCGCAGTCCTGGTTCGTCCACGGGGCGCCGAACGACTACTACCGCTTCACCCGCTACGGGCTCCGCCACCTCGCGGAGCGGGCGGGCTTCGAGGTCGTCCTTGAACGCTGGCAGGGGGGGCCGATCGCGCTCGCCGGCCAGGCGATCGTGAACTTCCTCGACTACAACGTCTTCGGCCGGCAGGGTCCGATGCGTTGGTTCTCGGTCCTTATCGAGATCGCGTGCCACTTCCTCGACCGGGTGGTCCGCCCCGCGAACGCGAACCTCGACCGCTGGGACACGATGAACAACCTCCTCGTCGCGCGGCGGAAATCGCCGGGCGTCTCGTGACCGTGACCGTGGACCGTGACCGTGGACCGTGACCGTGACCGTGACCGTGAAAAAACCTCACGGCAGATCCCGGCGGGCCAAGGCCTGGATCGCGGGGAAGTCGGGGCCCAGGACGTCGCCCAGGAAGCGGCCCTGACCGTCGTAGACCCGCGTGGTTGGAATGACGGAGAGCGCGAATTCCCTCTCGGCCTGTTCGGAGGCGGCCGAGCCATGCCGCACGAGGTCGATCCGGCGAAGGACGACCCCCTCCGTCTTCTCCACCCAGGGGGTCAACTGACCCTCCAGCGCGCGACACTGACCTCACCAGGACGCCCCGAATTCCACGAGGGTCACCTGCCCGGGCACAAGAATCGCCGAGAGGTCGTACTCATCCCCAACGGAAACGGTGGCCGTCTTCGCTGCCGGTCCCTGGCGGGCCGGCACCTCGGCCATCGACTCGTCCCTGTTGCTCTCCTGGGGAGAGCCGCACCCACAGAACAGGGTCACGATCGCCAGAGTCCATCCGTGCGTGGCAGGCCTCATGGCCCGTCCACCCAGCTTCGCCCGCGGCTCCTCGCCGGAGACTCGACGCCCAGGAGGCGAGCGAGCGTCGGGGCGGCGTCGTAGATCGTCGCGGATTCGACCCTGCGGCGTGGCACGCCGGGGCCGTGGACGATGGCCATCCCCCGGGTCGTCGGATCGTCCGAGAAGTAGCCGTGCATGGCGATCGGCCGGCGGAGCAGCCCGCCCGCGGTCGTCTCCTCCACGTGGAAGAAGCAAGGGGAGATGAGGACGCCGAGGTCGGCGGCCCAGATGAGCTCCCCATGGCGGGGGTCGAGAGGGGCCCCGGCCGCCGCGAGATCCTCGGCCGAGAGGATTCGTCCGTGTCCCGCGGCCGGAGGCTCGTTCAGAAACTCGAGGACGAGAGCGCGAGCCCGCTCGTTCCGGAACCAGAAGCGGGCGAGCGTCGAGTCGAGGAAGTAGAGAATCTCCCGGCCGGCCGCGAGGCCGGCCCGGGCCAGCCGGCCCAGGAGCGGCCGCATGAGATCGATCCTGACCTTGACGTCCGTCATCCCGTGGTCGCCCAGGAAGAGAAACGTGGCGTCGGGGACGCGGGCGCGGAAGAGCTGGATGAGCTCCGCCGCGCCGCGATCGACCGAGGCGAGGACCGCGCGGCGGGTTTCGCGCGACGTCCCGGTGAAGTGGATCTCGTTGTCGGTCTGGTTGAAGTGGAAGACGTAGAACTCGGCGGGCGGGGCCGCGAGGGCGCGGCGCGCGGCCGCGAGGACGACCTCATTCGGCCCGCACGCCACCGGGTGCGCGTGATACTCGTAGGAGAACCCAGCGGCCCGGAGCCGGTCGAAGAGCGAATCGACCGGGAGGGAGCCGGGGTCGGGGGTCGAGCCCCTTTTATCCTCTGACGTCGAGAACCTCCCGAGGAGCCGGCGCGGGATGTTCCCGGGGGTGGCGAGCGTGACCCCCGGGCGGACGTAGCGCGCGAGGGTCGCGGCGACGGCCGCTCGGGCGCGGATCGCTCCCGCCCGGGAGAGCCTCCCGGGGAGTCTGTCGAGCCGCCGCGCGAGGCCGCGAAGCAGCCCCTCGGCTCCCTCCCAGAGGGGCGCGCGCCAGCCGAGGTCGCGAAAGACCGCGTCCTCGGGGTCGTGATGGAACATGAGGAAGCACTCGGTCTCCGACGGCGGCGCGCCCGTGAAGATCGCGGTCTTCTGCGTGAATCCCGGCGAGGTCGCGAGCGCTCGTACGTGGGTCCCCTCGGCCGCGAGGCGGAAGAGCTCCGGCGTGTCCTGGGGGTCGAGGTAGTCGGCGCGGAAGGCGTCGAGGATCACGAGAACGACGGGATGCCCGGGTTTCACGGCGCGGGCCTCCCGATCGCGGCCCCGACGGCGCCGGGAGCCTTCAAGTCCACGCCGGGTTCCTCGAGCCCGCGTACGCCGCGACCCAGAAGGCGGGCCACCAGACGCAGGAGCGAAGGAAGTGGGGAACCGGCCGGCGCGCGCGCCGGCGCGCGAAGGCGAATTCGCCCGCGATCGAGGAGGGGATCGAGCGCGCGAGATCGCCGAGGCCAAGCCGGCGGTGGTAGAGGGGGGCATAGACCCGCCAGTTGCGATAAGTTCGACGGATCATGGCGGGGAGCGGGTCGTCGTTGTAGTGGACGATCCGGCTCGCGGCGGCGTAGGCGATCCGGTGCCCCGCGGCGAGGACCCGCACGGCCCATTCCTGGTCCTCCGCCCCCGGGAGGGCCCGGAAGGGGATGGCGGCGAGGACCTCGGTTCGGACGATGCTGGAGACGTTCGAGAAGGTGACCCAGCGGCGTTCGGCGAGGAACTCCTCCAGGCTCCGGCCGGCGAGATCCTGGAGGTATGCCCCCTCCGGGAAGATCGGTTCGAGGGCCCTTCTTTCGAGATCCGGGCAGGCGTCATCCGGGATCTCCCGGCTGAAGGCTGCGGCGGTTTTCGGGTCAAGGTCGAGTGGCCGGCCGAGCTCGGCGAGCCAGGTGTTGTCGGCGGCGTAGGCGTGGGCCGTGAGGAAGAGCACCCGTTCGCCGTGGACCCACCGGAGCGCTTCGTTCCTCGTCGTGCCGTAGTTGAAGGAGGCCGGCGGTATCTCGACGACCGTGGCCCCTCGCTCGCGGGCGATCGCGATCGTCCGATCGGTCGAGCCCGAGTCGATGAGAAGCGTCTCCAGCCGGTAGGGGGCCCGCTGCGAGGCGAGGCGCTCGAGGCACCGGCCGATCTTGGCCTCCTCGTTCTTCGCGAGGATGACGACCGAGATGTCGGGCCGGACGATCGGGGAACTCATGGGCTGCTAGGGAGGGCCGGTCGGGTGAACGGCATCCTGGACGACCTCGGGACCCCGCGCGAGCGTCCGGATGAGGTCCGTGATCTCCCGGAGGACCACGCGATCGGCCGCAAGGACCAGGAGTGGGTACAGGAGGAGCGTCCCGCCGGCGCCGAGCGCCGTTCCCCAGGGGCCGGTACCCGCGAGGCGGAAGAGCCCCCAGGCGATCCCGAGGCCGGCGGCGCCCGCGGCGGCCGGCCGGAGGTACGCGGCGGCGGGCGAGAACCCGGCGTGGCGGACGAGGAGCACCAGGACCGCCGGGCTCGTGACCGCGACCATCCCGAGGAGCGCGAAGGCCGCCCCCGCGATGCCGTGGCGGGGCGCGAGGAGGAGCAAGAGAATGGTGATCGAGACGGCGTTCACGGCGGAAAGAACCGGGAAGACCCGCGTCCTTCCGAGAACCTTGAAGAGGTCCGCGAAATACCCCAGGACGATCCGGAGCGCCGTGGCCGCGAGCAGGACACGCATTGCCGGGGCAGCCGGCTCCCACTCCGGCCCGAAGAGGAAAACGAGGATCTCCCTCGCCCACATGAAGAGCGGGATGGCAACCCAGAAAACCAGGTGCGTGGTGTAACGGGTGATGGCCTCGAAGTGTCGGGTGCGCTCCACGGGATCGCTCCGGGCGAGGACCGAAAAGACCACGGGCGTCGCGTTCCCCCGCAGGAGGAGCAGGTACTCCGGCAGGCGGAACGCCATGTAATAGAGCCCGAGCGCGTCCAGACCGAGGAAACGTTCTACGAGGATCCGATCCACCTGCCCGTAGTAGTAGACGATGAGGCTGGACAAAAAGATCGGTCCGGAAAAGCCGAGGATCTCGCGGGCCACGGCGCGGTCCCAGGCGAGGCGGGGCAGGCGGGGCGCCAGGGCGGCAAGAAGGATCGTCTCGACCGCCTGTCGAGCGAGCTCGCCCACGACGAGACTCCAGAGCCCGAATCCCGAAAGGGCGAGAGAGATCTTGACCGCCGGGCCGACGACGAGGCCGGCGAAGGCCGGCAGAGAAGAGCGGGCGAAACGGACGTCCCGGTCGAGGAGGAGCTTCGTCGTGGCGCAAGGGACGAGGACGAGCGTGGCGGAGAAGGCGCGGAGGTAGGGGGCGAGGTCCGGGTGTCCGAGGGCGCGGGCCACAGGCCCCGCGGCGAGAAGGACCGTTCCGGCAAGGAGCGCGCCGAAGACGAGGTCGATCGTGAAGAAGACGTCGTAGGCCCGGTCGAAGCCCTCAACCTTCTGGATCACGAGTTCGCTTCCGAAGAGGACCCGCACCGTCCCGACGAGCCCGAGAAAGACCATGAGGCCCGCGAAGGCGCCGAAGTCCTCTTTGAGAAGAACTCGCGCGAGGACGATGTTCGTGGCGAGTCCGACCGCGAGCTGGAGGACGTTGAGGAGGGAGAGGACCGAGAGGCCCGCGACGCCCTGGCGGATGAGGGTCGATCGTTTCACGGTCGTCCTCGGCGGAACCCGCGCTCTACGCTCGTCTTGAACTCGCCATGGCGCCCGAAACTCTATCCCAACGCGATATCGCCGGCCAGCCGCGCGGGTCACGTCAGCAGCGCCGCTGGATTGTCTTTTCCCCGCGGCCACGTCTGGCGAGAATCCTCTAGCCATGGACAGGCAGCGTTCCTCGCCCGGGGCCGCGCATACGCGCTCCGGCATCTTCCGCGCGCTCTTCTCGCGCTGGCGCCGGACTTGCGAGGAGTGCGGGCGCCGCATCCCGCGATGTCCGCCCGCGAGCGTCCCGGTCCGCGACCGGGCGGCGGCGATGGCCTCACTCGACGCGGGGGACGTGCAAGGGTTCCTGGAACTCCTGGAGAGGGCAAAGGGCGGCGCGCGACTCGAGATCGAGATCCGGGCCTGCCCGACGTGCCTCGACGCCGGAGCGTGGCTGGAAGTTCGTGCGCCGCCGCCTCCGAGGCGGGGGCCCGGCGTTCTCGCGCCCAGGCGGCTTCGCGTCGAAGGGGCGGAGCGGGTCTCCCTCATCTGGTTCCTGGCGGCCGGCGAGGGGGCGCCGGACCCGAAGATCCTCGCGGGATCCGGCCCCTACGCGATCGAGGACTCGGTCCTTCTGGGAAAGCGCGGGCAGGCGATCGCCTGGATCCAGCGCGACGCTCCCCGCGATCGGGTGAGCCGCGCGCTCTCGTGGTCGGGCAGGGCGCTCCTCGCCGCGACGCTCCTCCTGCTCGCGGTCCTCTGGATCGACGTCGGGATGCGGGGGATCCCGTGGCCCCTCCTGTCCTCCGCCGCCACGGTCGGGGCGCTCGGGATCCTGGCCGCGGCGCGCTTCCGGCAGAGACGGTCGGTGTGGATCGGGAGCCCGGATGCGCCGCTTCTCATGATCGAGTGGAGCCGGAAGCGGGCGGCCTGGGGAGCCTACTTCCTCGGGCGGTCGATCGGCTGGATCGCGCCGCGGCGCGACGGAGAGAGCGTTCGGGTCCTCGACCCCTACCGGGCTTGCCTGGCCGGGACGGCGAGGCCGGAGAAGAACGAGATGCCGCTTCGCTCCACCGCGGGGGAGGAGATCGGATCGTTCGAAGCCGACTGGGGAGGGAAACTCCGCCGGGTCGTCGTCCATGTCCGGGGTCGCGCATGCGCGCTCCGGCTCGACCCCGCCGCGTCGTTCCCCCCGGCGCTCGCGATCGCGGCCGCGTGCGCGCTCGGCGTCCTCCACGGTCTGCCGCTCCAGCGAGTAGAACCGCGATCTGCGAGGGAGTGACACTTCCCCGCCGCCAGGCGGGCCTCCACGTAGAAGCTCGGCCGGGTCCGCTACGTCAGATCAATCGTGGCTTCGGGCAAACCGTCACCCTGGGGCCTTTTCGCGTCCGCGCGTTCGACCGTGTTCGTTGGCCGCGCACCGGCAGGCCGCGGCGATGGCGGAGTCCACGGTAGGATCCCACGTCCTTCTCGTGCTTGATGCGGCCGCGGAGCTCGCGCTTGAGTTCCCCCTCGACCCTGTACGTCGAGCGAATCGCGATCTCGAGCCGACGGAGCTCGGTCGTCGTCAGCTCGCGGGCCCGCTTGACCGGCGAGACGCCCGACCTTTCGAAGACCTCTCGCGAACGCACCTTTCCGATCCCGTAGATCGCGGTGAGCGCGATCCAGGCCGGACGATCTCCCGGAAGATCGACACCCAGAACCTTTGGCATGTCACCATTCTACGGTAGGTTTGCCTCGCGATTGCGGCGGCGAACAGAACTTTCTCATCCTGCGGCGGCTAGGCGCACCCGCGGCGGGCGGCGTCTCGCCGGGGAGAGCGGCGCGGCGCAGAGAATGAAGAAGAGGAACAGGGCTGGCCTCAAGGGCGAGCTCTTCCGGTGCGAAACGGCGAGAGAACGACGCGCCGGAACGCCTCGACGGCCTCGCCGAGGTCGATCTCGCTTCTGCCGAAGCCGGCGAGCCGGACCTCCGGGAGGGTGACCGCGCGGTAGCGCGCGAGGGCGACCCCGGCGAGGTCGTAGCGGCGTCGTTCCATTTGCGAGACGTGCTGGGCGATTCCGGCCTGCTTCGTCGCCAGGGCGCGGGACGGGAGAGGGACGACGGCGTTCACCTCGGCCGGGTCGAACAGGTGCCAGGGGCCCTCGTACTCCCAGAACTCGATGGGGTCGGAGCGGCGGC
>JACQVV010000578.1 GCA_016209595.1 Planctomycetota bacterium
GACCCGGACCACTCGCCCTCCGACGGCCCCAACATGCTCCCGGTCGAGCGGCTGGACGGGCTCCTCGCCACGGTGAAGAGGATAGAAAAAGCAGCACGAGGGGCTTGACAGGGAAGAATCCCTGGTTCTAGACTCCTCTTGACAAAGGAGTGCATCCCGGCCTGGCTGGCTCGGCTCTTGAGGGGAACCGGACCGAAGGCCAGGCGAACCAGGGAAGGTTCAAGAGAGGGGAACCATGAGCCTGGAAGCCCTAGGTACGGCAATCCAGCTCGAGAGAGGCCGGTCGCTGCGCCGGCCCTCCCCCGGAGGGTCCGCGCCTCGCACCGCCGGTGACGCCCAGACGTCGAGCGTTCCGGTGGACGTCGAGTTCGAGCGCGAGGCGGAGCTCCGGGCGCGGATCGCCGAGGTACGGCGCGCGGAAACGCGAAGCCGCATCGCAGCGCACCATCTGACCCGGATCCATGACTTTCGACGCGTCCTCGAGGACGCGGACAAGAGGGCAGCGCGGGCGCTTTCGCTCGCCGAGCGTGCCTCGGGCGAGATCCCCGACGCCGAGCGTGCCGAGCTCGCGGACCAGGCGAGAGAGCTCCTCGCCGCGACCCCTCCCATCCCCGGGCCGGGGGGGCTGGAGGAACCGCCGCGCGAGATCGACCTCACGACCCCGAAGGGCGCGAGGACGCTCGCCGAGGAGCTCGCCCAGTTCCGCGGGCGTGCCGGGCGGTCTCTCGGCAGGCTCGACCGGATGAGGGAGGCGGTCCTCGCGAGCGTCTCCGACCTCGCGGCCGAAAGGCGGCGGCTCCGCGGCATCCCGAACGGCAGGCCCTCGCCCCTGGAGCTCCGGAGTCGCGTGGAAGAGGTCCGGACGCGAATCCTCGCCGACCCTGGGGGCGCGAGCCGCGCGCAGGCGAACCTGCCACGCGGGCTTGTCCTCTCCCTTTTGCGCGGGGCGTAGAATCGTGGATCCGGCGGAGGAGCCGGAGCGAGATCCCGCCCGCCCGGACCCCCGCCGGATCGCCGACCTCTACCTCCGCACGATGGTGCTCACGGCGGAGCCCGTCCGGCTCGTGCTTTCGCTCTACGAGTCGGCGATTGCGCTCCTCGACCGGGCCCTGGAGTCCCTTCGAGTCCGGGAGGACCCGGGGCCGCACATCTCAAAAGCGATCCAGATCCTCGCGGAGCTCGATCTCTTCCTCGACTTCGAGCGGGCCCCGGAGCTCTCCGCGGCGCTCGCGGACATCTACGAGCACCTCCAGTCGATCCTCGCCGGCGAGTGCGCGAACCCGACCCGCGCCGGGATCCTCGAGGTCGGTAACGATCTCCGGATCCTCCACGAGGCCTGGGGCGAGGTTCGCCGGCGCGCTCACGGGGACGCGTAGGTTTTCCTGGAACCGCGCGAAACTCGGGCGTCGCTCGAGCGTCTATTACGCAGAACAAGGTCCGAGAACCCCAGAACGAGGAGTCTGGCATGATGAGCCTGTCGCGAAACTTCCTACCCATTGCGGCCGCGCTGGCTCTGACGGCCGCGGTCCTGCCCCAGGCCGGCGCCTGCTTCATGCAATCGCCGCTCCCCGTCCAGGTGTGGGCCGACCACATCGAGGTCGAAATCACCGACCTCGTGGCCGTGAAGAAGTACCACTGCGTCTTCTACAACCCCAATCCGCAGGCGGTCGTGGGGGGCGAGTGCTACATGGAGGTCGAGCCCGGAGCGCAGGTGGACAACCTCTCGCTCCTCGTCGACGGCAAGGAGACCAAGGCCGAAATCCTCGACGTGGAGAAGGCGAAGGAGGTCTTCGCCGAGATCCTGCGCGAGGGGGGCTCGCCCGCGCTCCTGGAGTTCTACGGGTCGGGTCTCATCCGCTCGCAGGTTCCGACCGTCCCGCCGAACGGCAAGGTGACGGTCCAGCTCCAGTACACGATGCCCCTCAAGCGCGAGAACGGGCTCGTCCGCATGCAGATGCTCAACACGAACCCGAAGGCTCTGATGCAGGCCCTCCAGAGCGCGAGCGTGCGGATCAAGATCCGCTCGGCCGAGCCCGTCACGAACGTCTATTCCCCGACGCACGAGATCAAGATCGTCGAGGCCGAGGACGCCGACGTCCAGGTCGAGTGGTCGCAGGAGAGCTATCTCCCCAAGACCCCCTTCGTCTTCTATTTCGCGGTGAGCGAGGATCCCCTCGGCGCGAACGCATGGTGCCACCGCGAGGGCGGCGAAGCCGGTTTCTTCATGCTGCGGGTGGCTCCGGCTCTCTCGAAGGCCGAGGAGCTCGCCCCCGTCGCCCGGGACGTCGTCTTTTGCGTCGACACCTCGGGCTCGATGGTCGAAGAAGGCCTGATCGAGCAGGCCAAGGCGGCGCTCCGCCACGGAATCGAGGGGCTCCGCGAGGGCGACCGGTTCGACGTCATCACGTTCGGCACCGAGGCGCGGAGCCTCTCCGAGGGGAGGCTCCTCGATGTCACAGCCGACACGAAGGCCCGCGCGCTCGGCCACGTGGACCGGCTCGGGGCCCGCGGCGGCACCGCGATCCAGGAGGCGCTCACGCTCGCGCTCTCGCGATTCCGCGAGGACGGCGACCGGCTCCGGCTTCTCCTCTTCCTCACCGACGGCCGCCCGTCGATCGGCGAGCGCGACCCGGACCTGCTCCTCAGGGCGATCGAGACGGCCAACGCGAAGAAAGTCCGGATCTTCGCCTTCGGCGTGGGGAACGAGGTCAACACGTATCTTCTGGACAACCTCGCCCGCGGGCACGGCGGGGAGACGGCTTACGTGCTCCCGAGCGAGAAGATCGACGACAAGGTCCGGCCCTTCTTCGCCAAGCTCTCGTCGCCGGTCCTCACCGACGTCAAGGTCCAGATCGAGGGCGTCGATTCCGACGAGATCTACCCCAAGTCGATCCCCGACCTCTTCCTCGGAAGCCCCATCACGCTTTTCGGGCGCTACGAGGGACAGGGAAACGCCGTCGTCACCCTGACCGGGCGCTCCGGCGGCGAGGAGAGGACCTTCCGCTACACGCTCCCCTTCCCCGGCGCCGAGCCCAGGAACGACTTCGTGCCCCGCCTCTGGGCCGGGCGCGCGGTCGGCTACCTCCTCGACGCGATTCGGCGGGGCGGGGAGAACCGCGAGCTCGTGGACGAGGTCGTGCGGCTCGCGAAGCGCTACGGGATCGTGACGCCGTACACGAGCTATCTCCTCGTCCAGGACGTCGTGAACGGCGGGCTCGCGGCCGCCGAGGGCGAGGTCCGGAAAAAGGCCGAGGCCCACCTGGGCGCCGGCCGGAGCGTCGAGGCCCCCGCCGCCGGCGCGTCGCCGAAGCTGGTCGAGGAGGCCGAACGTTTCGGCCGCTTCCGGAACCAGAGCGGAGCCGATGGCTTCTTCTACTTCGAGCAAGCCGATCGGGAGCTCGCGGCGGCGGGCGGATCGGGCTCCGCGATGAGCGTCATGCGCTACATCGGCGCGAAGACCTTCTACCTCTCGGGGGACGTCTGGTACGACTCCGTCTACGAGCCCGAGAAGCACAAGGACCTCCGGGCGCTCAAAGTGGGAGACGACTCGTACTTCCGCCTCATCGCCGAGAAGCCGGGGATGGCGAAGTACCTCGCCCTCGGCGCGGTCGTCGTCGAGTTCGAAGGGGTCTTCTACAAGGTCGAGCCGCGAGCCGAGGAGAAAAGGTAGGAACGGATCGAGAAAACGAGGGCCGGGGCGGCGGTCTTTCTCGAACGAACGCCCCGGCCGCTCCCAGCTCACAGGGAGCGCAGGGCGTCCTCGTAGGCAGCGAGCGTCCCCGCATCGAAGAGGACGAAGAGCACCTTCTGGAGACACGTCGCGCCCTCGAGATGGGCCTTCACCGTGGAGAGGGCGATCGCCGAGGCCTCCCGGACAGGGTAGCCGTAAACGCCGGTCGAGATCGACGGAAACGAGAGGGTGCGGACATGCTTTTCCTCCGCGAGCGCGAGGCAGGCCCGATAGGCTGAACCGAGAAGGTCCCTCTCGCCCTTCTCCCCGCTCTCGTAGACGGGGCCGACGGCGTGGAAAACCCACTTCGCGGGGAGCTTCCCAGCAGTGGTGGCGACCGCGGAGCCGGGGGCGCACCCCCGTCGTCTCGAACGGATGACGTCGAGCTCGGCCATGATCGCGGAACCACCCGCGCGGTGGATCGCCCCGTCCACGCCGCCGCCGCCGGCGAGCCGGGAATTGGCGGCGTTGGCTATCGCGTCGGCGGGGAGCTTCGTGATGTCCCCCTGTACGATCTCGAGAATCGACTTCCCGAAGGTGCGCTCCATGTCGAGAGGGTAGGATAGCGACCTCGGAACGGTCAAGGGACGAATCCGGCGGCCCGACGCTATCCCCGCGCCGCCGCGAAGGTCTTCGCCGCGGCGTCGAGCGTGCGGTCGATCGCAGCCGCATCGTGAGCCATGCCCACAAAGGCGACCTCGAACTGCGCGGGGGGGAAGTAGACGCCGTTGGCGAGGAGGGCGTGGAAGAAGCGCGCGTAGGCTCTCGTGTCGGACTGTAGCGCCGACTCGTAGTCCGTGACCTTCCCCTTCGTGAAGAAGACCGTGAACATCGAGCCGGCGCGGTTCACGATGACGGGGATGCCTGCCTTGACCGCGGCGTCCTCGAGCCCCTTCGCGAGCGACTTCGTCCGTTCCTCTAGGTCCCGGTAGGGGTTCTTCTCCTCCAGGAGGCCGAGCGTCGCGAGGGCCGCGGCGACGGCGACGGGATTCCCGGAGAGCGTCCCGGCCTGATAGACTTTGCCCTCGGGCGCGAGCTGGTCCATCAAGGACCGCTTCCCGCCCACGGCCGCGAGCGGCAGGCCGCCTCCCAGGATCTTCCCGAGCGTCGTCAGATCGGGGCGAACCGCGTACACCGCCTGGGCACCCCCGAGGGCGAGCCGGAAGCCCGTGATCACCTCGTCGAAGACGAGGAGCGCGCCGTAGCGGTCCGAGAGCTCGCGGAGGCCCGCGAGGAAGCCGGGGGCGGGGAGGACGCAACCCATGTTGCCCGCGACCGGCTCCACGATCACGGCCGCGATCCCATCCGGGTGCGCACCGAAGAGGGCGCGGACGCTCGCGAGATCGTTGTAGCGCGCGACGAGAGTGAGTTCGGCAAGAGCGCGGGGGACGCCGGGCGAGTCCGGGATCCCCAGAGTCGTGGCGCCGGAGCCCGCCCGGATGAGGAACGAATCGGCGTGCCCGTGGTAGCAGCCTGCGAACTTCACGATCCGGTCGCGGCCGGTAACGCCGCGGGCGAGCCGGACCGCCGTCATTGTCGCCTCGGTGCCCGAGCTCACGAGGCGCACCTTCTCGCACGAGGGGACGAGGCGAGAGACCGAGTTCGCGAGCAAGACCTCGCCCTCGGTCGGGGCGCCGAAGGTCGTGCCGCCGGCCGCGGCCCTCGCGATCGCCTCCACCACTCGCGGGTGGGCGTGGCCGGCGATGAGCGGCCCCCAGCTCGCGACATGGTCCACGTACTCCTTTCCGTCGGCGTCGTAGACGCGGCAGCCCTGGCCGCGGGCGAGAAAGGGAGGGCTCCCGCCGACCGCCCGGAAGGCCCGCACCGGCGAGTTGACGCCGCCCGGGATCACCCGGAGGGCGTTTTCCCAGAGCTCCTCGTTTCTCGTCATATGGACAGCGCCACCTCGCGTGCGAAGTACGTCAGGATGAAGTCGGCCCCCGCCCGCTTGATCGAGAGGAGGATCTCGTCGCGCACGCGCGGCCCGTCGATCCACCCTCTCGCCGCCGCCGCCTTCACCATCGCGTACTCGCCGCTCACGCTGTACGCGGCGACGGGGATGTCGAAGGTCTCGCGGACGCGCCGGATCACGTCGAGATAGGCAAGCGCGGGCTTCACCATGACGATGTCCGCCCCTTCCTCGATGTCGAGGCGCACTTCGCGAAGCGCCTCGCGGGCGTTGGCGGGATCCATCTGATAGCCCCTGCGGTCGCCGAAGGCCGGTGCGGATTCTGCCGCCTCGCGGAACGGGCCGTAGAATCCGCTCGCGTATTTCGCCGCGTAGGAGAGGATCGCGCGGTCCTCGCACCCGGCGCGGTCGAGGGCCGCTCGGATGGCCCCCACCATGCCGTCCATCATCCCGGAAGGGGCAAGGACGTCGGCGCCGGCCTCGGCAAACGAAACGGCTTGAAGGGCAAGGTTGGCGAGCGTGGCGTCGTTCGCCACCTCCCCTCCCGCGAGGACCCCGCAGTGGCCGTGATCCGTGTACTCGCAGAAGCAGACGTCGGCGACGAGGGCGAGCCCCGGGACCTTCTCGCGAAGCGCGCGAAGAGCTCGCTGGACGATCCCGCCGGCGGACCAGGAGGCCGAGCCCTCCGCGTCCTTTCTCTCGGGGAGCCCGAAGAGGATGACGGCGGGGATGCCGAGATCCGCGATCGCGCGCGCCTCTTCCACCAGGCGGTCGACCGACCGCTGGAAGACGCCCGGCATGGAGGGGACCTCGCGCTCGACCCCCTCGCCGGGACAGACGAAAAGGGGCGCCACGAGGTCGTCCCGCGAGAGCCGGGTCTCGCGGACGATCCGCCGGAGCGAGTCGGTTTTCCGGAGCCGCCGGAGGCGTTGTGTCGGAAAGGACATGCGCCCGAGAATACACTACCCGGCCGCGCGGATCATCTCCTCGAGGCGATCGAGGCCCAGCGCCAGGTTCTCCCGAGGGGGCCCGAACGAGAAACGCATCCAGGACCGGTAGGGGGACTCTCCGCGCCTGCGCTTGCCGGGGTTCACGTCGAAGAACTCGCCCGGAACGGTGAGGACCTTGAGCTGGAGCGCGCGGCGGAAGAAGGCGAAGGCGTCGTCGAGGGGCGGCGGGAGGGCCGCGAGCGATCCCCAGCCGTAGAAGGTCCCTTCCGGCTCGCAGGCGAAGCGAATGCCCATCTCTTTCAGGCGCCGGACGAGCAAGTTCCTCTTTTCGGAAAAGACCTGGCGGACGGCCCGCGTCTCCTGGTTGGCCTGCGCCGGCGCGAGTGCAAGGAGCGCGGCTCGCTGGGCGATGCGTGAGGGGCCCCCATCGATCGCGCTCGCGGCGCGGGCCAAGGTCTCCATCATGGCCGGGGGGCCGAGCGTCCAGCCCACGCGCCATCCAGGGTAGCGGAAGCTCTTGGTGAGCCCGTCGAAGAGAAGGATGGGGTCGCGGTCGGGGTCGTCGACCATGGCGGCGGCGCTCACCGGGCCGCCGGCGGGACCGCCGTCCTCTGTGTAGATGAAATGACTGTAGAACTCGTCGAGGAGGAGGGTCACCCGGAGCTCTCGGGCGATCCGCGCGAAGGCGGCGAGGGATTCGCCTTGAACCACCTTGCCGGTCGGGTTGCAGGGGTTGGAGAGGAGGAAGGCCGAGAGGCCGCTCTCCCGGACTGCCCGCTCGAACCGGTCCACGGTGACAGAGAAGCCGTCCGATTCCGCCGCGCGGAGTGGGATCGGCGTGATGCGCGCGAGGTGGAGGTCCAGCATGTCCTCGTAGGCCGTGTAGTCGGGGAGCTGGTATCCGATGCAGACCGAGCCGAGCGACGCCATCGCGCGGGAGAGGGCGAGCCTCCCCCCCTGCGCCACGCAGACGTTTCGCGCCGCGTACGGCTTCTTCCCCTGGCGGTAGAGGCGATTGTAATGGGCCGCGACGAGCTCGCGGAGCTCGTCCGTCCCTCCCAGCGGCCCGTAGGCGTGATCGACGGGTTCGATCGTGACCGACTCGATGCGCGGGGGGGCCCCCGGCATCTCTCCGACCTCCGGCTGCCCCTGGCCCAGATTGCACCAGTCGGGGTCGCCGTTCGTGAAACCGAGCTTCGCCGCCTCGGCTATCACGAAGATGACCCCCATGTAGGGGACCTCGCGCAGCGCGCCGAGCTCTTCCGGCCGATCCTTCCTGCCTGCGTTCATGGGCGGGCATTCTATAGGAACTTATCCAGGAACCGGACACAGCTTGCGCTCTAGCCCCAATGCCGGTCAGTTAGGGCGCGCCCTCCGTCTGTCACGAGCGGGTGAGCGACTCGCGCGGCCCGCGCGTCCGCCCTCGCTGGTCGCCTTCGCTTCCCTCCGATTTCGTGCTGCTCGGAGTTGGCGCTCGGTCACGCGGCGGGCAACGCGCTCCATCGTTTTGACGATCCGGTCGAGTTGCCGGCCGTTCTCGATCCACTCCGCCAGCAGTTCCGCCTCCTCGGGGCGGACGCGCAGGGTGAGCGTCTTCCCGCTCACCTTGCGCGTCCACTGGTAGTAGGGACCGTGTAGCTGCGGAGACCGCGCCTGGCATCGGCAGCCGGCCTTCCCGCACGGCATGAAGCGGCGCACGAGGCTGCCTCGCCGGATGAGCCCGACGTCGGCGATCGTGCGCTTGAGCTTCTCGTAGCGATCCGAGTCCGCGTCTGCCGATCGGGCCATCGGGTGTCTCCAGGTAAGGGGGTCACCGGTCGATGACTAGCAGTACTAATACTGCTAGAATATGGGGTCGTCAACCCCTATCCCTTCCAGAGGTGGTCAACCGATGCGCCTGGGCAAGGCACTGGCGAGCGTGGCGGAGGCGCCCCGGCCCGAGAGTTTCGACGCTTTTCGCAAGAACATCCCCGCGGCCTGGGTCCAGCAGGCCCTGGAGGCCACGGGGACCGCCTCCATGCGGCGTCGGCGCCTGCCCGCGGAACAAGTGGTCTGGCTCGTGCTGGCCATGGCCCTGTTCCGCGATCGCTCGATCGTGGAGGTGGTCGAGAGCCTCGATCTCGTCCTCCCCGGCAAGCGCGGGTGCTCCCTCGCGTCCAACGCCGTCACGCAGGCGCGGACGCGCTTGGGCGCGGAGCCCCTGAAGTCGATCTTCGACACCTGTTCCACCCAGTGGTCCCATGCCAGCGCCAACCGACATCGCTGGAGGGGGCTCGCCCTCTACGGCGCCGACGGAACCACCCTGTGCGTCCCGGACTCCCCCGAGAACCGCGGGCACTTCGGCGCGCCCCGCGGCGGTCGGGGAACCAGCGGTGCGTACTCCCAGGTCCGGCTCGCGGCGCTCTTCGCTCTACGCTCCCACCTGCTCGTCCGGGCCTCATTCGGCTCCTACGATCGAGGCGAGGCCACGTACGCGCGCGACCTCTGGCCAGCACTGCCCGATCACTCCCTCTGCATCGTGGACCGCAACTTCCTCGCCGCGGGTACGCTGATGCCGCTGGCCCGCGAGGGAACGGAGCGCCGCTGGCTCACCCGCGCCAAGAAGAACACGAAGTGGCGCGTTCTCGAGCAGCGGGGCGAGGGCGACTACCTCGTCGAGATGAAGGTCTCCCCCCAGGCCCGCGAAAAGGACCCCTCTCTCCCCAAGACCTGGGTGGCCCGTGCCATCCGATACCAGCGCCGCGGCTTCCAGCCTCAGTGGCTGCATACTTCTCTGCTCGATGCAGAGGCCCTGCCCGCCGGGGAGATCATCGCCCTATACCACGAGCGCTGGGAGATCGAGCTCGCCTACGACGAGATGAAGACGGAGATGCTCGGCCGCGAAGAGGCTATCCGTAGCAAGAGCCCCGAGCGCGTCGAGCAGGAGATTTGGGGCATCCTGCTGGCCTACAACCTGGTCCGACTCGAGATGGAACGGGTCGCCGATGAGACGGGTGTCGAGCCGACACGCATCCGCTTCATCACCGCGCTCCATCTCATCCGCGACGAGTGCATGTGGCGCGCGTCGGCCTCTCCGGGTGCCATCCCGCGCCACCTGCGGAAGCTACGGCACAACATCGCGCGCTTCGTCCTGCCCCCTCGGCGATCCGAGCGAAGATACCCCCGCGCCGTGAAGATCAAGATGAGCAGCTATCGCTGCAAGCATTCGTCCCGCGACCTGGGAGATGCAAAGTGCCCGGCATTGGGGCTAGCCTCCCGGCTGCCTCGTCGCCACCAGGCGAAGCCCGCAGGCGCCGTTCTCGGCATTGCCCGCGGGCTTCTCGCCCGGCCTCGACGACGGATGCGGTTGTTGCCTAGACGCTTCTCGCTTGGGTGAGATAGCCGGCCTCGTACGCGACGCTCATCCCGCGCCGACCGAGCTCGGCCAGGACCAAGAAGCCCGTGGCCGAGGGTCCGCCAGGGGCTCCTGTGCGGGTGGCGAGACCGTAACCGTTCAGCCCCCTCCTGAAGGACGCGGAAGGCCGAATTCGGCCACCGAGGAGGGGGGCACGAAACCTGCCTTGTTCGCGCGGCCCCCTCTCCGTTGTTCGTCATGCGAATCGCGGATCGCCCGTGCGATCTCTTCCGTCCTGGCTCTCGTATTCACGAGAATTGCCTCCTCTCGTCTTCCAGGTGTGGCGAAGGGAACCGTCCCCTCGAGCGCTACGCCCTACATCCGGATGACGGAGGCCTCGGGCCGTTCTCACACGCTTTTCCCCGATTCGCGCTACCAGGGAAGGGCCGGCGCGCGCGACTCGGGATGCCGGGAGCTCCAGAACTCGATCGCGGAGCGGACTCGCTCGCGATCGAATTCATCCATGGCGACCAGCGAGTCCCGGTGAGACGCGATGTGCCCCGCGAGATCCGCGGGAGGCAACTCGGGGTCAAAGCCCGCGAGGCAGCGGGTGCGCGAGAGCCAGATCTCGGCTTCGGCCTCGCGGTGGATCTCCGCAAAATACGCTCGGAACCAACCCATCGCGTCTCCGAAGCGCCCCATCCGGTACGCCTGGAAAGCCGCGGCGCCGAGCACGTCGGAGTCGAGAGGCGACGTATTGGGGTCGTGTTCGGGGATTTTCATGTTCACGGTCGTCGCCCGGACCCCGTCTGGCATGTCCATCCCGAGTGCGATCGCGAGCCGCGGATCGCTGGCCGGAAGCTCCCACTCGGGCGCCGTGATGAGAATCTCGCGATAGAGATCGACCGAGCGGAGTCCTTTGGCCTGGGCGGCCTCGAGGTCGGTCTTCGCGCCCGCGACGTCGCCTGCCAGGCGCCTTGAGCGCGCGCGACGGACGTGTACGCGGCCGGCGGCCTCGTGGCGCGGGAAACGATCCAGGAAGCGATCGGCCGCCCCCGGGTCCCTCGCGAGCTGGAAGAGGAGCGCCTGGGCGGCGGTTCCTTCGATGCCCAGACCGGGGTTGAAGAGGGGGGCGCTGAGCTGCGGATTGCGTAGGCAATGGAGCGTCGAGCCGGCGGGCACGAGGATCTCGGGACGGCCATCGCCATCGACGTCCGCCACCGCCGCTCGGCCCTCGATGGGCTCGCCCAGGTCCATCGTCCAGATGGCCTCTCCCGTCCTTCCCGAAACCGCGTGCAGCTTGCCATCGGGGAATCCGAAGAGCACGTCCGTCACGGGGTCGCTGTCGACGTTGCCAAACCCAGCGTGGGACGGAGAGCCGTTGCTTCCTGTGTCGTGGATCCAAAGAACTTCTCCCGAGTTCGCCGAGAGCGCGAGGATCTTTCCGTCCTGGGTCCCGACCACCACCTCGAGACAACCATCCCTGTCGAGATCCAGCACATCGGGCGGGGTGGCTCGGGAACCCGTTCGATAGATCCAGAGGATCTGCCAGGTGCTGCCCGAGAAAGCATAGATCTCTCCAAGAAACGACGACACGATCACGTCCGGGACTCCGTCGGCATCGAGGTCAGCGAGTGCTGGCGTGTGTACCCCGCCGGGTCTGTCGTGAGTCCAGAGCAGCGCTCCGGAGCTTCCCGACACCGCGTAAAGCGTCTTCATGCATGGGATGACCGCGTCTTTCGTCCCGTCCCCATCGAGGTCCCCAAGACCTGGCTCGTCCACGAGTGACGCCGGAAACTCGCGAACCCAGAGGCGCGTGCCGGTCCTTCCCGACACTGCGTGAAGCTTGCCATCAAAACAGCCGAGGACAACGTCGGTTACTCCGTCGCCGTCGAGCTCAGCGACGACCGGGTCCGCGTGCGATCCGGCCCACTTCCCCAAGTCATAACACCACAGAAGGAGGCCGCTCCTCCCCGATACCGCCAGGACCTTGTGGTCCGGCGTTCTCACGACGGCGTCCAGGACATGGTCGCCGTCCAGGTCGCCGGTGGGACTCCAGCGGTGGATGGACGGGCTCCCGCGGACGCTGGTCTCCGACGTCGAAACGCGCCACAGGCGCTTTCCGGTCGTGCCAGAGACAGCGTACAAGAACCCATCCAAGGAGGCTACGGCGACGTCCGGCGAAGGATCCTCGTCCAAGTCTGCCACCGCCGGGGACCGAAGGAGATCACCGGTGGCGTAGGTCCACGAAGCGATGCCTGTTGTCACGGAGAGCGCGTGGAGATTGCGGCTGTATGACCCCACGAGGACGTCGCAGATCCCGTTTCCGTCTAGATCCGCCAGAGCGGGACTGTAGCCTTCAACCGACGACCCAGTGTCATAGGCCCAGAGTCGCTCGCCAGTCCTCCCATTCACCGCATAGATCTTGTAGTCATGCGAACCCACTACCGCGTCGGAAACGCCATCCCCGTCGAGGTCGGCCAGCGCAGGGCTCGAATTGACGTCTCCGTCCGTTGCGTGGGCCCAGAGGCGCTGCCCCGTCCTTCCGCTCACGGCGTGGAGCTTCTTGTCGCTCGCGCCCACGACCGCGTCAGGAACGCCATCGCCGTCGAGGTCGGCGAGGGCGGGGCTCGATTCGACCACGCCCCGCACCTGGTACACCCAGAGTCGCTTCCCTCCCCTTCCGCTCACGGCGTGCAGATAGTGGGGGCTTGAGCCCACGACGGCGTCGGAAACGCCATCGCCGTCAAGGTCGGCGAGGGCCGGGCTGGAGATGACTTGGCTTCCCGCCTCGTAGGCCCAGAGGCACTGCCCCGTCCTTCCGCTCACGGCGTGGAGCTTCTTGTCGTTCGAGCCCACGACCGCGTCGGGAACGCCGTCCCCATCGAGGTCACCGAGGGCGGGGCTCGAGATCACCCAGCCCAGCGTCGTGTAGGCCCAGATCTTCTGCCCTGTCCTGCCACTGACGGCATGAAGCTTGTTATCGCATGAGCCCACGACCGCGTCGGGAACGCCGTCCCCGTCGAGGTCGCCCAGGGCGGGCCTCGCGTAGACCGCGCTCCCCGTCTCGTAGCCCCAGAGCCCTCGCCCTGTTCTGCCGCTCACGGCGTGAATCTTCCTGTCCGAAGACCCCACTACCGCATCGGGAACGCCATCCCCGTCGAGGTCCCCGAGGGCCGGGCTCGAGTAGTTCGCGCCCCCCATGTCGCAGGTCCAGAGAACCCGCCACTTCTCGATCAGCCGGTAGTACTCGACCGCGGGTCTTTCGGCGCGAACTGCGAGCGTGTCTTCTTTCGCGGACCAGAGCTCTTCCTCGGGGTCCCCCGGCCCCGTCAGCCGCAGTCGGTACTCGCCGACGGGCAATTCCTCTTCCACGAGAGGTGCGCTGAATTCGCGCTTCACCTGGGGATCGCCTTCCTCGGCGACGAGCTCGAGCGTGCCCCGTGAGCCGCCCGGGTGGACGTGGATCGTGAGCGTCCCCTTGACCTCGCCGGCGAGCTCGACCGGACTTCCGGCAACGACATCGCGCGTCTCGGTGACGTCGGGCTCCTCGCCGGTTGTCCAGATGCGGATCTCGCAGGGCCCCAGGGGGAGCTTCTCGAAGACGGCCGGGCTCGTCCCTTCGCGTGTCTCGCCGCCCGCGGGCCGGATCTCGATCTTCGCCCCCCTCGGGTGATAGGTCACCTGGAGAGTTCCGAAGGTCGGTGTGAGCGCCCGGTGGACGGACACTTCTTCGCGATTCGCGATCGTGACCTGGAGGGCTTCCTCTTTGTGGTCGGCGAGGCGTAGTGCGAGGAGATGAACGCCCGCGGAGACCTGGGGCAGCTCGGCGGGCGTGTGCTTCCCCGCCAACTCGCCGTCCAGCCAGATCTCCGCATCCGGAGGATCGCTCGTGACGGAGAGCACTCCCGCGTAGGGAACGAGCGGCACGACCTCCTCGTGGAGCTTCCCGGCCTCGAGCTTGACGGAGCGACTGACGGGTTCGCAGAGGGCATGCCGGACATCCATCTGGCGCGTTCCCGGGGGCCAGACCGTGACCGACACCGGGCTCGTCCCGATCTCTTCGCCATCCAGAAGGACCTCGGCGCCGGGGGGGGTCGTCCGGACCTCGAGGGTCGCGGGCGCGGCGAAAATCCACGCGAGCGCGAAAGCCGCGATCGCGGCCAGACCGGCGGTCACGACGCGCCAGCGGTGGCGGCGAATCCTCCTCGCGAGCCGGCTGGCGAGGCCGGGCGGGCGCGCGGCGATCGGCTCGCCGCGCAGGTACGCCGAGAGATCCCGGGCGAGGTCGGTAGCTCCCGCGTAGCGGCGAGCGGGCGACTTCTCGAGGCACTTCATGGCGATCGCGGCGATCTCGTTTCCGACGCGTGGGTTTGCCTGCGAAGGGGGCACGGGATCGTCGGAGAGGATTTTCCGGAAAAGCGCGACCGTGTTCACGGCCGTGAAGGGCGGTCGCTTCACGAGCAATCGGTAGAGGATGGCGCCGAGGCCGTAGACGTCGCTCGCCGGGCCGATCCTTGACGGGTCTCCCTCGACCTGCTCGGGAGCCATATATTCGGGCGTCCCCATGACGTCGCCGGTCCTCGAGACCATGGACTCCCCCTCGCGGCGCGCGAGCCCGAAGTCCGTGAGTTTTGGCCGGCCGTCCTTTCCCACGAGGATGTTCGCGGGCTTGAGATCCCGGTGGATGACGCCGCGGGCGTGCGCGTGGGCCACGGCTTCGGCTACGGGGAGGAGGATCTCGGCGGCCTCTCGCGGGGAAGGAGGC
>JACQVV010000579.1 GCA_016209595.1 Planctomycetota bacterium
CATCCCAGGTCCACCGCCATAGGGGCGGTCGTCCACGGTCCGGTGACGGTCTTCGCTGTAGTCGCGGATGTCCACGAGCCGGACCGAAACGAGCCCTCGTTCCTGGGCACGCTTGAGAATGCTCTCCCCTAGCACGCCCTCGAACATCCTGGGGAAGAGGGTGAGGACGTCGATTCTCATGGCCGCGCCCTCAGAGTCTGTGAAAGAATGTCATTCGGGCTGCGCGCGGCGCTTTCGGCCGATCTCTTCGTTGCTCGGGCGCAGCGTAGCGCAAGGCTACGCCTCGGGGGTACCCGCGAAGCGGGTCTGCGCCTCGATCTCGGCCGAAATCGCTCGAGCTCGCCTTCAAAGCACATTCTTTCACAGACTCTCAGATCTTCCGCAGCGCGGCCCGCACGAGATCGCCGAGCCCAGCGGGTTCCCCGATCTCCCGCCGCGCTTCTTCCAAGGCTGTCCGCGCGCCGTCCCGGTCCACGCCCAGCGCCAGAAGCGCCTTCAGCCCGCCCTCCATCGCATCCTCCGGCATCCCGTCGCCCCGAGGCTCCATCGGCGCGGACTCGAGATCCGGCAAACGGTCGCGGAGTTCGACCAAGATCCGCTCGGCGGTCTTCTTTCCGACGCCGCGGACGCCGGTCAGGGCGGAGAGGTCCTCGCGGGCGAGCGCCCGCAGGAATGTCTCCCGCCCGAGGGCCGACAGGATCGACAGAGCGATTTTCGGCCCGATCCCACGCACCCTGAGCAGGGTGCGAAAGAGGTTGCGGTCTTCCCGGGTCGCGAACCCGCAGAGAATCCTCGCATCCTCCGCACCATGCTCGTGAAGGAAAAGCGTGGTCTCTCGGCCCTCCACGAGCTCCCGGCTCGTGGGAAGAGGCACGAGGATCCGATAGCCGATCCCCCCGGTCTCCAGGACCACCGAAGCCGGTTCGCGACTGGTCACGCGGCCCCGGATGTACTCGAACAAGGAGCCTATCCCAACCGCCCGGACCGAGCCCGGCGAAGCGCCGGTGGCCCGGATGCGAGACGCGAGCGCGCAGCCACAGCCCAGCTCTTGCAAGCGCGAAGCCTGGAGCGCGCATACGCGACCCCGGACAATACAGCAGACGGGCCGCCGCCGCGAGCCCGGCGACGGGAGGGCGGTGGGATAGGCTCAAAGATGGTTACGCCTCCCGAAGGCTGAGGTTCATCTCCGCGAGCTTCGCATTGAGCTCGTTGAGCGAGGTCTGGCCGAAATTCCGCACGGACATGAGTTCTTCCTCGGACTTCTCCACGAGCTGGCCCACCGTTTCGATGCCCAGCGTGATGAGGCAGTTCCGGCAGCGAACCGAGAGATCGAGGTCCGCCACGGCGCGCGCGAGCAGGTCGTCGGGAACGGCGGGCTTGCCGACCCCCACCGGGACCTCGCCGCGCCCCATCCCGAGGCGGAGTCCCCTCTTCGTGAGCAGGTTCTTGATCTCCGCGAGCGAGGTCTCGCCGAAGTTCTTGTACGACAAGAGCTCCGGCTCCGTCTTCTGCACGAGGTCTCCGAGAGTGCGGATGTTCATCTTCTGGAGGCAGTTGCGGCTCCGGACCGAGAGCTCGAAGTCCGTGATCGGGACCTGCAGGGCCGCGTTATGCTTGTCGGCCCGCCGCGCCATGTCCTCGTCGAAGTACATGGTCATGCTGGCGATGGCGTCCTTCTTGAACATCCACGCCCTCTCATGGGCGGGGTTCTCGTCGAGGATGTCGTCGTAGCACTGGACCGCCATCTCCCAGTCCTCCAGATCCTCGTAGAGGCTCCCCAGGTTGAAGAGCGTTTCCTCGTGGATCGGGTCGATCGAAAGGCATCTCTCGTAGAAAACGATCGCCTTCTTGAAGTCCCCGCGGAGGGACTCGTCATAGCCCAGCCGGAAGACGGCCGGCGAATAGCGCGAGTTGATCTGGAACGCCTTCTGATAGGCCTCCTTCGCCTGCGAGTATTCGCCTGTGGCGTCCAGGAGCATTCCGCGCTCGTAGTGGTACGCTTCCATGCCATCGCACTCCCGGGCGAGCTTCTTGAGGTCGCCCGCCGCCTCGTCGAAGCGACCGAGCTCGCGCTTGGCCCGCACGATCCCGAGAGACACCTCGGCGGACGCCCCGTGCTTCGCTGCCAGGCCCTCGAGGGCCTCCAGTGCCGGACCGGGACGCCCGGTCTCCAGGAGGCTCTCCGCGTAGAACAGCCCCGCCACGGGTGAGGAGGCGTGGGGTTTCAGAACCTGGACCGCCTCCTCCCAACGCGAGAGGATCCACAGGCCGATCCCGCGCTTGACGGCGTCGGTCCGGCCACCGCCCTCGGCGAGATCCCGGAGCGCCTCCTCGAAAGCCCGCCGGACCTTGATCGATGCGTAGACCTCCCGCCGGATCCTCCGGCAGTCGCTCGTGGACAGATCCTTCCGCTCGAGGAACTCATCGCGGATCGGGATCGATTTCGTCTCCCTTGCCTCGGCTTCTGTTGCCATCTGTTCCCTCGCGCGCCACGCGCGTTTCGTGACTCGAGTCCAGTCCTCCTCGTCCAGGGTCGCGCAAGCGCTCCAGTCCCCGGGAGGAAAGTGGAAGTCTAAGGGGATGATTGCACACTGTCAAGCGCCGCAGAAGCTCTTGACCCGTACGACGTTAGGAGTGCGCGGTGCGACGCATTGACCGGCTGCACGTCCGCGAATACGATGCCAGTGTTTTGAGACAGGCTGGAGACCGTAGGCTGGAGACTGTAGGAAAAACGGCCGGGCTGGTCTGCGCCGTTCCTCAAGCCTCAGGCCTACAGCCTCAAGCCTGCAGTTTGTGGCCTTCGCCAGAATCCCGAGGTGCGAATCATGCGGGTCAGGTTCCCAGCCGTCCTCTGCGCTCTTACGATCCTTGCGGCCGGCTGTTTCGACACGGCAGGCCCCGACGATGACGACACGGGCGCTTCGCGATCCGGGGGAGGGAGCGAAGCGGGCGAGCGCGGCAAAGCGCGGAGAGAAGAGGCGCTCGGTCGAGAATCGGAGCCCTCGCCCGCCGGAAGCCACGAGCCGCCTCCACCTGGCGCGACAGTGGAAGATAGCCCTCTGGCGGGAGAAGGAGAGGAGCCCTTCGGAGCCCATGCGGCGAGCAGGATCCCCGATGTGCAGCTCCGGGAGCGCGCGATCGGCCTCAAGCGGCCCGAGGATTCGGCCTCCCCGGCCCTTCGGCTCCTGGGGACAGAGAGCGGTGAGCGCGAGCTATCTCCGGAGGAGAGGGTCCGCTGGGAATTCGTCGCGGTGCGGCCCGATCTCTCGGTGGAGCTCGTCGCCGAGCGGACCGAGGGCCCGAAGCGCACCTTCCGGCTCGGGGCGATCGAATTCCCTCCCGACCGCGCCCCCTTCTTCGGGGTCCGGGAGGCCGCCGTCGCGGCCCTGAAGGACGCGCTCTCCGGCCGGCTGATCCAGGTCCGGCGGGACGGCACCGAGGACCACCAGATCCAGACGCTCGACGGCTGGGCGAACCTCGCCCTGGTGGAGCAAGGCCTCGCCTGGCTCGAGCTCGAGACAGATTCCTCCCTCACGGCCGTCGAGACCGACGAGCTCCTGTGCGCCCAGCGCGAGGCGCTCCAGGCACGCATCGGTCTCTGGGAGCACGCCGACCTATCGGGAACCTGGATCCTCGCCGGGGACGCGCTCCACCGCGCGGGCTGCCCCCGCGCCGGCGAGGGCGGGCTTGCCTGCCCCGAACCAGCCGCCGAAGTCTCCAGGGGAGCCCGCCTCTGCCCCGCCTGTCTCGTGAAGTGAGACGCCTTCCGACAGGGGGAGGGAAACGGCCCCCTCCCCTTTTCCTCTTCCTCCGGGATGACCCTTCGATGAACTTCCGCCGCCTCTTCCTCGCCCCCGGCATCCTCGGCCTCCTCGCCCTCTTCTCCCTCTTCTCCCTTCCCGTACCGGCCCAGCAGGGAAACGAGGAGCTCGTCCCCCTTCGTCTGACCACGAACCCCGCCGAGGCCACGGTCAACATCGACGACGCCTACGCGGGCGAGACGGGCCCCAAGCAGGCCTTCCCGGTCGCGCCCGGACCTCACGAGGTCGTGGTCTACAAGGAAGGGTTCCTGGTCGAGGTCCGCTCGGTCGACGTCCGGGCGGGCGAGCCGGCCGACCTGTCGATCGAGCTCGCCCCCGACGTGGCGATCCCCTACGGCCTCTCTCTCGCGCGCGCGCCGAAGTTCGTGCAGAGTGAGGGTGACGGGATGCGGACCCTGGTCGAGGTTCTCGACCTCGTCACCGAGTTCCACGTATCGGACCCCGACGGCGGAGACCTCATGGCGCACGCCTTCGAGACGGTCGTCGGCACGCTCGACGCGATCCGCCGCCGCGAGTCGCTGCTTGCGGCCAGGTACGAACCCGCAGTGCGGGAGCGTTTCTACGGCAAAGAGATCGACCTCTCCGCGTATCCGGAACTCGGGGTCACGCGCGCGGACACCGGCCCGGACGTCCGATTCGAGGTCGTCGCCGGCCGCTCGCGGAGCACGTTCTCCGCGCCGAAGACCGCGCCGCACCGGTTCGCGCTCGAGTTTCGCGGCCTGCGCCGCTGGATCCTCGAAAACTGGGACTCGCGCGCCCTCGTGTCGGAGGACGCGTTCTACTTCTTCGCCATCCAGGCGGTCCTCGGGCGTCTCGACGATCCGTTCACGTATTTCCTTTCCCCCCGCGCCGTGGCGGAGATGAAAATCGACACGACCCAGCAGCTCGGCGGGCTGGGCATGCAGG
>JACQVV010000583.1 GCA_016209595.1 Planctomycetota bacterium
GCTTTCGAGGACGGAGGGGAGGGGGCCGCTGGCACGACCCTTGCTTCGCACGGGGAGTGCCGGCGGTCCAAAGGGGGAGGGGGCTGTTCCCCTCCCCCTGACGATGGAGGGGTTCCCCTTGGAGCGTAGCGCGATCCTCGCCGGTTTCGGAGGGCAGGGCGTCCTCCTCCTGGGGAAGCTCATCGCCATGGCGGCCATGAATGAGGGGGCCGAGGTCTCCTGGCTCCCGAGCTACGGTCCGGAGATGCGCGGCGGGACGGCGAACTGCACGGTCGTGATCGCCGACCGGCCGATCGGGTCCCCCGTCGTCCCCACTCCCGACATCGCCGTCGTGATGAACATTCCGTCCAGCGAGAAGTTCGGTCCCCTCGTCCGGCCCGGCGGGCTCCTCCTCGTCAACTCGACGCTCGTCCCGGACTCGAAGATCCCGGAGCGACCCGATGTGGCGATCGTTCGGATCCCCGCGAGCGGGATCGCCGTCGATCTGGGGGCCCCGATCGTCGCGAACATGGTCATGCTCGGGGCCTTCGCGTTCCTCACCAGGACGGTCGCGCTCGCCGGCGTCGCGCGCGAGCTCGCGCACCTCTTCGGGGGGAAGGCCCAGGTGCTCCGGCTCAACCGGATGGCGGTCGCGACCGGCGTGCGAGTCGCTCGGACCGCGGGTCGCCCGGCGGAGGTGGTCCGTGCGTAGTCGCGACACGATCCTCGGCGCTCTACAGGATCTGCACGAGGAGCACGGCTACCTCCCCGCGGCCGAGGTGAAGCGGGCGGCCGAACGGCTCGGCGTGCCCCTGTCGCAGGCGTACTCGGTCGCGACCTTCTACCGCGCTTTCAGCCTGAAGCCGCGCGGCAAGCGGGTCGTGCGGGTCTGCCTGGGGACCGCCTGCCACGTGCGGGGGGCGCGCGAGGTGGTCGAGGCTCTCGAGCGCGCCCTCGAGATCAAGGCCGGAGAGACGACCCCCGATCGCGCGGTGACCCTCGAAGTCGTGAAGTGCGTCGGCGCCTGCGCCATCGCGCCCGTCGCCGTCGTGGGGAAGACGATATTTGCAGGTGTCTCGCCCGAAAACGTGTCGGAGGTGCTCCGGTGAGCGGTCCGGTACACGGCAAGGACCGGCCCGCTCGCTCGGCTCCGGGCAAGCTCGCGGCTTGCCCCGAGCGAAGCGAAAGACGCCCCTCGCCGGTCGATGGCACCCTCGGCATCGCCGTCTGCATGGGAACGGGGTGTCGGGCGGCGCGCTCGGAGGAAGTCCTATCGGCCCTCTCCTCCGCCGCCGGGACCCGGGCGCGAGTCTGGGGGACGGGCTGCCGCGGGCTCTGCGAAAGGGGGCCCCTCGTCTCGCTCCCCGCGTCGGGAACGCTCTACTGCGGCGTCCTTCCCGAGCACGCGGCGGCCGTTGCCCAGGCGGCGGCGAACGGGGCGCCACCGATCGAGAAGCTCCTGTACTTCGATCCCCGGACGAGGCGGTCGGTCCCGCGCGAAGCGGACATCCCTTTCTACGCCGGGCAGACGCGGCTCGTCCTGGCGATGAATGGCCGGATCGACCCCACGTCGATCGACGACTACATCGCGCTCGGCGGATACGCGGACCTCGCGAGGACGCTCGCGACCCGGACTCCCGAGCAGGTGGTCCTGGAGGTCGAGCGGGCGCGGCTCAGGGGGCGCGGAGGAGCGGGCTTCCCGACGGCGACCAAGTGGCGGGCGTGCGCGAGGCAGCCGCGGTTTCCGAAGTACGTGATCGCGAACTGCGACGAGGGCGACCCGGGCGCCTACATGGATCGGTCGATCGTGGAGGGGAACCCGCACCTCGTTCTGGAGGGGATGGCGATCGGCGCGTTCGCCATCGGCGCGTGCGAGGGGACGTTCTACGTGCGCGAGGAGTACCCGCTCGCTCTGGGCGCGATCCAGACCGCGATCGAGGCCGCCCGGGCGCGCGGCTTCCTCGGGAAGGGGATCCTCGGTTCGTCGTTCGACTTCGACCTCTCCGTCTTCCGCGGCTCCGGCGCGTTCGTCTGCGGAGAGGAGACGGCCATGATCGCGTCGATCGAAGGCCGGCCGGGAGAGCCCGTGGACCGGCCTCCGTATCCCGTCGAGCGGGGGCTCTTCGGACAGCCGACGGTCATCAACAACGTCGAAACCTGGGCAAACGTGCCGGTCCTCCTCGCGCGCGGCGCCGAGGAGTTCGCGCGGATCGGGACCGAGCGTTCGGGGGGGACGAAGGTCTTCTCGCTCGTCGGGAAGGTGAAGAACACCGGGCTCGTCGAGGTCGCGATGGGGACGAGCCTCCGCACGATCGTGGAGGACCTGGGAGGCGGGGTCTCCGGCAGGAAGAGGAAGCTCAAGGCCGTGCAGACCGGCGGCCCGTCCGGCGGGGTCATCCCGGAGCATCTCCTCGACATCCCGGTCGACTACGAGACTCTCCAGTCGGCCGGCTCGATCATGGGCTCGGGCGGCTTCGTGGTCATGGACGACCGCACCTGCATGGTTGACATCGCCCGCTACTTCATCGAGTTCCTGCGCGACGAGTCGTGCGGGAAGTGCGTGCCCTGCCGGGAGGGGCTCCGGCGCCTCTTCGACCTGGTCGACCTCGTGACGCGGGGCGAGGCGAAGCCGGGCGACCTCGAGCGGATCGAGGCGCTCTGCGAGACGATCGCGGGGGGCTCGCTCTGCGGCCTCGGGAAGACCGCACCGAACCCGGTGCTCTCCACGCTCCGCCATTTCCGCGCGGAATGGGAGGCGCACGTCTCGGGGCGATTCTGCCCCGCGGGAGTCTGCCGGGCGCTCGCGCGCTACGAGATCGTGCCGGAGCTCTGCCCCGGCTGCGCGCGCTGCAAGCCGAAGTGCCCGGTCGGAGCGGTCCGCGGGGAGAGGAAAGAGGTCCACTCGATCGACCCGGATCTCTGCACGGGCTGCGGGGCCTGCTTCGACGCCTGCAACCTCGACGCGATCCGGATTCTCTCGCGGGCGAACGGGAAACCATGACGGCCGCCGGAACGACCTCCACGTCCTTCGATCTCGCGATCGACGGACGCACTGTGCCGGCGCGGCCGGGGGAGACTCTTCTTGCGGCCGCGCGGAGGGCCGGGATCGAGGTGCCCACGCTCTGCTTCCTCGATGGGCTCCGGGGGTACGGGGCGTGCCGGCTCTGCGCCGTCGAGGTCTCGCCTGGCGGGTCGAAGGTGCCCGCGAACGGCGGTGGCAAGATCGTCGCGTCCTGCGCCCATCCCGCGGCGCCGGGGCTCGACGTCCGCACGCGAAGCGATCGCCTCGACCGGATCCGGCGAGGCATTCTCGACCTCCTCCTCGCCCGCTGTCCCGCGAGCGGCGAGGTGAAAGAGATGGCGGACCGATTCGGCGTCCGGGGGACGAGTTTTCCCCCTGACCTGGACCGCGACCGTTGCATCCTCTGCGGGACCTGCGTGCGCGTCTGCGAGGCCGTCGGCCCCAGGGCGATCTCGGCCGCCGGCCGCGGGCCGGGGCGGCTCATCGCGACGCCTTTTGGCGAGCCCAGTCCCGACTGCATCGGGTGCCTCTCGTGCGCGAAGGCCTGCCCGACGAAGAACATCGCGGCCACAGACGACGGTCTCCGCCGGACGATCTGGGGCCGTTCGTTCGAGCGCGTGCCGTGCCCCGGCTGTGGCAAGCCCGGCGCCACCGCCGAGCAGATCGCGTACTACGTCAAGACGTACGGCTGGGAAGAGGAGACGCTCGTCCTCTGCGATGCCTGCAAGCGGGCGAAGACCACACGGACCTTCTTCGGACTCATGAGGATGTAGAGACAGACATGCCGCTTGTCGTGAGAGCCCGCCTCTGCACGGGCTGCCGGACCTGCGAGCTCGCGTGCGCCTTCGCGCACGGGGCGGCCTGTGCGCCCGGAGGGCCCGCTTCACCCGGGGGGTACGCAACGCCCGGTGCGTCCCGCGTCCATGTCACCTCGGACGATCCGCTCCATCTGCCGCTCCTCTGCCTCCAGTGCGACGATGCAGCCTGCATGCGGGCGTGCCCCACG
Source organism: Planctomycetota bacterium (assembly GCA_016209595.1). Lineage (GTDB taxonomy): Bacteria > Planctomycetota > JACQVV01 > JACQVV01 > JACQVV01 > JACQVV01. The sequence goes on from JACQVV010000583.1 coordinate 4,008, forward strand.
CGAGCGCTCGTGCGGAACGAGATCACCGGCGCGGTCGAGCTCGCCGGCGAGCGGTGCATCCGATGCGAGGCCTGCGTCATCGCCTGCCCGTTCGGCAACATCCGGATCTCCGCCGGGGCGATGCCGCAGAAGTGCGACCTCTGCGGGGGCGATCCGGCCTGCGCGCGTTTCTGCCCGAGCGGAGCGTTGTGGTACTGAAATGCCCCGCCTCCCATGAAGAAGAACGGACGGGTGGCCGTTATCGACGGCTGCCGGACGCCCTACTGCAAGATGGGAACGGCTCTCGCGCGGGTACACGCCGCGGAGCTGGGGCGGGTCGTGGTGACCGAGCTTCTCTACCGGACCGAGACGTCGCCCGAGCGGGTGGATGAGGTCGTCGCCGGCAACATCGCCCAGCCCGTCGATTCGGCGAACATCGCCCGCGTGATCGCGCTCCGGAGCGGAATCCCCCAGGGAGTCCCGGCCGTCACCGTCTGCCGGAACTGCGCGAGCGGCTTCGAATCGGTCACGTACGCGGCCGACCGGATCCGGCTCGGCGAATGCTCCACGGCGGTCGCCGCGGGCGTCGAATCGATGAGCGGCGTCCCCCTCGTCTACCGCGAGGACGCGAAGGAGGCGTTCGTCCGTCTGTCCCGCGCGCGCTCCCTCCTGGCGAGAGCGGGCGCGTTCGTCCGGTTCCGTCCCCGCGCTCTCCTTTCTCCCGTCGTGGCGCTCGAGACGGGGCTCACCGACCCGGTCTCCGGCCTGGGAATGGGAGAGACGGCCGAGGTTCTCGCGAGAGAATTCGGGATCGGGCGCGAGGCGCAGGACGCCTTCGCCCTGGAAAGCCACCGGCGTGCCGTGGCGGCCCGCGCGAAGCACGCCGAGGAGATCGTCCCGGTCTACCCTCCGCCCCGCTACGATCGGGCCGTCGAGGCGGATGTCGGCCCGCGCGAGAACCAGTCGCTCGAAGCGCTCGCCAGGCTCCGGCCCGCCTTCGACCGGCGCTACGGGACCGTGACCGCCGGCAACTCCTGCCAGGTGACGGACGGCGGCGCTGCCCTGCTCCTCATGGACGAGGAGAGGGCGCGCGCGGAGGGCGTGCGGCCGCTCGGGACCATCACGCATCACGCCTACGCCGGCCTCGCGCCACAGCGGATGGGCCTGGGTCCCGTCTTCGCGACGGCCAAGGTCCTCGATAGAGCCGGCCTCGAACTCTCCGATATCGACCTTTTCGAGGTGAACGAGGCCTTCGCCGCGCAGGTACTCGCCTGTCTCGATGCCTTCCGTAGCCCTTCGTTCGCAGCCAAGGAGCTCGGCCGGAGCAAGGCCCTGGGCGAGATCGACCCGGCGAAGCTCAACGTGGGCGGCGGGGCGATCGCCCTCGGACATCCGGTCGGTTCGAGCGGCACCCGTCTCGTCCTCACGCTACTTCGCGAGATGAAGCGTCGCGGGGCGCGGCGCGGCCTCGCGACACTCTGCGTCGGCGGCGGCCAGGGAGGGGCGATCCTCCTGGAGCGGGAGGAATGATGGAGTCCATCCGTTTCGAGGTGGACGAGTGCGGGATCGCCCGGGTCACGATCGACCAGCCGGGCGAGAAGGTGAACAAGTTCGACGAGGACCTCGTCCGCGCGCTCGGCGCGGTCGTGGCGGACCTCCGGGAGAAGGCGGTCTCGGGCGCCATCCGCGCGGTTCTCTTCCGCAGCAGCAAGCCCGGCGTCTTCATCGCGGGCGCCGACATCCGGATGATCGAAAAGGTCGTAGATCCGGCGCTCGCCGCCCAGGGCTGCCGCGAGGGCCAGCGGGTCTTTCAACTCCTTGAGGATCTCCCGGTCCCCACGGTCGCCGCGATCGACGGGGCCTGCCTCGGCGGCGGGTACGAGTTCGCGCTCGCCTGCCGCTACCGGATCGCCTCCGACGCGCCCCACACGAAGATCGGACTCCCCGAGGTGAAGCTCGGGCTCTTCCCCGCCTGGGGCGGGACGCAGAGGCTCCCCCGCGCGGCCGGGCTCCGGAACGCGCTCGACGTCATCCTCGCCGGCAAGATGGTCGACGGAAAGCGGGCCGAGAAGATGGGGCTCGTCCACGCATGCGCCCCGGCCGCCCTTGTGGAAGACGTCGCGCTCGACTACGCCCGCCGCGCCCTGACGAGCTCCCCTCCTCCGGTGCGCGGCCGGCGCCGGCTTTCCGACCTCTTCCTGGAGATGAACCCGCTCGGCCGCCGTTTCGTTTGCTTGTTGGCCGCGCGCGGCGTCCGCACCGCGACGCGCGGCTTCTACCCGGCGCCCCTCGCGGCGCTCGGGTGCGTGCGGGCCGGCGTCGAGGAGGGACCTGAGGCGGGCTACGCCATGGAAGCCAAGCGTGACGCCGAGCTAGCCGTCGGACCTGTCTGCAAGAATCTGATCGGCATCTTCTTCCTCCAGGAGAAGGCGAAGAAAGCGACAGGCGCGGTGGACGTGCCCGTCGAGCCCGCGCCCGTCCGCCGGATCGGCGTCCTCGGCGCGGGCGTGATGGGGGCGGGGATTGCGCAGCTCGCGGCCGATCGCGGCGTCCAGGTCCGGCTGCGGGACGTCGACACCGGGCGGGTCGCGGCCGGGCTCTCCGCTGCCGCCGGGCTCTTCCGGAAGGAGGTCGAGAAGCGGCGGCTCTCCCGCCACCAGGCCGAGAACGGGATGGCGCTCCTTTCCGGGACGACCGACCTCACGGGCTTCCGCCACGCGGACCTCGTGATCGAGGCCGTCGTGGAGGATCTCGAGGTGAAACGGCAGGTGTTCCGCGAGATCGAAGGCCGCGCGGGAGGCCAGACGATCCTCGCCTCGAACACGAGCTCGATCTCGATCGCCGAGATGGCGCGCTCGCTCGAACGCCCCGAGCACTTCGTCGGAATGCACTTCTTCAACCCGGTCCACCGGATGCCCCTGGTCGAGGTGATCCGAGGCCCCCGCACGTCCGCGGCCACGGTCGCCACGACGGTCGCCTTCGCGAAGGCGCTCGGCAAGACCCCCATCGTCGTCGCCGACGGCCCCGGGTTCCTCGTCAACCGGATCCTCATGCACTACATGAACGAGGCTTCCCATCTCTTCGCCCAGGGGGTCCCGTTCGAGATCGTGGACCGGATCATCGAGGAGTTCGGGATGCCGATGGGCCCTTTCGCCCTTCTCGACGAGGTTGGCCTGGACGTTGCCGCGAAGGCGGCCCGCGTGATGGCCGGCGCGTACGGCAACCGGATCCTGTTCTCGACCGTCCTCGACCGGGCCGTCGAGACCGGCCGTCTCGGCAAGAAGGCCGGAAGGGGGTTCTACAGGAAGCGGGGCGAGCCCGATCCCGCCGCCTTGAAGGAGTTCGCCGGGCTCCGCCGGGCAGAGCCCGTCGAGGTCGAGCCCTCCGAGATCGTCGATCGCCTGGTCCTTTCCATGGCGAACGAGGCGTCGCGTTGCCTCGGGGAGGGGATCGTCGCCGACGCGGAGACGGTCGATCTCGGGATGATATTCGGCACGGGCTTCCCGCCGTTCCGCGGGGGGCTCCTGCGGTACGCGGACTCCCTCGGACTCCCCGCGGTCGTCAAGAGGCTCGAGCGGCTCGCCGAGAAGCTCGGGCCGCGCTTCCGGCCCGACCCGCTTCTCACCGCGAAGGCCGTGGATGGGACGACGTTCCGGGAGCCGCTTTCCGCGGCCCGCCAGGAGGCGGCGGCCGCCGCGCGCGAGACGTAGCACGATAGGAGGAATCCGACATGGCTACACAGAGCATCCGGTCGACGGCGAGCTTCATGAAGGAGCTCTTCGGCGGAAACGTCCTCAACGACGCGATCCGGCCCTTCCCGCAGCCCGGTGCGGAGGAGAAGGAAGGGGCCCAGATGATCCTGGAGGCCCTGGAGAAGTACGCCCGGGACGCGATCGACTCGCGAGCCATCGACCGCTCGGCGAAGATCCCGCCGGAGACGATCGACGGACTGAAGGAGCTCGGCCTCTTCGGCCTCACCGTCCCGGAGGCCCACGGGGGGTTCGGGGCGACCTCGACCCAGTTCTGCCGGATCATGGAGGTCCTCACCACCCTCGACCCCGCGACCGCCTGCACCGTCGGCGCGCACACCTCGATCGGCATCAAGGCCCTCCTCTACTTCGGCACCGAGGAGCAGAAGGCGAAGTACCTCCCGCGACTCGCGACGGGCGAGATGCTCGCCGCCTTCGCGCTCACCGAACCCGAGGCCGGCTCCGACGCCGCCGCCATCCGCACCACCGCCCGTCCAGCGCCCGACGGCAAGCACTCCATTCTCTCCGGGACGAAGCAGTTCATCACCAACGGCGGGATCGCCGACTTCTTCACCGTCTTCGCCAAGATTCTCGAGGGCGAGGAGGAGGAGAAGGGATTCACGTGTCTCCTCGTCACCCGTGACATGCCGGGCGTCAAGACCGGGCCCGAGGAGGAGAAACTCGGGATCAAGGGCTCCTCGACCACCGAGGTCTTCCTGGAGGACGTTCTCGTCCCCATGGAGAATATCGTCGGCCGGAAGGGCAAGGGCTTCAAGGTCGCCATGGAGATCCTCAACACCGGACGTCTCGGCCTGGGCGCCGGCTCGATCGGCGGCTCTCGCGTCGCCCTGGCGCTCGCGACCCAACACGCGAAGAGCCGGAAGACGTTCGGCCAGTCGATCGACAACTACGAACTCATCCAGAAGAAGTTCGCCCGGATGGCTTCCCTCCTCTTCGCCATGGAGTCGGCCGTCTACCTGACCGCCGGCCTCGCCGACCGGGGCCAGTACGACTTCTCGATCGAGAGCGCGATCTGCAAGGTCCTCTGCTCCGAGGGGAGCTGGGAGATCATCAACGAGGCCCTCCAGGTCGCCGGCGGCTACGGCTACATGAAGGAGTATCCCTTCGAACAGGGGCTTCGCGACGGCCGGATCAACATGATCTTCGAGGGGACGAACGAGATCCTCCGCCTCTTCATCGCCCTCTCCGGCCTCCGCGAGCAGGGGGAGGAGCTCAAGGAGATCGGCAAGGCCCTCCACAAACCCCTCATGTCGCTCGGCGTTCTCCTCCCCTACTTCGCAGGCCGCATCACCCGGCCTTTCACCCGAGCCCAGCTCGAGTTCGACCGCCCCGAACTCGCCCGCGCCGTCGAGGTCGTGAACACCTACGCCGTCGTCCTCCAGGAGTGCACCGAGTGGGTGATCCGGAAACACAAGAAGGACGTCCTCACCGCCCAGTACGACCTCGAACGCCTCGCCGACATGGCGATCCAGCTCTTCGCCATCGCCGCCTCGGCCTCGCGCCTCGACCACCTCCTCTCGACCGGCCAGGACGCCTCGTTCGCGAAGCGCTGCCTCGACGTGTTCCTCTTCGACGCCCACACGATCCTCTGGCGCTCCTGGAAGAGCCTCAACCGGAACTGCGACCCCGATCGCACGGTCCTCTCCCGGCAGATCGTCGAGGCCGGCGGCTACCCCCTCAAGGCGTTCTGACGGCCGGGGCGAGGGGCGCGTCTTTCGCGAAACCCGACTACCGCCCGCGGGACGCCACCCGCGCCATCGCCGCGAGGAGCGCGTCCCTCGCTCCGTCCTCCAGGAGTCCGACCGCGCCGACGAGCTCCCCATCCCCGTCGAGAAGCGCGATCCCCGGGATCTCCCCTCCGCGCTCCGCGCGGAACGTGTACGCGTGCGGCCTCCTCACGATCACCCTCACGAACCCCTCCGACGCCTTCACGACCTCCGTGTCACTCAAGATGGCCGAGAGCGGACCGCTCTCGAATCGGGTGGTCGGTCATCAGGTCTCGGCGCCGGAGAGCCCCACCATCACGCCCTTCCCCGCCTTTTTCGCCGCCTCCAGCGCCTCGTCGAGCTGGCCCAGCCCCGCGTACTCCCAGCCGATTTCCGCCTGAGCTCCGGCTTCGCCCGCGTCGAGTTCGACTTCGATCCTGTCCTGGGCTCCGCTCGGGCGCGCGATCCACGCTGTCGCCCGGCTCCCCCCCCGCGCGACCCGCAGAAAATCGGAGAGGTCGTCCGACGAGCAGAGCACGTTCTCATCAAGCGCGATGAGCACCAAGCCCGCTACGATCCCCGCCCGCGCCGCCGCGCTTCCCTCCCGCACACTCTCGACGTAGCGACCCTGCCAGCGACCCGTCGATCGCTCCAGGCCGTACGCCTGCCCCTCCTCCGCGGTCGGTACGCGGGTCTCGATCCCCAGGGTCGCACCGCGGGGGACCTCGTCCTGGGCAAGCGCGGCCCCCGCGGCGAGGAGGAGAGTGACGCCGAGGGCATCCGGGTGGAGCTTCATGGTCTTCCCCTTGCCAAGTGGGCTGGTTTGAGGGTATACACATTACCATGTGTTCGCCGATAGCTCAGCTGGTAGAGCAGCCGGCTGTTAACCCGCTTGTCGGAGGTTCGAGTCCTACTCGGCGAGCCA
>JACQVV010000584.1 GCA_016209595.1 Planctomycetota bacterium
ACCCTACATGGTCGCCCTCATGACGAGCCTCGTCGCCCCCCTCCCCGGGGACAAGATCCTGGAGATAGGCACCGGCTCCGGCTACCAGGCAGCGATCCTGGCCGAGCTCGCGAGAGAGGTCCACACGGTCGAGCGCCACGAGGAGCTCTCGGCCGAGGCCCGCGCCGTGCTGGGCGAACTCGGCTACGCCAACATCCACTTTCACGTGGGCGACGGTTCGGTCGGCTGGCCCGACGCGGCGCCCTACGACGGGATCCTCGTCACCGCCGGCTCCCCCCAGGTCCCGCCCTCGCTTCGCCGGCAGCTCGCCGACGGCGGCCGCCTTGTCATCCCCGTCGGCCCCTTCCGCGAGCAGCGGCTCCACGTCGTCACCCGTCAAGGCAACCTCTACGAGGACATCCCTTCCTGTCCATGCGTTTTTGTAAAGCTGTACGGGGCTGAAGGTTGGACCACCCAGGAACCCGGTTGAACCTTGACAGCGCCGATCGGTTCCAAGATACTGGCGGTTCGTCCTCGGGGTGTGGCTCAGCTTGGCTAGAGCGCTTGGTTCGGGACCAAGAGGTCGCTGGTTCAAATCCAGTCACCCCGACCACTATACCGGGACCGGCATCTGGTCGAGGACGTCGCGGATCGCGGCCTCCGACTCCTCGCGCCCCTTCCCGTCGGCCGCATGCGGGGAGGCGAGGACGACACGGTGCGCGAGAACGGGAATCGCGAGCGCCTTGAGGTCGTCCGGGAGGACGTGGCGGCGTCCGGAGAGGAGGGCGTACCCCTGCGCCGCGCGATACCACTGGATCGCGCCGCGAGGCGAGACGCCGAGGGCGAAGGCGCCGTGGCGGCGCGTCTGGCCGACGACCGCCATCACGTAGTCGAGGAGGGCGGGGTCGGTGCGGACCCGGTCGACCTCCCGCTGGACGGCGAGGATCTGCGGGAAACTCACGACCGGCTCGATCGCCCGGACGGGGTCGTCCCCGCCCCGCTCGGCGACGAGACGCCGCTCCTCGTCCGGCGCGGGATACCCCATCGTGAGTCGCAGGAGGAACCGGTCAAGCTGCGACTCGGGCAGGGGATACGTCCCGAAGAACTCGATGGGGTTCTGCGTGGCGACGACCAGGAACGGATCCTCGAGCGGCAGCGTGCGCGCGTCGACCGTGACCTGCCCCTCCCCCATCGCCTCCAGGAGCGCGCTCTGGGTGCGCGGCGTCGTCCGGTTGATCTCGTCGGCGAGGACGACGTTCGCGAAGATCGGACCCGGCTTGAACTCGAACGAGCCGGAGGCCTGGCTGAAGACGGAGACGCCCAGGATGTCGGACGGCAGGAGGTCCGAGGTGAACTGGATGCGCCGGAAGGACCCGCCCACCGCGCGGGCGAGCGCGCGGGCGAGCGTCGTCTTGCCCACGCCGGGGACGTCTTCGACGAGGACGTGTCCCCGGCAGAAGAGGGCCGTCAAGAGAAGCCGGATAACGTCCGACTTGCCGCGCACCGCGCGAGCGATCGCAGCCTCGAGCCGCCCCGCGATCTCCTCGGGCGGAAGGTCGGGCGGCACTCGTTCGGCGGACATGACGTGGACCATTCTAACCAGGCTTCAGGCTGGAGGCTGTAGGCTGGAGGAACGGCCGAGGGCGCGCCGCCTGTTTTCCTCCGGTCTCCGGCCTGCGGTCTCCAGCCTGTCTCTATCAGCAGTCCTTGACGCCCTTCGCCAGGCCCGAGTAGCTTCCTGCCATGTGGGCGAAAGCGCCGGGCCGGATCGCGCGGGTCGCGCTCGCGATCCTCGCCCGCGCCCCCCGGGCCACGCCGGCCGGGCGGGCCTTCGTCGTCGGCACGATGAGCCTCGCGACGGCCGCGGTTCTCACGGGGAGCGCGGCTGCCTACGCTCTCCTCTCCTGTGCTCTCGCGGTGGCGGTCGTTTCATTCCTCTTCCCGGCCTTCTCCGTCTCGCGGATCTCCGTGCGAATGGTGCTCCCGAGGACGATCTGGGCCGGCCGCCCCTACCGCGTGCGGGTCGCGGTCGCGAGCAAAAACCGTGTTCTCCCCGCGTTCGGCCTCCGGGGGGAGGAGGCGGACCCGAGCCGGAGCCGCCGAGGGTCGCAGGCGGTGTTCATTCCAGTGCTCGCTCCGGGCAGGAGCGTGGCGGCTGAGTACTGGTGCCAGCCGAAGAGTCGCGGCGTTTACTCCTCCCACGGAGTCGTCCTGTCCTCGTCCTTCCCCTTCGGGTTCGGATCGAGGACGGTCGAGTACCGGACGCGGACTCGATATCACGTCTACCCCGCGCTCGGGGAGGTCCGGGCGGACCTCCCCGGGCTCGGCGAGGGCTCCGAAGAGCGCCCGCTCCCCGGGTTCGGCCTGGGCTCGGCCGAGTTCCACGGACTGCGCCGCTTCCGGCCGGGCGACAACCCGCGCCACATCCACTGGAAGGCGACCGCGAAACGCGGGGAGGAGATCGTCCGCGAGTTCGCCCGCTCCTGGGTCGAGAAGCGGATCGTGGCCCTCGACGCGACGGTTTTCGGCCCGCGCGCGGGTTCCTTCGAGCGCGGGGTGAGCCTCGCCGCGACGATCTGCCAAAGGATTGCCCGGTCAGGACAGCCCTTCGCCCTCTGGATCGGGAGCGATCCGCCGGTCTTCCACCCCTGCGCCGGGAAGAACCCCGCTTCCTATCTCGCGCCACTGGCCGAGGTAGAGCCCCTCCGCCGCGAGTGCCTCGGAGGCCTCGCCGCACTCGCGACCGCGGGCGCGACGGTGTTCTTGGTAACAACTCGCGCGGCTCGTGAGGTCCGGCAGGCCCTGGAGAAAGCCGGGGAACGCCGGCGGATGCGCTTCGAGATCCTGTCGACGGCTGCCCGCGACCTCGCCCGCTGGTATAGGTCGCCCGCCGACTGCCGGGAGACATCGTGACCGCGTCCGCCCGCGCCGCGCGCCTGTACGCCGTGATCGCGGTCCTGTTCAGCGGAGTCGCCCTCGCGACCCTCTCGGGCCCGAGGCTTTTCCTCGCCGGCACGGTCGTCCTCCTCGCCGTCCTCCTGCCGGCACTCGCGATCTTCCTCCTTTCACGCCAGGAAGAGCGCGCGAGGAGGGTCGCCGAGCGCTCCGCGAGGGAAGCCTCCTCCCCGCCGGTCGCCCCGCGAGCCGGGAATCCAGGCATCTTCCTGGGCGTCGGCTCGACGCTCGGCGCGGCGATCCTCGTGTGGGCCCTCCTCTTCTACCTCGGGCTGCCCCGCCTCCGGTTCCTTTCGGACGGGAAGTCTGAAAACCCGAGCGGGCGGAGCGCCCGGAACTTGTCGAAGGATAAGGACGCGCCTGCCCCCGAACCGGAGACGGACCCCTGGTCCCACCGCCTGTCGGGTTTCTCGCGCGAGATGGAGATCCCGACCTCCGCGAGGATCATCCCGAGCAACCGGCCGGCCTTCTTCGTGCGTCTCGTGCGAGACGCGTTCGCGTTCCGCGCGTCGGAGGCGATCCTCTACTGGCGCGGCCGGACTCTCTCCCTGTACGAGGACGGCATCTGGCGCGAGCCCGGAGACGATCTCCCCCTGGATGCCGCCCCCGACGGGTGGGTCGCCCTCCCGGACGCCCTGGATTTTTTTAAGTACTTAAAAAGCGAGCGGGATGTCGAGATCCTCCAGGAGATCGAGATCGAACCCTCCGGCGAGAGGACACTCTTCGCTCTGGCCGAGCCCGTGGCGGTCGAGGGAGAGGGAATCCTCTACGGCCCGGCCCGCTCGATCGCCCTCCCCCGCCGGCCGACCCGCGGCGCGGTCTGCCGGATCCTCTCGCGGCTCCACCTCGCCGGTCCTCCCGTCCTCGCCCGCGCGACGCTCGCCGCGGTCGATCCCGTCCACGTCCGGCTCGAGGAGCGGGACCCCGACCTCGCCGAGCTCGCGAACCGGATCGTCGAGGAGCACCACACGGACTACGCTCGCGTCGAGGCGATCGCTTCATGGCTCCGGGAGAACGGCCGCTACTCGCTCACCTATTCGCTTCCTCCCGGGCGAGACCCGGTCCTCTCCTTTCTCCTTGGCTCGCGCACGGGGCATTGTGAGCTCTTCTCCGCCTCCATGGCGGTCCTCCTCCGGCATGTAGGGATCCCCTGTCGAATCGCGGTCGGCTTCCGCGGCGGGAACTGGGATGAATTCCGGCTGGGCTACCGGGTCCACGAGCGCGACGCGCACGCCTGGGTGGAGGTCCCCTTCGAGGGCCACGGATGGGTCCGGTTCGATCCGACGCCCGGAGGGGATGTAGGTCCCGCGAGCGCGATGGACCTGGAGGCCGCGGGGACCCCGCCGTCCCCTGAGGAGCAGGACGTGGTCGAGGAACCCGCCGCCCCGGACGTAGAGGAGGAACACGCCTCCGGAGAGGAGGAACGCGCTCCTGTCGAACGACCCTGGTACGAGGACCTGACCGGATACGATCGCGACGCCCAGGGGCGGCTCTTCGGGCGAATCTTCGGCCCCCTGGGCTCCCGCGGCACGCGCATCGGATATGCCCTGGCGGTCCTCGCGGGTTTCTTCGTCGTCCTGGCGCTCGCGGCCCGTCTCGCCGGGAGGATCGCGTCGCGCGCGCGCGTCCCGGCGCGCTCGGTCAGGAACGACCCCGCCCTCGCGGAGAGCCTCCCCGTGCTCGCCCTGTACGACCGGGCCCTTGCGGCGCTCGCCCGCAGGAAGATCACTCGACGCCGCTCGGAAACACCCCGGGAGTTCGCTCGCCGCGTGCCCCCCCTCGCTCCCGCCGGCATCTCGGGCCCGCTCGACCTGCTCACGGGACTCTTCGAGCGGGTCCGCTACGGCGCGGTTCCCGTAGGCCCGATCGAGGTCGAACGCGCCCGGGCTGCGAACCGGCAAATCGAGGAGGCCCTCGCCCGGCCACGCCCGCGGTAGAATGCCCGCGATGCCGCGACCCTCCCGGCGACTCCTCCTCGCGCTCCTTCCCCTGGCGCTCGCGTGCAGTCGGCCGCCGGAAAACGGGCCGGACCCCGGGCCGCCGCGCGAGCCCGGCGGTACCGCGGAGCCGGCTCCGGGCGGCCGCGCGTATCCGGTCGTCCTCTTCCGGGGCGCGCCCTACGTGGAGCTCGTCCTGGGAAACGCGCGGGGCCTCTTCCTCCTCGACACCGGGGCCAACATCTCGGGAGTGGACGAGTCCTGGCTCCTCCAGTCGGGGACCCGCTTCGAGGAGATCGGACGGACGTCGGTTGCGGGCACGACGGGTGGCATCGTGGTCCGCAAGGCGTCCGTCGATCGGTTCGACCTCGGGACGGGCTCGTTCCCGGACGCGGTCTTCGTGCTCCAGGGCTACGGCGGCTTCAGCCATCCCCCCCAGGGCCGACAGGTGGGCCTCCTGGGCACGGACTTCATCAATTCCTACAGGATCTCTCTCGACTACGGCGCTCGGCGACTCCTTTTGGAGATGAAGGACGAGCGAGGGCCCCGCCCGGCAGCTCTACCGCCCGCCCCCCTCGACTACCCGTTCGGGCTTCCGACCGCCCGCGCCGTGCTGGGCGGCGTCTCCCTGCCCTGCCGGATCGACACCGGGGCGTCCTATATCGACCCGGGGCCATACCTGGACGTCAATCGCCCCGCGATCGACGCGCTCCGAGCGGCCGGCATCGGGCTTCGCGAGAGCGGCTGGATCTCCGTGGTTGGGATCGCCGGTCCCGAGAGACTCGAGATCTACACGGCGGACGGTTTGCGTCTGGAGCTCGGCCCGGTGGCGGTC
>JACQVV010000590.1 GCA_016209595.1 Planctomycetota bacterium
CTTCCCCCCGCTCCCGCCCCCGCTCCCGGCCCGTGGCCCATGGAAGAGCGCCGCGTGAGGATCTCGCGTGCTTCGGCGCGGGCGCGGACGATCTCTTCCCTGGCCCGGCGGCGGTTCTCCATGATCTCCTGCCGTGCCCGTGCGAGGAACCGAACGATGTCCGCCGGATCGGCTGGCCGGTTCCGGTCCCACCCCGCGCCCTGCCCCCCGTTCCGCGCTCCGCGTTCCGCGTTCCGCGTTGGGGAGAGTCCGGCAAGCCGCCGCGAATCGGCTTCGAGGATCCTCACGGACGCACTCTCGATCCCGGGCGTCACGAGGAGGACCCGCTTCTCGGGGACCGCCGGGAGACCCGGAACTCGTGTCGAGCCATAGCCCGCCATCTCGATCCGGGTCCGGAGCTCCCCGTCCCAGACCTCGGGCGTGAGCGTCGGGGCGGGGGGGACGACAAGGAGCACGGCACCTGTCTCGTCGTACTCGATGAGCCAGATTCCGGCCCGCATGAGATCCGTCCCCAGGAGCGCCTCGACGTCCGTGACCCGAGAGCGGCGGTCGCCGGAGGTTCCCGGCGGGCCTCGCGCGGAACCGGGCGCGGGATCCGCCCTCGCCCCCCGATCCCCGTTCCCCAGCGAGACGAACTCCGCCGGGTCGAGCTCGGGCATGACAAGACCCGCGACCGGAACCGCCGAGACCGGGCCGTGGAGCGTCCGTACCCCTCGAACGTCCACGTCCTCCAGGAGGTAGAAGTACCGGACCCCGTTCTCGACAGCCCGGTCGGCCAAGGCGTATCGCCCGCCCGCTTGCGAATCCCCGAGACCCAGGATCAGACTCGGATTCATCTGGACCCAGCCTCGGTCGGGGTACGGGCTCCGGTAGAGGTTGAAGCCCAGGTTGTCGAGCTCCTGGCCGGTTCGCCACTCGACGACCACGGCCGAGTCGTACCCCGTCGCGACGAGGTCGGCGAGCGTCACGGCGGTCGGGTTGGTGTAGAAGATGATGTCCTCCCGGCCGGTGTCTTCCGGCACCCCCCGGTCGCCGTCCATGTCATCGTCCTCGGCGGCTCCTGTCGGCGGGATGTCGTCCTTGGCGTTCCGAGGATAGATGTTCGTCACTGGCGCCCCGGCCGGCGTCCTCTTCTCGATGTTCGACTGGCCAGGCAAACCGCCAGAGTTCTGGAACCGGAGGGCGTCCAGGATGCCAAGTTGACCCATTCCGTCCCAGCCGAGGTCGTCGGCGTCGGAGATGAAGTAGAGGTAGCGAGGGAAGCGGGCGAACGGGGCGGCGCCGTCGTCGCCGTCGAGGCACTCGTCGAAGTCGATGGCCCGGAACCGGGTGATGTTCGCGCGCGCCGTCGAGATCGCGAGACCTGTCTGCACCGTCGCCTCGGTGGCCTCGGCCGCGTTCAAGTCCGATTCGTCGGTCCGCCCGCTGATGCGCCTGATCTTGACAAACTCCATGGAGACGCTCGCCCCGTCGGCAAGGTGGACGCTCCATGCGTCCGTGGCGTTATCTCCGGTGAACAGTACGTCACGGTTGCTCGCGAAGGACATACCCTCGGGTCCCGCGACGATCGTGAGCGCGGAACCCGCCCCGGTGACCAGGAGCTGCTGACGGTTTCCGAACTTGATTTTCGTCGTGCCGTCCACCGAGTTCCCCGTCTCGATCTCGAAGACCCCGTTCACCGTGTGCTGGTCTGGAGGGAAGGCGCCCTTGTCCCGGGCGAGGCGGAAGTCCTGGCCGGAGGGGATCCGGCAGGTCGCCCCGGCGCCGACCGTGAACGTGTTCTGGACCTCCATCGGGGGCGTGAGGTCGAGGGTCTTCGTCCCGCTCCCGCCGGTGATGTCGAGGTTGTAGAACAGGGGAAGGGTCGCCGTCGAACCGCTGTAGAGCTGGTCCCCGGCGCCGTTCGCCTGGAACGTGGAGAAGTTCGCGCCCCCGCTCCCTCTCGGGCGAAGGAGTCCGTTCACCGTGAGGTCGCCTGCGAACCGGATCGTCGGGCCGGGCGCCGTCGCGTCGGTCACGTCGAGGAGGCCGGGCTGCGCCGATCCGCTTGCGATCGTCACTCCTCCCGTGAACTGAATGAGGCCGTCCGTCGAGACAATGAGTTCCCCTCGCGAGTTGGCGTTCCCTCCGACGGGCGCCCCCTGGATCGTCGTAATCCCAGTCACCACGAGCCCCTCGGGCGGGACCGTCGGGTCGCCTCGCGTCGAGGCGATCGTGAGCCGGGCCGGGGTATCCGCCGCCACGGCCTGCCCCTGGATCAAGAGGGCGCCCCCGACCAAAAGTCGGCCGGTCCCATTCACGTCGACCTTGCCGCCGTCCTCGCTTGCCGCCGCGGTGAGGTTCACATTCAGGGCTCCGCCGGTGTTGACGACAGCCGTGCCGTTCACCGTGAGCTGTCCGCCGAACCCCGTGCCCGAGTTGACGGCCACCGCGCCCGTGAGGAGGACCAGGGCGCCCGTGTTCACGATGAGCTCCCCGCGCGAGTTCGTCGTGCTCCCGCCCTGGATCGTCGTGGTCCCGGTCACGGCGAGCCCCTCCGGCGGGACGGTCGGGTCGCCGCGCGTCGAGTTCACCGTGACCCGGGCCGGCGTGTCGGCCGCCGCGGTCTGTCCCTGGATCGTGAGGGCGCCTCCGACCGAGAGCCGCCCCGTCCCGTTCACGTCCACCTTGCCGCCGTCCTCGCCTGCCGCGGCGGTGAGGTTGACGTTGAGGGCCCCGCCGGTGTTGACGACACCGGTGCCGTTCACGGTGAGCTGCCCGCCGAAGCCCGTGCCCGAGTTCACCGCGACCGCTCCGGTGAGCAGGACCGTGGCGCCCGTGTTCACGATGAGCTCCCCGCGCGAGTTCGTCGTGCTCCCGCCCTGGACCGTTGTCGTCCCGGTGACGGCGAGCCCTTCGCTGACGGCGCGCGTGGAGTTCACCGTGACCCGTGCCGGCGAGCCGGCCGCCGCGGACTGCCCCTGGATCGTGAGGGCGCCTCCCACCCAGACCCGCCCCGTCCCGTTCACGTCCACCTTTCCGCCGTCCTCGCCAGCCGCCGCGGCGAGGTTGACGTTCATGGCTCCGGTCACGTTGGCGACGGCGCTGGCGTTCACCGTGAGCTGCCCGCCCGCGGTGGTCCTCCGGTCGACGACGAGATCGCCGGAGACGTTCAGCGTGGACGAACCGTTCAGGGCGATCTCACCGCCCCAGTTGTCGGGCGCCAGGTCGTCCGCCCCGACGAGCGTGGTCGTATCCGCGGGCGCGTCGCCGAGGTTCAGGACGGCCGAGTCGTTGAGAACGATTCGCCCCTGCCCACCGGACGCGACTCCGTTCCCGTAGATGTTGATGGGCGCCAAGTACGTGAGGTTTCCTGCCCCGTTGACGGTCACGGTGTGGGTCACGTCCACGGTTGTCTGGTCATAGGGGAGCTCCTGCACCGCCAGGCCGACCGTTGTCCCGGCGATGGTGACGGTCCCGTCGTTCGCAGCCGTGGTGCCGCAGGTGAGCGACCCGAACTGGTGCTGGAACTTCGTCCCGGAGAAATTGACGTCGAGACTGTCCTCGATCGTGAGGGCGTCGACCGCGGCGGACTGCTGGAGCCAGAGGGTTGTCGAGACTGTCAGGTTGTCGGTGCCCGCGGGCGCCCCGAAAGCGCGCTGGAAGGTCGTGCGCCGGAAGATCGCAAAGTAGCCCGTCCCCCCGACAGTGGCCGTCTCGGAGACAGCGTCCGGGTCGCCGAACGTGCATGTGCTGTCGGCTGCCAGGTCTTGCAGGACGACGATGTCATCGCCGACGTTCGTGAGCGTGATCGTCGCCCCGGCGCCAACGACGAGCGCCCGGCCGGGGAAGGCCGCATCGCCCGCCAGCAGACGGAAGTAGTGGTAGGGTGTCGCGACTGGCTTGTTATCCTTGCAATCGATCGTCAGGGTCGCTCCGTTGTCTACCTTGAGCCAGGCGAGGCGGACCTCGTCATCGCTGTTGGCGACGGAGTTGTTGAAGAGCCGCATGTTCACGGTGACGTTCGGTCCGATCTCGAAGGTCGCGCCCGAAGGGGTGAGGATCTGGTCGAAGTCGTACTCGAAGTCGTTCGCCGCACTGAACGTCCCGATGTTGACCGTGCCTCCCGTGGCTACATACGTGGTCGCAATCTGGATGGCGGTGTCCACCCTGAGCTGGCGGGCGGCGCCGTTGCTGTTCCGGATCTCGATGTTGAAACCCGCGTCGGGTTGGAGGATCAAGGTCCCCGTGAACAGGCTGCGGGTACACAGGATCGAGATCGTCCCCCCGGCGAAGGCCCCGGGGCGTGGGTTGATGGTTAGAGTGTTGAGGAGGGAGTTCCCGCCCCCCACGTTCTGGCGCTGGTCCACCGTGTAGGCGGCACCCACGAAAGTGTGATCGAGGAAAACGTTGTCCCCGGCAGCAGGTATGACGTCGTCGTTCACACCAAGCTGACGCCAGTTGGCGGCGGTAGTCCACCTGTTGTTCACGGCGGGAACGCCGAACTGGTCGATGCCGTCCCAGTACCGGTCGACGGCAGCCGCGCGCCCTGCCAGCACGCCCAGCCCGGCGCCCAGGAAGAGGAATCCCGCGAAGGCCCGCTTCATCTGATCACATTGTCCAATTCATGCGAGCTCATGGCAATATCCAAGATGTTGACTCGCACGCGACATGCCGCTGGCCAACCGCAGTTGTAAGTTGCTACGACCGCTGATACTACATCAGAACCCCGAAGGCTGCGAAGACCCCTCGTGTAGCTCGAATCCAACAGCCCCCGCGAGAGGACTGACCCTCTGTCGGGGAACAGTGACACTCCGTTGGCTCAGTGATCGGGCGGGGGCTCGCGGGCGGCGGCTCCGGGTGCCGTCAGCGAGGGGTTTTCTCTCTCTTGATAAGGCGCGCGCACTTCGACTTGAGCTTCCCGAACTTTTCCAAAAATTCCGGGCAGCCCGTGAAGTCGTCCCCGCGGAGACGTGCCGCGAGATAGATGTTCTCGAACGTCAGGACCGAGAAACAGTCCTTGGAGGGACTCTCCAGGAAAGGACAGGCCATCGATCCTCGTCAAGTCTCCCACACCATCGCCCGAAGCGAAGACGGCGGGATTTCTATTCTCATGGTCTCGCTGCCGCGGGGATCGACGGCTCCCCCTCCTCGGAGCGAAACCGCGCCAGTTTACATCGCAAGCGCGGATTGTCAAAGGAGCTCTGCGAGGTGCTCGCAGGGAACCGGCGCTTCTTGACTGACCCGACACGAACGGTGTACTTCCGCGTCCGGCTCCCTCCGCTCGGACTGCTCGGGCCATCCTGGCCCTCGCGACGCCCTCGCTCCGGGCCTGGGCGCCCTCGGACGATTCACCGGAACGTAACGGCCTCGACGGATGGCCCCTACGGGGGCCCCGGCACTTGCGCCCCATGCACCGTTAGAATCTGGGACGCGACGCCGGCCGGGGAGTGAACGGGCGCCCGGAACCCGAATCCGGAACCGTGCGCGCCGCGCACGGCCGGTGTGGCAAGTCCGCACGTCGCCCGGAACTCGCGGCAACCGCGCAGAACCGCCGAACTCCTTGCCCACTCCCTGGATCGGGGTTTCGAGCGGGATCACTCGGGCTTCTGGCCCAAGATTCGCGTCCGGGTGGCGGGCATGAAAACCGACGCCGAGTTCTACGACCTCGCCAGGACCTTCCCGGAGGTCCTGCCGCTCCTCTTCCTCGGCCGCCAGCCCCGCGGCGCGTACAGGGCGATCGGCCTGACCCTCAAACGCCGGGAGCTACGGATCGACCTCGCCCTGGAACCACGCCTCCGGGGGGACCTCTGGTGGTCGGTGGAGTTCCAGGGCCGGCGTGACCCCGACGCGGAACGGACCCTCTACCGGAAGGCGATCGCTCTTGCACACGAGAGAAGGGTCTGGGGACGAGTGCGCACGGCGATCGTCTACACGCGGGCGGCCTACGCGCGCGCCTCACGGCCTCCGGCGCTGGGGCCTCCCGAGGGGGGCGGTCCGCTCGAACCCGTGCGCGTCGTTCTGGAGGACATCGAACCCGATGACCTGCTCGCCCTCGGGCCCGAGCTCTTCGCACTGATACCTCTGACCCGGATCGACCGTGAGATAGTCTCCGCGAGGCTCGGCGCCTGGTGGCGGAGGGCGCGACGCCCCCGGCTGCTCGCGCCGCGGAAGCTGCGGGCGCTCAAGGAGCAGTTCTTCATCTTCTACGCGGCTCGATTCCCTCGAGATATACTGAGAGACGCCAAGGGGAGGATAGGAGCCACCATGCCCATCGAGAAGACGCGAATCGGCCGCGACCTGATCGAGCTCGGGGAGAAGAAGGGGATCAAGAAGGGGATCAAGAAGGGGATCGAGAAAGGGATCCAGAAGGGGGTCCAGAAGGGCCGCAAGGAGGCTCTCATCGAGATGATCCTGCAGGTACTCGAATTCCGGTTCGGACGGGTGCCCGTGCGGGTCGTGCGACTCGTCAGGGAACCCCGCGACGTGGGGAGGCTCCGCGCGATGCACGGGGCCTCGATCTTGTCGGCAAGCCTCGCGGATTTTGCTTCGCGCTACCGCGAGCATCCTGAATGATGCCGGACGGACATCGGGGGATGATGGAGAGGCCCCGGCTTCGCGGATTCCTCCTTTCGCTCGGAGAGGTTCCGGGCGAGCACTCCCACTGAGGAACCGTCTCCTGGAACGCCCGCGCACGAGCCGGGAGGTCTACAACCGGATCCGCTGGGACCCGAACCTCGACCCCGCGGAATTCACCGTACTCTGCGAGGAACGCGGCGCTCCGGTCAAGGAGATCCCCCTCCTCGTCTTCGATCCCGAGACGATCCCCTGGCACCGCGTGCTCGCCTACCGCCGCGGGGACGCCCTCGTCTGGGACAGGCAGGACGGGCTGGAGCGGATCGAGCGACCGGAGGAGCAAATGCCGCCGGCGCGACCGGTGGACACGGGGACACACGCCGAGCGGGAGTTCCTCTCGCCCCTCGAGTTCGACCCGGCAGCGGGCCGATGAGTCCCAGCAGGGCCGCCGCGCGCAACCGAGGGCCCGCCCACCAGAGCGCGGCGGTACTGATCCCGCCCCCCGAACTCTGGCAGCGGATCCAGGAGATCCGGTGCGCCCACGACCGCGCGTTCGGACGATGGATGCCGCACGTGACCCTGCTCCATCCCTTCCTCCCCGAGACTTTCTTCGACGAGGCGGCCAACCTCGCTCTTCTCTGGTCCAGGCGGCCCGGGCCGAGTTCGCTGCCCGCTTCGACTCCTGGCCGGACCGGCCCCGGGGCGCGCGTCTCGTCCCGTCGTTGCGCGTGGCGCGTCGCTCCCAAACAGGCTGTTAGGCCGCCCGGCGGCCCTCCTCGATGATTCGCGCCGGTGGCTTCCTCACGTCCCACACGATCCCGAAGACAGCGAGCAGCCGGAGGATGTAGTAGGTCGTGTCGATCTCCCACCAGTAGAAGCCCTGATTGGCGGAGTTCGGGTAATGGTGGTGGTTGTTGTGCCACCC
>JACQVV010000591.1 GCA_016209595.1 Planctomycetota bacterium
GAACGTCGAACGTCGAAGTTGGGAGTTCGAAGTTCGAAGTTCGAAGTTCAATGCGCCGAGGAACGAACACGCCTCGACGGTTTGAGGCGGAGCCTTGCTAGCAAACGTAATCGTTCACGGGCTACGAGAGATCTTGATCTATTAGGAACCCAGGAACCCAGGAACCCAGGAGAAGTGTGTCGGCGGAAGGAGATAGCCAGTTACCTCCTCTTCATGGGTTCCTGGGTTCCTAAGACCTCTCGCCTCTTTCCTGTTGCCTTTCTTGCGGCCCGCTTGTCTCGTGACGACTTTGACGAGGCCCTGAGCCGGATGCCCTTCCACGTTGACTCCCGCGCGATCGGTGGTTACGATCCTCGTCTTTCCTTCGGGAGGGAGACGTGAACGACAAGGCAGGCCGGTTCCGCGAGCTCCTGGCCGGAGAACGGCCGGTCCTTCTCGCCGGGGCCCACGACGGACTGTCCGCGAAGCTCGCCGAGGAGGCGAGGTTCGACGCGATCTGGGCGAGCGGGTTCGAGATCAGCGCGTCTCACGCCCTTCCGGACGCCAACTTGCTCGGCATGACGGAGAACCTCGCCGCGGCCAAGGAGATGAACGACGCGGTGGCGATCCCGGTGATCGCCGACTGCGACAACGGCTACGGCAACGCGATCAACGTCATCCGAACGGTCCGCGAGTACGAGAAGGCGGGAATCGCCGGCATCTCGATCGAGGACAACGTCTTCCCCAAGCGGTGCAGCTTCTACGTGGGGGTCGAGCGGGAGCTCGTCTCGCGCGAGGAGCACGCGGGGAAGATCCGCGCCGCGGTGGAAGCCCGAGTCTCGAAGGACTTCGCCGTCATCGCCCGGACCGAGGCGCTGATCGCGGGCTGGGGGATGGAAGAGGCGCTCGCGAGGGCCCGGGCCTACGCCTCGGCCGGGGCCGACCTCCTCCTCATCCACTCCAAGAGCGACCGCCCGGACGAGGTCCTCGATTTCGCCCGGCGGTGGGACCTCGCGACGCCGCTCGTCTGCGTCCCGACCACGTACGGGAAGACCTCCGCCGGGGTGCTCTACGAGGGCGGATACCGGGTGGTGATCTTCGCCAACCAGGGCCTACGCGCCGCGGTCCGTGCCATGCAGGAGACGTTCGCGATGCTCGCGCGGGAAGCCCGGCCGGCCGCCGTCGAGGACCGGATCGCCCCGCTTCCCGAGATCTACCGCCTGGTCGGCGAACCGGGCATGAAGCGCGACGAGAAGAAGTACCTCGCCGCGGGAGGCGAGAAGGTCACGGCCGTCATCCTCGCCGCCGGGGATCCGAAGGAGCTCGCCCAGGTCGCCGGTGGACGCCCCAAGAGCATGCTCGACGTCAAGGGGAAGACGATCCTCGAACGCCAGGTCGAGACCTTGAACGCCTGCGGCATCAAGACGATCGCCGTCGTGCGGGGCTACCGGGCCGAAGCCATCGACCTCCCGAACCTTCACTACTACGAGAACGAGGAGTTTGCGGCCTCCGGGGAGGTCGCCTCGCTTTTCCGGGCCTCTCCGGAGCTCGCGGGCCGCGTCCTGGTGCTCTACGGCGACATCCTGTTCGACCGGAGCGTGGTCGAAAAGCTCATGAAGAGCCCGCGAGACGTGACGCTCGCGGTCGATCGCGCCTGGCGGGACGCCCCCAGGGCACCCTCCGGTGCGAACCGGCCGGATCTGGTGATCGAGGACGAGGTGCCCGCCACCCACCACCGCTATCTCCCCGCCGAGATGCCGCGAGCGGTGCGGGCGATCGGGACGAAGATCGACCCCGAGCGTGCCACGGCCGAGTGGATCGGCATGACCATGTTCTCGGACCGGGGCTGCCGGGTGATCCGCGAGGTCTACGACTCCCTCCGAGCGCCTGGCCCGGACCGCCCGCTCCACGAGGCCCCGAGCCTGGTGCGGGCCGGGCTCACGGACTTCTTCCAGGAACTCCTGGCGCGCGGGCACGAGGTCTGGGCGATCGAGATCTACAAGGGATGGATGGAAATCGACACCTTCGAGGACTACCAGCGCGCCTGGGCGAGCGTGCGATGACGTCCGGGGGAAACGCCGGTCGCACGGAAAGCTCGGCGGAGACCTTCCTGGAGGCCCTCTTGCGCGAGGGTTTCGACTTCTTCGCGGGAGTGCCTTGTTCCCACCTGGGGGGCGTGCTGCGAAAGATCGAGGTGGACCCACGATACGGGTACGTTCCGGCCGTGCGCGAGGACGCCGCGATCGGGGTCGCGGCGGGGGCCTACCTCGCCGGAGCCTGGCCGGTCGTCTTCATGCAGAACAGCGGCCTGGGCCAGTCGATGAACGCGCTCGGCACTCTCTCCGCGATGTACGGGCTCCCCGTCCTCCTCGTCGTCTCCTGGCGCGGGGAGGGGGGGACCGACGCGGACGCCCCGGAGCACGTCGCGAACGGCCGCATGACCCAGGGGCTCCTCGACACCCTGGGCATCGAACGCCTGGTCCTCTCGCCGGAGCGGATCGGCGAAGAGGTGCGCGAGGCCGCCCGGCTCCTCCGGGAGGGATCGCGGCCGGTGGCGCTGCTCGTCCGGAAGGGGATCCTGGAATGAAACGGAGCGAGGCGATCAGGGCGGTGGCCGAGCATCTCGGACCGGACTCGCTCGCCGTCTCGTGCAACGGCATGATCACCCGGGAGCTCTACTCGGCGTGCGACCGGCCGGAGAACTTCTACATGATCGGGTCGATGGGGCTCGCCTCCTCGATCGGGCTCGGACTCGCGCTGCGGCGGCCGGAGCGGAAGGTCGTCGTCCTCGACGGGGACGGGAACCTCCTCATGAACCTGGGGACCCTGGCCGACGTGGCGGCGCTCGCGTCGAAGAACTTCTACCACGTCGTCCTCGACAACGGCGTCCACGACTCGACCGGGGGTCAGCGCACGGTCTCGCGCGCGGTCCCGCTGGAGAAGGTCGCCGCCGCCGCGGGGTACGCCCGGTGCCTCCGGGTCGCGAGCGCCGCTGCCCTCGCCGAAGCCCTTGCGACCTTCCTTTCCCGCCCCGGCCCCGCGATGCTCCTCGTCGAAGTCGAGCCGGGCGGCGTCCGGGGGATCGGCCGGATGGAGATCCCCCCGCCGGAGCTCGCGCGGCGGTTCCGGAACCGGGTGACGGGAACGGCGTGAGTCGTCAGGTCCTCCTCAATCCCGGCCCCGTGAACGTGAGCGAGCGCGTCCGGGCGGCGCTTGCCCTTCCCGACCTCTGCCACAGGGAGGCAGAGTTTTTCGACCTCCAGGACGAGGTCCTGTTCCTCCTCGTGTCGGTGTTCGGCCTCTCGGCCGGCGGGCACGTGGGAACCCTCCTCACCGGGAGCGGCACGGCCGCCCTGGAGGCCGCCGTCTCGTCGGCCGTCTCGCCAGCCGGGCGGATGCTCGTGGTGGACAACGGCGTCTATGGCGACAGGATCCGAAAAATCGCCCGCGCCCACGGCATCGCCCACGACGCGATTCCAGCGCCATGGACCGAGCGGCCGGACCTCGACGCGCTCCGCTCTCGACTGGCGAAAGAACGCTACGAGGTCGTGGCGGCGGTGCACCACGAGACCACGACCGGGCTCATCAATCCGGTCATCGAGATCGGGCGCGCGGCGGCCGATCACGGAGCGCTCTTCCTCGTCGATTCGATCAGCGGCCTCGGCGGCGAGGAGTTCGACTTCGAGGCGACCGGCGCCGACCTGGTGGTCGGGACGGCGAACAAGTGCATCCAGGGGCTCCCCGGCGTTTCCTTCGTCCTCGCCCGGCGGGACACGACTCCCCGCTGGGCCGCTCATCCGCCGCGTTCCCTCTACCTCCATCTGCCGGCGTACATGGCCGAGCAGTCGCGCCGCTCGACCCCATACACCCCCGCCGTACAGGTCCTCTCCGCCTTCCGCGAAGCCCTTCGCGAGCTCGCCGAGGAGACCGTGACCGGCCGGATCCTCCGCTACCGGAGGGCGAGCGAATACCTCCGCGGCGAGTTCTCCCAGATGCGGCTGGAGTTTCTGCTCCCGCCCGAGCTCCGCTCGAATACGATCACGGCGCTCTCGCTCCCGGCGGGCTGGACGTACCCGGATCTTCACGACCGGATGAAGGAAAGAGGGTTCGTGATCTACGCCGGGCAGGGCGCTCTCTCGGCAACCGCTTTCCGCGTGGCGAACATGGGCTGGATCGAGCCGGCCGATCTCGCCCGCTTCTCTTCCGAGCTCCGGAAGATGATCTCGTGCAAGCGCTGATCTTCGCGGCCGGGGTCTCGCGGCGTCTCGCGGGCTACCTCGAAGGCAAGCCCAAGTGCCTCCTCTCGTTCGCGGGAAAGACGCTTCTCGAGCGCCACATGGCGAACCTCGCGCGGTACGGTGTTGGTCGCGTGACCGTGGTCACCGGATATCTCGCAGATACGATCGAGCGCGGGTACGCGGCGTTTCCGGGCCTCGCGATCCGCTTCGCGCGAAACGACCGCTTTCGCGAGGGAAGCATCCTCTCGATGATCCGGGGCCTGGAAACCGCTGGTCCGGACGACCTCCTCCTCATGGACGCCGACGTGCTCTACGAGCCCGAGGTGCTCGGCCGGCTCGTCCGGGCGAAGGGCTGCGCCTTCCTCCTCGACGAAACCGCTGCCGAGACCGGAGAAGAGATGATGCTCGGGGCCCGCGACGGGCTCGTCCGGACGATCGCCCGCCGGGTCGGCGCGGATTGGGACGAGGTCGGGGAGGGCGTGGGGTTCTTCCGGGTGACCCGGGAGCTCGCGCCGCGGCTCCTCGCGATCGCCAGGGAACACTCGGCCGCGGGAGAGACGAGCCTCGAGTACGAGGCGGCGCTCGATATCCTCCTGCGCGAGCACCCGGCCGGATACGCGAAGGTCGGCGACCTCGCCTGGACCGAGATCGATTTCCCCGCCGACGTCGAGCGGGCAGCCCGGGAGATCCTGCCGCGCGTCCTCGCGGCGGAGCGGACGTAAGGGAAAGCCGACGTGGCCCCCGGCACGACGCGGCTCGCGCCCGTTCCCGACCGCGAAGCGCTGCTTCGACTCTCGGTCGATCCGCTGAACCGCTTCTACCGCTACCCACTGGCGCGCCTCCTCGTCCGGCCGCTCGTCCGCACGCCCGTCACGCCCAACCAGGTCACATGGCTGCACATGGCGGTGGGGCTCGTCGCGGCCTGGTTCGTGACGCGCGGGACGCACGGCGGACTCCTCGTGGCGTGCGTCCTGTACGAGCTCCGCATGATCCTCGACTGCCTGGACGGCGTCCTCGCACGCGCGAAGAAGATCGACTCTCCCTTCGGCCGGGCCGCGGACGAGGCGGCCGACATCGCAACCTTCCTCGCGCTCCTCGTGGCAATCGGGTTCCACGAGCGAAGCGCGGGCCGGGGCCTCGCGGCGCTTCCCTGGATCGCGGCGGCCTTCGTCACGATCGCCGCCATCGCCGGGGCCTACGCCTATTACCGGCGGAAGTTCTCCTCGGCGCTCCGGACCGGGACCGACGCGGTACGGGGCGAGTTCCTCGCTCACTACGAGCGGATCCGGTCCGGACGGGGCGGCGTCCTGTCCCGGCTCTCCTTCGCAATCGACTGGCTCGAGCTTTCCGTCCTCTCCCCCGGTTCCGCTTCCAGCTGGATGCGGGAAGAGGCCGAGGGGCGCGCGAAGACCGGCGAGGTCTCGGAGGAGGTCCGGTCGTTGATCGAGCGATCCGGGAGCCGCCGGATACGCTGGGTCCTCGTCCTGGTGAGCCTCCTCTGCGGCGACAACGCGCTCTTCCTGATCCACGTCGGGCTCGCGGCCGGGTTCCCCGTCCTCGGGCTCGCCCTCGCCATCGGCTACGGATGGATCGTCTTCGCCTTCGCGCTCGCAGCGACGGTCTCGTTCCTGCGCGTTCCCGCGAGACGGCAACCGGCCCCAACGTAGAATCCCCGCAATCTCCCCTCCCCTTTTCCACCCATGACGCCACGGCAGCGCCCCTACCTCGCCCGCACCGTCCTCGCCCTCGGGTTCGTGAGCCTCCTCACGGACATGGCGAGCGAGATGATGGTGCCGCTCCTCCCCGTCTTCCTGACCGTGACGCTGGGCGCGGGTCCGCTCGCCCTCGGCTGGATCGAAGGGGCCGCGGAAGCGGCGTCGAGCTTCCTCAAGTTCGTGTCCGGCCGGTGGTCCGACAAGAAGGGCCGCCGGCGGCCCATTGTCGTGTGGGGCTAATCCCTCTCCACCGTCGCGCGGACCCAGAACGCCGCGGCGGCGTCGCCCCTCCACGTCGTCAGC
>JACQVV010000592.1 GCA_016209595.1 Planctomycetota bacterium
CGCCGGGGTTCCGCGCGTCGTCTTCCTTGATCTTGAAGACGATCTTCATCAGGTCCGACCCGATGTCGGCGATCTTCGTGAAGATCCCTCCCGCGATCCGGAGCGCCGCGGCGCCGAGCGACTCCCCGATCGCGAACCCGATGAAACACGCGCCTGCGAGGTCCCGCGGGATGAAGAGGAGGATCGCGAGCATGAGAACGAGCTCGATCGAGATGAGGAGCATCCCGACGCTCATGCCCGCCTTGAGGGGGATCGCGTAGGTTGGGAAGGGCTTTCCCCTGAGCCCCGCGAAGGCGGCCCGGGAGTTGGCGAAGGTGTTGATGCGCATCCCGAACCAGGCGACCGAGTAGCTCCCGAGGATTCCGATCACGCTGAACAGCACGATGACGACCACGTGGCCGGCGGGCTTCCCCAGGAGGAAGCCGAAATAGAAGACGATGATCGCCCCGATGAAGACCTCCAGGAGAAGAAGGAACTTCCCCTGGGTGACGAGGTAGGTCTTGCAGGTCTCGTAGATGAGTTCGGAAATCTCCCGCATCGACTTGTGGACGGGGAGCTTGCGGAGGTGCGCGTACATCGCCAGGCCAAAGAGGACGCCGAGGACGCAGACCCCCATCCCGGCGACGAGCAGCGTGTGGCCGGAGACGCCGTGGAACTCGACTTCCCGGAGGTCGGGGAGGACGAGGTCGGCCTCGCCGGCGTGGGCCGGAGGGGCGAGGAACAGGGCGGCAAGCGCGGCGGCGGCGAAGACGGCGCCGCGCGCGCGCGAGACGGCCCCGGGGCCGGGTGCGGGCTTGTCGGACATCACGGAGCCTCCTGGCAAGAAGAAAGAGGCAGATTGAACCAGCAGGGACCGTTCACCGCAAGGAGGTTGTTGCGCTGTACGCCCAGGAGAAGCGCGAGGGCCTCACCGCCGGTGGTCCCATGTCGCCGCGTTGAAGTACACGGAAGTTTCTTGGCGCCAGGATGGCGCTTGGGGGAGCCTGAGGGGGCGAAGCCCCCTCAGGGAGGAGCGAAGGCCAGGATGGCCGGAGCGACGATAATCGTCCAGTTCGCGCCGTGGGGCTGTCCTTGACTCCTCTCCAGCGCCGGGTGTAGCCTCCCCAGCAATGCCGCGCATGCGAGCCGCGATCCTTCTCGCTGTCATGGCCGTCCTCGCGGGTCCAGCCCGGGCCGACGACGACCACAAGACCTTCTCCAACCCGGTGCTCGGCTACCGGGTGAGGCTGCCGGAGGGGAACTGGGTGTTCGTCCGCAACCCCCCCTTCCCGCTCGCCGACCTCGTGGTCTACTCGGCCGACGACGACGCGACCCTCGTGGTTCGAGTGGACGAGACCGGCGAGACGCCCGAACCCTCGGCCGATCTCGCAGGGGCCCAGGAAGCCGCGGCGGCCTTCCAGACCGAGATCGAGAGCGATCACGAGGCCGTTGCGGATCTCGAGGTGAGGTTCGAGCCGTTCGCGGGCCTGCCGGCGTACCACATCTCGCTATCCGCCGCGGCCCGGGCGGGTGGCGGGCGGTTCCACGTCACCCGGCGTCCGTTCATCAAGAACGGGTTCCTCTTCCGGATCGACACGCGTCGAGGAGCGGACGCGATCGAATCGACGGTGCTCGGCCTGGAGCGTGCCGAGGCCTCCTTCGCGGTCTACGACCCCGACGAGCGCGACGGGGAACTCTACGCACCGACGGGCGAGTTCTTTCGCATCCGGATCGGTCCGGAGTGGTGGGTCGCCGCGGCGCCGGAGGGCGACGGGAAGCGCTTCCGGCTGCGGGGCCCAGACGACGCCTACGTCGAGATCGACGTCCGCCCGTTCCGGGAGAGCGGGTGGTCGAAGGCCGTGGCCTCGGAGAGGCTCGCGGCACTCCTGGCGGCGGACGTCCCCGGAGCCCAGATCGGCGCGGCGCTCGCTGCCAACGAGAAGGAGTGCGTGACCTACCGGGTCGACTACCGACACGGTTCACGCCGGGGCTACGCCTGGGCGCTCGTGCGGAACGCGCGTCTCTATCGGGTCCGCGCGGAAGGACCCGAGAAGGGACCCGGAACCGAGAAGGCCCGAGGAGTCTACGAGGGGATGGAGATCCTCCGGGACTACGCGCTCGACATCGCGCCCGAGCGCGAGGCGGCGCGCGAGGACCGTGAGGGCGTGCGCCTGTACTACGAGGGCAAGAGCGAACGAGCGTCGGTCCATTTCCTCCGCGCGCTCGAGTGCTTCCCGCGCGACTCGTTCGCGCTCAATTTCCTGGGCTCGATCGACTACGACGCGGGGCGCTTCGAGGACGCCGTGGGCCGCTTCCGGGCCGCGCGCCACCTGTACCCCGTTTCGCGCACCGTGACCTCGAACTACGGCTGGGCGCTTGCCGAGGCCGGCAAGGCAGCGCTCGCGGCGGACCCGAAAGACTACGCCCGCGCCCGGGGCCACTTCGAGGAGGCCGCCGCGCTCAGCCGCAGGTTCCCCGAGCTCGCCCCCGCGATCGGCGCGGGCTTCCACTCCCTCGGATTCGCGGAGATCGCCGAGAAGCGATGGACCCAGGCCCAGGCCGACATCGCCAAGGCGATCGAGCTCGAGGACGCACCGACCTATCGCCGGAACTTCGCGATCGCCTGCTACAACGAGGCCGCGGAGCTCGCCACTCACGGCTCTTTTCCCCGCGCGAAGGCGAAGCTCCGCGAAGCGCTCGCGATGTGCCCCGACTTCCCGGAGGCGAAGGCGGTCCTTGCAGAGCTCGAGGGGAAGTAGACTCCTACTCTCCCTTGAGTTGGAACTCCTGGAGCGTTTTCAGGTTCACCTCCGGGACATCCAGGACCGAGTCGAGGAGCTTCTTTCCCAGCCGGAAGAGAGCGAGGAGGGACTTCGTCCGGTCGCGCCGGAGCGCGGGGCTCTTCCCCCGCTCGGCGGGCGCCGAGAGCGCGGCCTCGCAGACCGCGATCGCCTCCAGGACCCGGTGGTACTCGCGCTCCCTCAGGACTCGCGAGATCATGGGCCAGGGCTCGGTCTCCGCCGCGAAGTAGGCCTTCCGCTGCCCGGGGACCCAGATCTTCCGGACCACGCCCCACTCGATGAGAGAGTTCAGCGTCGTGTTGACGAGCCCTGCGGAGATGGAGAGCGCGCTCTGGATCGCGTCCGCGGGGAGCGTCCGCATCGCAAGGTAGAGCACGCACCAGACGCGCCCCATGCTCCGGCCGAACCCCCAGAGGTCGATCATCCGCGCCACGGACTCGACGACGGCGAGGTCGTCCTCGGAAAGAGGGCCGCAGAGGTCGTCCTGGGCCGGGACCTCCGGTTCGCCGGCCGGCACGGTTGCCGACGAAGGGAGGGCACGCTTAAGGAGCGCCGCCGCCAGGTCGAGCGAGAACCCCTGGAGAAGGGCGATCTTGATTCGGCTCACCTTGAGCGCCCCTTCCAGGATCCTCCGCCCGCGCCCGGCGAGCTCCAGGAGCGCCTCCACGCGAGAGATACGGAACTCGCGGAGATCGCGCGCGGTCCCGGCTGGAAGATCCAGCGCCCGCATCCGGCCTAGAACCTCGGAGAGGGACGCGATGACCCGGTCGATCTCCTGCACCTCGCGCCGCTCCAGGACACGGGAGATCATGGGCCACGGGCGCGTCTCGGCTTCGTAGTGAGTCTTGCGTTCGCCCTGAACCCAGATCTTGCGGATCACGCCCCACTCCAGGAGCCCGTTCAGCGTCATGTTCGCGAGCCCCGCCGAGATCGAGAGTCGCCGGGCAATCTCCTCGGAGGGAAGGGGCTGGGGGCTGTAGAAAAGGACGCACCAGGCGCGCCCCATCTGCTTCTTGAAGCCCCAGTACTCGACGAGGCTCCCGACGTGCTCGATGACCGCGAGCTCCTCGTCCCCGTAGTCCCTTGGCTCGTCTGGCGGCATCGGTCCCTTCCCCTCCCCGTGCCAGAGCTTACCCCGCCGAGAGGGGGGGATCAAACCGGGTCTGGATCGGTACACTGTCGCGATGGTCCGCGGCACGACGCCTCGCATGAGATGGATCCTCCGGCAGATTCGCGCCGCCGAGAGGCTCCTCGACATCGGGTTCGCCTCGACGGGCGTTCCGATCCTGTTCCGCGCCCTCCGCTCCCGGAATCAAGGGGGGATCACGGTCGGAATGGACATCAACCTGGAAGGGGTGCTCTCGCGCCGCGAGCCCACGACGGTGGCCGGGGACGCGTTCCACCTCCCCTTCACGGACCGCGCTTTCGACGTCGTCTTGCTGGCCGAGGTGCTCGAGCACGTAGAGAGAGGAGCGAACATCCTCGCCGAGGCGAGGAGGGTCCTCGTCCCCGGCGGCCGGCTCGTCGTCACGACGCCCAACCCCTATTACCTGAACCGCTGGCTCGCCCGCTGGCTCCTCGCCCCCCGCCGGAGCGTGCTCTCCCGGAGCTCCGTGCGCACCTGGCTCGGGGCGGAGGACCACGAGCTCAACTGGGAGCCGGCGAGCCTCGCCCACCGCCTCCACGAGATCGGCTTCCAGGTAGAGAGGTGGACCACGGTGCAGCATGGCATCCCCTTCCTCCGCCGCGTCGTGCCGGCGCTGTCGGCCTTCGATCTGCCTTTCTGGCCGTTCGACAGGGTGGGAGGCTACTTCTGCCTCGTCGCCATGCTGGACCGCCCTTAGGGGGGCCTCTAGCCCGGCCCTGGCTCCGGCGGCTCCCCCGTCAGGGCCGTCCGGAAGGCAGAGATCAGGGCGTCCGGCGTGTACGGCTTCTGGATGAATCCCGCGAGCCCTCGACCCACGAAGCGTTCGGTGGCCTCGTGCTCGTTGTACCCGGAGGAGAGGATCACCTTCACGTCCGGCCGGACGCGGCGCAGCGCGCGGAAGGTCTCCTCGCCGCACTTGCCCGGCATGGTCATGTCGAGAAGGATCGCGACGATTCCGCTGGGATCATCGCGGAAGGTCCGGATGGCCTCGTCCCCGTCGGAGGCCACGCGGGTCTGGAAGCCTGCGTACTCCAGTATCAGGGCGGCGGCGGTCCGGACCTCGGCGTCATCGTCCACGACGAGCACCGTCCCCCGCCCCCGCCAGCCGGCCTCCGGTGCCGCCGGGTCCTCGAGCCGGGGCGCCTCCTCGGTGACGGGGAAGAAGACCTTGAAGGAGGACCCTCGCCCGATTTCCGTGTAGACGTGGATCGCCCCGCGGTGTCCCCGCACGATCCCCAGGACCGCCGCGAGCCCGAGGCCTCGACCCGTCGCCTTCGTCGTGTAGAAGGGGTCGAAGATCTTCTCGAGGATCCCGGTCGAGATGCCGGCGCCGGTGTCCGTCACCTCCACGAAAACGAACATCCCCGGTTCGACGTGCCACCCGCTGAAGTCGGTGAGGCTGTCTCGCTCGAGATGCTGGACCCCCGTGGTGATAGCGACGAGCCCGCCCGCGCCACCCGTAGCCTCGGCTCCGTTCGTCACGAGGTTCAGGATGACCTGTTGGATCTGTCCGCTGTCGGCCGCGACGTACGGGAGGTCGCTCGCGAGGTGGAGCGCGAGCGACACCCTCTTGGGAAGGGAGACCTCGATCAGGTCGGCCATGTCCCGGACGACCTCGTTGAGCGAGACGGGCTTGATCACGAACTGGCCCTTGCCCGAGTAGGCCAGGAGCTGCCGGGTGAGGTCCGCCGCCCGCTGGGCGGCCTTGGCGATGTTAGCGAGATAACGCCGTACGGGGGAGGAGGGCGGCAAGTCCTTCTCCGCGAGGCCCGCGTTGCCCAGAACGCCGACGAGGAGGTTGTTGAAGTCGTGGGCGATCCCGCCGGCCACGCCACGACACCCAGGCTTTCGAGCTTCTGCGCGTGGCGGACGGCCTCGTCGCTCCGGCGCCACTCGGAGATGTCGTTGGCCGTGCCGGTCGTCCCGAGGACCCGTCCTTCCCCGTCGCGCCGCACGATGCCGTTGTAGCTCAGGTAGACGGGAGTCCCGTCCTTGCGTCGGTGCTCGATCTCGTAGCGGGAGACCGGAACGCCCGCCCGGATCCGGTCGAAGACCTTCTCCGCCTCGCGGACCCGCTCCGGCGGCAGGAAGTCGGCGAGCCGGCGTCCGAGCATCTCCTCTGGCTCGTAGCCCAGAATTCTCTTCGCGGCCTGATTCACGAAGGTGATCCGGCCTTCGGCGTCGAGCGACCAGATGAGGTCGTGCGCGGTCTCCACGAGCTCCCGGTAGCGCCGCTCACTCTCGAGAAGGGCCTCCTCGGCCCGGCGGCGCGCCGTGACGTCCCGGGCCGTTCCCGTCCCGCCCAGGACGTTCCCCTCCTCGTCGCGAAGCGTGATCGCGTGTGCGGAGAGAGAGACCGGCGTCCCGTCCTTCCGGATCATTTCCGTTTCGTAGCTGAAGAACGACTCGCCGGCCTTGAGCCGACGAAACGTCTCGAGGTCGTGCCGCGCCTGCTCGGGGGTCTGGAATTCCGTGAACGGGCGGCCCAGGAGCTCCTCCTGCTCGTAGCCCAGGATCTCCTTCGCCGCGCGCCGGTTGGCGAAGGTGTATCGCCCCTCCGGGTCGATCGCCCAGATGAGATCCTGCGCGGTCTCCACCAGGTTCCGGTAGCGGCGCTCGCT
This sequence comes from Planctomycetota bacterium, assembly GCA_016209595.1. Classification (GTDB taxonomy): domain Bacteria; phylum Planctomycetota; class JACQVV01; order JACQVV01; family JACQVV01; genus JACQVV01. The sequence goes on from JACQVV010000592.1 coordinate 6,549, forward strand.
CTCGCGGAGCGCGGTCTCGACTTCGGTCGGAGGGTCCGAAAACTGATGGAGAACGAGGACATCCCCGCCGGGCTCGGTCTCGAGGGCGCTGGAGCGAACGTGCTGGCGAACCTCTCGCCCGTCCGCGCGGCGGATCACGCGGGTAGTCTTGTCGCGCCTGGAGCGCGCATGCGCGACCCCGGACATGGAACCCGGTCCGGGAACATCGAGTCCGAGCGCGCGCGTCTCGCGGCCCACCAGTTCCTCCCGGCTGCAGCCGAAGAAACTCGCGGCCGATTCCGAGGCCGCGAGGACCCGGCCGTCGGGTCCGGCGACGAGGACGCGCGCGTCGACCATCGCGAGGAGCGCGTCTCCCAGCCGCTGCGAGTCACTCTCGGTCATCGGCGCGGCCTAGCCGCCTTTCCAGTCCACCTTGACCCCGTCCCCCCACAGAAGCTCCAGATCGTAGTACTTTCTCACCTCATCGAGGAAGATGTGGACCACCACGTCCTCGTAGTCCATGAGAATCCAGCGGCCCTCAGCGTACCCCTCGATCCCGAGCTTCGGGGCGCCCTTGTCCTTGAGCGTGGAGCGGATCTCGTCCGCGATCGCCTGACACTGTCTCCGGTTGTTTCCGGAGCAGATGACGAAGTAGTGGGTGATGAGGATGAGGCTCTCCACGTCCAGGACGACCACGCGCTCCGCCTTCTTGCCCTCCGCGATCCTGGCGCACTCGAGCGCGATCTCCCGGCTCCCCACCTCACGGTCCTGGATCACGGACCCTCCGCTTCGATGGAAAGGGGAAGGCGGAAGGAGAAGGTCGAGCCGACGCCTTCCTCGCTCTCCGCCCAGATCTCGCCCTTGTGCATGTCGATGATGTGCTTGGCGATCGGGAGGCCGAGGCCCGTCCCTTCGATCTCGGCGGTCGAGGAGGAGTCCACCCGGTAGAACTTCTCCCAGACGAGCGGGAGCTGGTCGGCGGGGATGCCCAGGCCCTGGTCCTGAACGTCCAGGCGAATCCATGCGTCCTCGACGTAGATCCGCACGCGAACCTCGCCCCCTCCCGGCGAGTACTTGACGGCGTTGGAGAGGAAGTTTTCCACGACCTGCTTCACCTTGTCGCGGTCGAACCGGACCGCGGGGAGATCCGGCGGGAACTGGGGGGCGATCGTCACGGTCCCGCGCCCGTGGAGAAGATCCATCGTCTCCTTCGTCACGTCCGCGAGGCTGTTCTCGGCCAGGTTGAGCTCGACCCGGCCGCTCTCCAGCCTCGACAGGTCGAGCAGGTCGTTGATGAGGTTCTGGAGCCGCTTCCCTCCCTCGTCGATGATCTTGATGATCTCGAGCTGCTCGGCCGTGAACTTGTCGGCGTCGTAGAGCAGGATCTCCGCCCCCCCCAGGATCGCCGTGAGCGGGGTCTTGAGCTCGTGGCTCACCGTGTGAACGAACTCCGTCTTCATCTGGTCGAGCTCGCGGAGCTTCTGGACCTCGCGAGAGAGGCTCATGTCGCGACAGAGGAAAAGAAGCCCGCACGGCTTGCCCTGGTTGTCGTAGAGGATCGAGGTCGAGATCCCGAGCTGCAAGATCGTCTTCCCGTCGGGCTGGTGCTCGAACTCGTAGTCGACCGTCTCCTGGCCGCGGAGCGTGCTGACGATGAGTTCCGTTAGCACCTGGGCCACCTGCGGCGTGAAAACGTTCTGGTACCTTTCGTGGACGGCGAAGAACCGGCGGATTCGGAAGAGGTACTCCGCGTTGGTGTTCAGCGCGACGATCCGGTCGGAGAGGTCGATCGCCACGATCCCGTACGGCACCGATTCCAGCACGTTGTTCATCAGGCTCCCGACCCGTTCGATCTCCCCGTAGAGCCGGAGGTTCTCGATGTCGATCGCCGCCTCTCGGCCCAGGGTCGAGAGCATCTCGGCCGCGAGGACGCTCACCTCGCTCTCGGGCAGCGGCACCCAGAGGACAAGGACTCCGATCTCCTCGACCTTGCCGACCAGGGGGACGAGGATGCGGGAGTGCGCCCCCCATTCCTGGAGGCGGGGTTCGTCGAGCGGGATGACCGAGACCCGCTTGTTCTTCATTACCCACTCGATCTCCTCCTCCGGGACGGCGAGGAGAGACGGGTCCGGCAGGTCCTGATCGCTCTCCCGGCTCACCGCGTAGCCTCGCCGCCCCTCCTGCCGGAGGAGGAGGCGGTGATGCCGGAGGGGCACGATCGAGCGCGCGATATGGAGGATCTGCTCCCAGGCCTCTTCCTGGGTCCGGTAGGTCCGCAGGAGCCCGATCTGGGAGCCGAATCGCTTGTACTCCAGGAACGACTTCTGGAGCTCCTCGCGGTCCTCCCGGAGCCGCGCGAGTTCCCCGCTCGGATTGAGAGTCGGGCCGGGTTCCCGCATCGGCTATCGAATAAGTTCCAGGAAGGCCCCGGCGCGATCGGTGCCGTCCAGCACCGCGTCGCAGAGCTTCTCGATTCTCGCGGTCGAGAGGTCGAACCGGTCCCACACGACCCCGTCGATCGCCGGGATTCCACGGTCCCCCCCGTTCCCGATGCCGAGGGCGCGGGCGAGGATATCGCCCAGGTTCACGGCGCAGGTGAGGTCGCGGAACTCGCGCGCGAGCCTTGGCTGGTGGTGGCGCGCCGTCGGCGCGACGAGGCCGTCCGGGAACTTCCACTTCTCTCCCAGCCACTTGCCGATCAGGGCGTGGTTCGCGCCGAGGACCTTCTCCTCGGCCTCCACCATGAGCAGGCCCTCCTCCTCGACCGACTTCAAGATCGCGAGGAACTCGTTCTTGAGGTGGGCGGCGATGATGATCTTGCCGATGTCGTGGAGGAGCCCGGCCACAAAGGCGTCCTCCTGCTCTTCTAGCCCTGAGTCCTTGGCGACGACCTCGGTCGCGATCGCGACGGCGAGCGAGTGCTCCCAGAACCGCTTGGCGTCGAAGCCCCTGGCCGTCACCCCCCGAAAGGTCTCGAAGATCGAGGCGGAGAGCGCGATGTTCTTGATCTTGTTGAAGCCCAGGATGACGATCGCCCGGGTGATCGAGTTGATCTTCTTGGGGAACCCATAGAAGGCCGAGTTCACGAGCTTCAGGGTCTTCGAGGTGAGCGAGGCGTCCTGGCGGATCACGTCGCCGACGTCGGCCGCGTTGGCCGTCGGATCGCGCAGGATCTCGTGGATCTTTTGGATGACCGTCGGAAGGGTCGGGAGGTTCTGGATCTCCTCCACCTTCCGGATCAGCTCTTCGTGCTCGATCTTAGCCGCCCCTCTTCTTGAGCTGGCGCTTGAGGAGGGACTTTCTGGCCGACTCGCGGATGAAGCGCATCCGCGCGTCCCCTTCGTGACGCTGGAACTGCTCGGCGAGCCGCGTGTCGACCGCCTCCATGATGTCGCTCTCGGAGAGGGGATCGTGCTCTCCGGAAGCCTCCCTCACGTCCTCTCCCGTGTCGACGAAGAGCTGCGTCACGCCCCAGGCCTCCAGACGATCGAGGATGGGCTGGGTCAGCGTTTCGCCCTTCTGGAGGAGCACCCGCCCCATCCGGTCCACGACGGGCTTCGCGAGGACCATGCCGGCCTCGGCCTCCCGGACGCGCAGCTCTCTCATCCCGTTACACCCGTCTCCGTCGAGATACCCGGACCTACAGGAGGTTAGGATTCTAGGGCTCGTCCATGCCCGGCGTCAAGGTCGCGCGAGGATCTCCGCGTAGACGTCCTCCAGGTATCCCGGAAACCTCGACCCGAACGCCTGACAGGGACGGCCGGCCGGCCCGATCTCGCGGGCGTAGGGAATCCAGAGATAGAGGAACCGGGACTCGACCTCTTCTCGCGCCTCGGCGACTCGGGCGCCGGCGCCGATCGGGTCGGGGATCGCCCGGAGCCGTCTCGCCTCGCCTAAGAGCTCCGACACCCGGACCAGGGCCTCGGCCGCCTCGGCCTCGAGGCGCGCCACGCGCCCCTCTCGGGAGTCTGGCGCGGCGGCCCCCTCCGCCCGCCAGGCCGCGGCGGCGAGCTCGTAGAACCGCCGCGCCCGCTCGAACAGTCCGGGCACGTACGTTTCCATGGCGTGCGCCGACAGGAGCTCCTGGGTGCCCCGTCGCGCCAGGACCTGCCCGCGCGCCGGAAGATCCCGGTCGAGATCGAGGCTCTGGACGGGGTGGGCCGAGCGCGCGTGGGCGAAAACCTCCTTCGCGCGGCGAACGAGGTCGAGGTATCCGGCCTCGTCGCCCTCGTAGAGGGCCTCGGCCATCGCCATCGGATAGGTGTACTGGAAGAGCGTGCCGCAGACCGCGGCCATGTGCCCGGGCCTTGCGATCGCTCTTTCCTTCCACTCGGCTGCGAGCTCGAAGTGGCTTTTCCTCCCCTCGCCGAACACCTCCTTCGCCCGCGAGCGGAAGAGCTCCTGGACGTCGCACTTGTGGTCCAGGAAGTGGGCGATGAGGAGAGGCAGCCTCCAACTCTCGGGGTTGATGCGGGCCCCCTCCATCGCGAATTCGATCCCCTGCGCGATCCAGGGCCACTGCTCGCCCGGCGTCGGCATCTCGGCCGAGATGTTGTAGACGAGGTTGTAGGCGTTGTACTCCCAGACGTCCTGGCTGTACGGCTGGAGCTTCGAGATGTCCTCGTAGCGGGAGCGGAGTTCCCACCACTTCCGGTCGCGGTAGCTATCCTCCGCGAGGACCCAGCAGGCGTCGATCACGATCGGCCGGACGACCGAGAGCTTCTGGGCGAAGAAGATCTGGAGGCTCACCTCGCCCTCGAGCTCGAGGGGGTCGAGCCTCTCCTCGCGCCGCCGCCCGTCCAGGACGGCCTCCTGGAGGAGCCCGGCGGCGAGAAACGAGGCGAGGGCGGCACCGAGAAGAAGGGCCCGCGAGCGGGCGCGTTCGCTCACGGAGGTGCCTTCCTGGGGCGGGAGCGGAGCCGGGAGAGGAGGCGGAGCACAGGCCCTTCTCCCCGCTCCACGTCCGTGAAGTGGAAGAGGAGCCAGCCGGCGAGGATCGCGAGCCCCGCGTAGAGCGCGGCATACTCGACCGGCCCTCCCTCGCCGGGCGAGGGCGAGAGGCGGAAGATCTCGCTCCAGGAGAGCGAGACGCCCCCGGAGACCCTCTCCGACACGGCGAAGCGTCCGAAGTCGGGGCAAACGTCGCAGAACGCCGAAAGCCCCCGGCTGGCGAGACGGAGCTGCCAGCCCGGCTCCTCGCTCGCGGCGGGCCCGTGATGGTGGCCGGCGTCCGGGCGAAAGATCGCACCGACAGCTTCCCGCACGACCTCGGGAGAGGACATCATCGCCCGCGCGAACGAGCGGATTACCGCGAGGAGGTGTCCGACGAGGTAGACGAAAAGGGAGAGGAGGATCGCCACGGGACCGGAGAGGAAGGCCGAGCCAGCCAGCGCCACCGCGAGGACGACCAGCACCTCGAGGTAGACGACGAAAATCGCCTTGGCGAGGTTGGTGACGTAGTGCTCCCGCGACGAATAGAGGACCGCGCTCTCCCGCTGGACCACGAAGATCTCGCCGTCCGTGACGCGCTCCAGAACGAGCTCGAGGTCCCCCTCCCGCGTGAGAAGCTCGCGGGGGAACTGGAACTCGAGCGGCCGTCCCCGCGCCACCTCGTACTCCCTGGACTCCTCGCCTCCCGTGGCGCGCTCCAAGAGCTTCAGCCGGCACCGGACCGAGAACGGGGACCCTCCCCCTTCGGACCGGAACCGGAGCCGGGCCTGCCCCGCGATCGGCCCCGGCGGCAGGCGATCCGGGTCGAGCCCCTCGAAAACCCAGCGGGCCGAAGGGTGCGCGTCATCGACCACCACGAACTCCGCTCCCCCGGCGGCCGCCGCGGGCAAGGAGGCCCCCTCGTCCAGGCTCCCCACTTGGAGCTCCACCGCCTCGCGTCGGCTCCGGGCGTGGAAGTACGTCTCCTTCTCCTCGGCCGAGAGGTCCCGGAAGGCCACCGCGACGAGGACCGAGAAGAGAGCGAGGTACGCGGCGAGGATCGCCCCCAGGAACGCGGCGAAGCCCAGGAACTTCCCCAGAAAGTAGTCCCAGGAGCGCACCGGCTTACTCAGGATGGTGAAGATCCGCCGCTCCTCAAGATCGGCCGGGATCGACGGGGCGGCAAGGAAGACGCCCAAAAGGACGGTGAAGAACGAGGCGAGCCACAGGTTCTGCGAGAAGGCGACCTGGACCCGATGGCCGCCCGCGATCGCGGGTCGCGCGAAGGTGAGGGCCGCGAGGACGGCCCAGAGCGCGCCCACGACGACGAGCGACCGGCGCCGCATCGACTCCCGGACCGTGAGCCTGGCGATCGCGAGGGCCTTCATTCCTTGTTCTCGCGGCGCATCGCGGCAAGGAAGAGGTCCTCCAGGGTGACGCGCGGGTGGTCGGTCGAGAGGACCTCGCAGCCCTCCCGCGCCAGCGCCGAGAGGGCCCGCTCGCGCGCCGGCCCGTCCGTCGCGCGGACGGTGATCCGGAGCTCCTCCTTCACCGCGAGCAGGTCCTTCACCTCCCCCGAGACCGCCACGCGCCCGCTTCGCAGGATCGCGATCCGGTCGCAGATCCTCTCCACCTCCGACAGGAGGTGCGAGCAGAGGAGGACGGTCTTCCCGCGCTCCTTGAGCGCCAGGATGACGTCCTTCACCTCGCGCGTCCCGATCGGGTCGAGCCCGGACGTCGGCTCGTCGAGGATCACGAGATCCGGGTCGGCGATCAGGGCCTGCGCGAGACCGATCCGCCGCGCCATTCCCTTCGAGTATTCCTTGATGCGGCGCTTCCGCGCCCGCGCGAGGCCCACCTGCTCGATCAGGAGGTCCGCCCGCCTCTTCCGCTCTCGCCGCGGGATCCCGTAGAGCGCGCCATAGAAGTCGAGCGTCTCGTCGGCATTCAGAAACCGGTAGAGGTACGACTCCTCGGGCAGATAGCCGATCCTCGCCTTGGCCTCCACGTCGCGCGGCGGGCGGCCCAGGACCCGGATCTCCCCCGCCGTGGGGAAGATGAGACCGAGCAGGAGCTTGGTCGTGGTCGTCTTTCCCGCCCCGTTCGGCCCCAGGAGGCCGAAGATCTCCCCTCGCCGCACCGAGAGGTCGAGCGCGTCGAGCGCGAGCACCTTTTCCCGCCCCCAAAAGTCGCGGTAGCGCTTGGTGAGCTTCTTCGCCTCGATGACCATGACGGTTGTAGGATACCCGGAACCCACTCGGATGAACGAGATGCCGAAAGGCTTTCTCGGCTTCGCGATCGTCCTTTTTCTGGCTATACTTCTAGCCAGATAAGGAGCGAACGAACATGCGATACGCCAGCGTCGCCGAGGTGAGGGACGGGCTCTCGGAGTTCCTGGCCTGGGCCCAGAAGAAGAAGGAACCGATCGTCGTGACTCATCACGGGAAGCCCTATGCGCTGATCCAGGCGCTCTCCGGCGAGGATCTCGAAGACCTTGCCTGGAGGGACCTCGCCAGGAAGAAGCTCTCGGCCGCGTGGGAAGGGGAGGAAGATGGGCTCTACGACTATCTATAGGCAAGGCCACGTGGTCGTCGTGAACGTACCGTTCCGCGGCCAGACGGGATCCAAGCCTCGCCCTGCGCTTGTCGTGAGCACCGCGAGATTCCACCGGCATCTCTTGGACATGCTCGTGTGTCCTATATCGAGCCAGCCGCTGTACTTCGAGAGGCCCGGACCGGGGGACCGTCCGCTGCGGCATTGGAAGACCGTGGGATTGCGTCACCCGAGCACGGCGCGCATCTCGAACCTCCTTGCCGTGGAGAAGAAACTCATCCGCCGCATCCTCGGCATCGTCCACAACGATGACCTGGCTGGAGTCATGGAAGGCCTGCGCGACGCCTTCGGGCTCGGCCCATAGCGATCCTGGAACGCGGGTCTCTCCAGCCGCCGTGAAGTGAGTTTGTCGTCGGGCGGGGGCGGAGCCCCGTCAGAACACAGAGGCGCCGCGTTGACCCCCAAGGATGGAGCTGCTACATTCGCGGTTCTCTTGCGCCAACGCCGCTGATGCCCTACCTCGAAGTCCTGGACGGTCGATTCCGGGGACGACGAATCCCGCTCCGCGGGGGCGACTTCCTGGTCGGCCGCGAGAAGGGCAAGAACCATCTCGTTCTCGATGATGAGGTCGTGAGCCGGCGCCACGTCCGGTTCCGGATCGAGGGCGACAAGACCGTCGTCGAGGACCTGAAGTCGAACAACGGGACCTTCCTGAACGGCGGCCGGATCTCCGGCGCCGTGGAGCTCTCGCCCGGCGACGAGGTCGGGATCGGCGCGACGCACTTCCGATTTGACGCCCAGGGCACGGACGGTGCGGGACAGGAGATCGCCCCGGCTGGCGAGACGGCCGCCCCGGGCGACAAGGCGACGCTCGCGCAACCGCGACTCGGGCCGGCGGACCGCCCGCCGCCCGACACGGTCCGGCGCCCTCCGGAGAAGGCGGAACCAGGAACGGGAGCGGAACCGGGAGCGGGAACAGGAGCGGAACCGGGAGCGGGAACAGGCGCGGAACCGGGAGCGGGAACAGGCGCGGGAGCGGCAAGAGGGAAAGAAGCGAAGGTCAAGGAATGGCTGGAGAAGATCGAGGCGGAGCGCCGCGAGAAGGAGCGCTCGGCCGGGCTCCTCTCCGAGGACCTCTCGCAGCGGGCGGGCGCCTTCCGGTTCCTCGTCTACGTCGCCCTCGCGGGCGGGGGTCTCGCTCTCGCGGGGCTCGTCTACTACCTCGTGCTCGTCGCCCTGGGAGACGTGTAGCCGTGCCCGCATTCGACAGGGGCCTCATCCTCCGGATGGACGACCTGCCGACGCTGCCGACGGTCGTGACGCGGATCCTGGAGCTCGCGCTCGATGAGGACACTTCCGTGGGCGAGATGGCCGGGGTGGTGGAGAGCGACCAGGCCCTCTCCACCAAGGTGCTGCGGATCGTGAACTCCGCGGCCTACGGCATCCCCACCAAGATCACGACGATCCGCCGGGCCATCACGCTGCTTGGATTCGCGAACCTGAGGAATCTCGTCCTCTCGGTCTCGATCTACCGGAGCTTCATCGAGGGGCGGGCCGACCGGGGGCTCGACAAGAACCGCTTCTGGCAGCACTCGCTCGCGGTCGCGGCCTCGAGCCGGGAGATCGCGAAACTCCTGCGCCAAGAGAACCCGGAAGAGGCCTACGTCTGCGGGCTCCTGCACGACATGGGACGGATCGTTCTCGACCACGTCGCGGGCGACGCGTACGAGGAAGTCGTCCGCCGGGCGGGGGAGTCGGACGCCGACCCCATCGACCTGGAGCGCGAGGTCCTGGGCATCGATCACGCCGAGGCAGGTGAAGTCGTGGGCGAGCGCTGGAACCTGCCGCCGATCCTCCGGGAAGCGATCGGGGGCCATCACCCGGCGCGGACGGCCGTTCTCCGGCCGCCATCGGTCATGGCGGGGATCGTCCACGTGGCCGACTTCCTCGCGTGGACGCAGAGCCTGGGCTCGCTGGATGCCCGCCGGCCGCCGGTCCTCGACGCGGGCATAGGGGAGAGGCTCCGCTTCGACCGGCTCGACACCGCGCGGGTCCTCTCGGCGATGGACGCGGAGATGGCGCGGGCCGCAGAGGCCCTCGGCCTCGCCGCCCCTGACTCGCAGCGCTTCCGCAGGGCGCTCCAGCGGGCGAACGTCGAACTCGGCCGCATCTACTCCCTCTACGACCAGGCCAAGCGGCATCTGGAGCGGCAGGTCCTGGAGCTCTCCGCACTCAACGAGGCGATCCGCCGCACGCGGCGTTCGCTCGACTCCGGCGAGGTCGTGCGCGACGTCCTGGAGGCCATCCACTTCGGTCTGGGCTACGACCGCGTCTATCTCTTCCTCCCCGAACCCGGCGGCGCCCGCCTGCGAGGGAAGCTCGTCGTGGACGGCACCCAGATGGAGATCGACGCGGCGCGTCTCGTCGTGGGGGTCAACCCGCTGCGCGATCCCTTCCATCCCTCCTTCTCCGACGCGATGCAGGGGACCGTCCCCGTCCTCTCCTTGCCGGACAAGGGCCCGGAGAAGGAGCTCCTGGAGTTCCTCGCCGTCGACGCGATGGGCCTCGTGCCGCTCACGGTGGAGCGGCGGGCGATCGGGCTGATCGGCGTGGACCAGGCCTTCAAGCGGGTCGCGATCGACAAGAGCCGCCTGGAGTCGCTCATGGTCCTCGCCCACGAGGCGGGTCTCGCCATAGAGAACGCGCGGCTCTACGAGAAGACGAGGGAGCTCGCCGTGACCGACGAGCTCACACAGGTGGCCAACCGCCGCAAGATGATGGGTGCCCTCTCCTACGAGATGGAGCGCGCCGCGCGTTACCGCCGGCCCTTCTCGCTCGTCCTCCTTGACATCGACCACTTCAAGCGCTTCAACGACACCTTCGGCCACACGGCGGGCGACGAGATCCTGCGGGACCTCGGGCGGATCCTGGTCGGGCTCTCGCGAAACGTGGACATCGTCGGCCGCTACGGCGGAGAGGAGGTCCTCATCGCCCTCCCCGAGACCCCGCTCGACCACGCCACGACCTACGCCGAGCGCCTCCGGCGCGCCGTCGAGGCCTACGGAATCCGGGTCGCCGAGCGCTTCCCCGAGAACGCGGTGACGATCTCGATCGGGGTCGCGGCGCTCTCCCCCGACGAGAAGGCGCCGGAGGCGCTGATCCAGAAGGCTGACCTTGCCCTCTACCGGGCCAAGGGTGAGGGGCGAAACCGCGTCGCGGTTTCGACATGAGCGCGGCCGCCCGATGAAGAGCCCCCTCGACCCGGCCCTCCTCGCCCGCCTCCAGCGGCTCGACCTCGCCGTCGGAAAGATCCTCGGCGGCGAGATCGGCGGGAGGCGCGAGTCGGTCGGTCGCGGGAGCGGGACCGAGTTCCTCGAGCACCGCTCCTACGCCCCCGGCGACGACCTCCGCTACGTCGACTGGAACGCCTACGGCCGGCTCGGGGAGCTCTACGTGAAGCAGTTCACCGCGGAGGAGCGACTCCACCTCGTCCTCTTCGTGGACACGAGCCCCTCGATGGACTTCGGCCGCCACAACAAGCTCGCCCGTGCCCGGGAGCTCGCGGCCTGCCTCGGATTCGTCGCGCTCCGCCGGCTCGACCGCGTGACCCTCGTCTCCCTCGGAGCCCCCGAGACGCCTCCCGCGACCTTTTGCGGCCGGGCCGGGGCCGCGGACCTCCTCCGCGAGACGTTTTCGCTGGGAACGGGGATCGGCCCGCCCCGCGCCGGAGCGGTCCGCCGAACACTCGCCTCGCTCCCGCGCCGCCCGGCGACGATCCTCCTCTCCGATCTCCTGGAGCGCGCATGCGCGACCCCGGACATGGCCGGCGAGGAACGCGCGGGGCTGCTGCGCGATCTCGCCGCCCGCTCCGTCCAGGCGACCTGCCTCCACCTCGTCGATCCGAGCGAGGAGAATCCGTCCGGGCTCGGTCGCTTTCGTCTCATAGACGCGGAGAGCGGCCGCGGCGCGGTCGGGACGCTCGACGCTAGAACGCTCGCTCTCTACCGGGAGCGATTCCGGCGCCACCTGGCCGAGGTCCACCGCGACGCTCTCGCGGCCCACGTCCGGTACGTCCGCGTCTCGACCCGGGACGAGCCGGACGAGGTCGTCCTTTCCACCTTCCGCCGCGCGGGGGTCGTGCAGTGACGTTCGAAAACCCGGCGGCCTTCTACTGGCTCGCCCTCCTGCCGTTCCTCGTCCTGGTGCGCCTCTTCCGCCGGCCTCCCCGGGCGCTCGTCGTCCCCTCCCTCGCTCTCTGGCTGGATGTCCTCGCGATCCGGAGCCGGAGGCGCTGGCGCGAGATCCTGTCCGCGGCGATCGCGCTTTTTCTTCAATGCCTCCTCGTCGGGTCGCTCGTCCTCGCCCACTCGCGGCCTCATTACGGCCGCGCCATCCCGCACCGGCCGGAGAGGGGGGATCTCGCAATCCTGGTCGACGCCTCCGCGAGCATGTCGGCCGTCGAAGCGGACGGCGAGACGCGCCTGGAGAAGGCGCGGTCGTCGATCTCGCGCCTCGCCCGGCTCGCACTTCCCGCGGAGCGCGTCACGGTCGTCGCCTGCGGCGACGCGCCGGTCGTTCTGGCGCGCCAGGCGGAGTCGGCGGCCGAGGTGGATGCCGCGCTCCAGGAGCTCGATATCCTCCCCGGCACGGCCGATCTCGCCCGTTCGCTCGCGATCGTCCGCGCCCTCTACCGGGACAGGACGCTCCGGGTCGTCGTCCTCACCGACGCCGCGGGCGAGACGGGCGAGTCCCTCGCGCGGGCCCTCGCGGCCGAGCCGGCGGACGTCCAGGTGCGGACGATCGGCACGGCGCTCCCCAACTCGGGACTCGCCGGCGTCCGCGCCGAGCGGCGCTGGGGGGAGAACGACCTCCACCTCTTCCTCGAGGTCTCCTCGAGCGAAGCGGCCGGGGTCCTTCCCGTCCACGTCCGGTACGACGGAAAGGACGAGCTCCTCGCGGCGCATCCGGGCGAGCGCGTCCATGTCGTCCTCGACCCCGGGGACGCGACGTCGCTCGAGGTCCGGCTCGCGAACGGCGACGCTCTCGCGGCGGACGACTCCGCTCGACTCGCGATTCCGCCGCCCAGGCGTGTCCGTGTCTGGCTCGTCTCCCCCGGCGGGCGACCCGACCCCTTCCTCGTGGACGCGCTCGGGGTCCAGGCCGACCGGATCGACGGCGAGGGGTCGCGCCGCCTCGCCCTCGCGGACTGGTCGAACGACCTTCTCCAACCGGGCGACCTCGCGATCTTCGACCGCTGCCATCCGCCCGCGCCGCCTGAAAGGGGCGCATCGATCTTCCTCGATCCGGCCGCCCTTGAGACCTTCTTCGCCATTGGTCCTGGCCCGGCCGCGGAGGGAAGGGTCGAGCTCATCGGGCGCCACCCGCTCCTCGCCTCGCTCGCCCTGGAGTCGCTCCATGTGGCCGCCCTCCGGAGCTTCGACGCGCCCCCTGAGCTCGCGCCGATCGCGCGCGCGGGGACCGTCCCGCTCCTCCTCGTCCGCGAGACTCCGTTGGCCCGATCGGCCTACCTTTCTTTTGCGCTCGCCGACTCGAACCTCCCCGCTCTCGCCGACTTCCCGCTCCTCGTCCGGAACCTCCTCGTCTGGGCCGACGCGCTTCGCCCCGCGCCGGCTGCCGAAGGGGCCCTCGTCGGCTCCCCGGAGTCCGACCTCGCGCCTCGCCCCTTGCCCGCCGGCATGTCGCGATTCGCCCCGCTCTACCGCGAGGAGGACGAACCCTATCTTCCCCTGTGGCCGCCCTTTCTCGCCGCGGGAATCGCCTTCGCCGTGGTCGAGCTCGCCTATCATCTCGCCCGCGAGGCGAGGCGCTAGCCTGGGGTTTCGCGGTTTTCCGCGTGCGCCTGTTCCGAGGGAGAGGATCGACCACTCGTTGGGGATCGTCACCAGAGTCTCCGCCTTCCCTCCACGCGCCTCCGCGACCGCGATGGCGATGGACTCCTTCTACTTCTCCTGTTCCTCGGCGGAACCATGTTCCGTGTCGCGCAAGCCCTCCAGGAGAGTCCGTACCAGGGTCTTTCCCCGATGGGCGCCCACCCGCCGGGGATCTCCGCCCCGAGGAATATTCGCCGCCACCGCGGCGTTGCGCAGCGACGAGATCGACCCGGCTGACGGCTGGAGCGCTATAGCGCGACCCCAGACAAGGAGACTGGTATGATTGGCCTCGCAAGCGCCGTGACGGCAATCGCTTGCGAGGGCCGGCTAGGGGCTTGCGCCAATCCAGACGAGTTCATGATTGCCTCAGCGAATCATGCGGTCTAGCCGTGGAGTCTCTTCATGGGGGGAGCGTGAGTCATGAAGGAAAAGTGGACGGTTCTTTGCCTGCTGTTCTGCGCCGTTTCGTGCGCTCCGGATGATGAAGGGGGAGATGATGGAGGGGTGGGGCGCGTCGAAGTTGCCGACCAGACCCGGCCCTGGGACCCTTCCGCGGGAACGGCAACGATCAAGGGACAGGTCCTTCTCTCGGGAGAAGTGCCCGCCCGCCGGCCGATCGTGATGGACTCGGAGCCGCAGTGCTCCGGCGCCCGTTCCGGGCCTCCACTCGACGAATCGGTCATCGTCGGAGACGGTCGAGGCCTCGCAAATGTCGTCGTCTGGGTCGGGTCGGGCCTGGAGGGCTGGATCTTCGAATCTCAGTCCGAACACGCTCTGCTCGAGCAGAAGGGCTGTGTCTTCATGCCACATGTCCTGGGAGTCCAGGCAGGGCAGAAGATCCAGATCCGGAACAGGGATCCCGTGTCTCACAACGTGCGGGCGATCCCGAAATTCAGCGACGGCTTCAACATTGCGCAACCAGCGGGAGGAACCAGCACGAGGGTCCTCAACCACGCGGAGATGGGCGTGCGGGTCAGGTGCGACATGCACAAGTGGATGGGGGCAACCATCGCCGTCCTTCGCAACCCGTTCTTCAGAGTTACCGGGGAAGACGGGACGTTCGAGCTCCCGAAGCTGCCGCCGGGAGAGTACGGGATCGAGTTCTGGCACGAGGTCTACGGCAAGAGATCCCTACGAGTGACTCTCGCTGAGGGGCAAACCGAGGTCATCGAGTTCACTTTCGAATGAGGGACGCCTTCGTGTCATATCCATCCGGGAAGCACCCCAAGAGAACCGTCCGCTGGGGACTGTCCCTGGCCGGACTCGTGCTCTTCTCATCGGTGGCCACCGTTCACTGGGTCCACGCCCACGAGGGGCACGGCGAGGAGGAGGCCGGGGAATTCGACCTCGATGCGCCACGCATTGTGTCGTCCCAGACGGCGAAACACATCGGGCTCCAGGTCGCGGAAATCGACACCCAGCCGCTCGAGGAGATCCTCGAACTGACCGGCTGGGTCGAACCACTTCCCGACCAGCACCGGGACGTCGTTGGGCGCGTGGCGGGCGAGGTGACGGAGGTGACCAAGCAGGTTGGCGACGAGGTCAAGGCGGGCGAGGTGTTGGTGCGGATCGACAGCCCCGAATTCGCTCGCAACCTCTACGAGGTTCGCAAGATCGAAGTCGACTACCAGAAGTTGCAGCTCGAGATCGAACGGAGCGGGGCCAAGGCCGAACAAGCCGGCGCCGAAGTCGAGATCGCGAAGATCGAGATCGCCTACGCCCAGGCCGAGTTGGATCGCTTCCGATCGATCGAGGGCGAAGGTGTCGCACAAAAGGAGGTCGCCCGATGGGAGACCGAGGTGGCCCGGGACAGGGGCAAGCTGCGACTGGACGAGATCGCGCTGACCACGGCCGTCCGGGAAACCGAGGCCCTGCAGGGCCAGGCCAAGGCATTGCGCTTGAGTCGCCAAGCTCTGATGGTCCTGAACAACATCGACCCCGGTGCGGATGTCGATCAGCAACTGACGAGCACCTACGAGATTCGCGCCGAGAACAATGGTGTGGTCGTCAGCCGCTCGGTACGGCCGGGACAATGGGCGGAACCCGGACAGGTTCTCCTGGAGGTGGCGGACTACAGCCGGGTCCGCGTCGTCGGCGAGCTGCCGGAGTCGCTGATCCATCGCGTTCGGGACCGACAGAGCGACAAGGTCCGCCTGCGCGTAGCCGCCGATCGGGAGTTCCTCGGCGAAGGCGCGATTCGCTACATCGCCCCACAGCTCGACCCCGTCAAGCGGACGGCGCACCTCTTCATCGACGCTCCCAACCCCGGCGGGACCCTGCGGGGGAACATGTGGGTCGATCTGACGATCGTCCTGCGCGAGGTCAAGCAGGCGCTGGTCGTTCCTCGCTCGGCCGTGGTCATCATGGGACCGATGCACTTCGTGTTCGTGAAAAACGGTGAAGAGTACGTGAAGCAGGACATCGTTCCCGGTGTGACCGACGACCAATTCGTGGAGGTGCTCGACGGCCTCGTGCCCCGCGACCCCGTCGTGGTCCAGGGCGCCTACTCGCTGACCCACCTGAAACCGAAGAAAGCGAAGAAGTAGCGCCCCGCGCGCGGGGAAAGCATGCTGAACGCGATCATCCGATTCTCCCTGAGGAACCGCTACCTGGTCCTTGCGGCCGCCATCCTGCTGTCGGCCTACGGCCTTTACACCCTTGTCGAGCTACCGGTCGACGTGTTCCCGGACCTGAACCGGCCGACGGTGACGATCATGGTCGAGGCGCCCGGGTTGGCTCCGGAAGAAGTCGAGACCCAGGTGACCTTTCCGATGGAGACTGTCCTGAGCGGCGCTCCTGGCGTCGTCCGGGTCCGTTCCAGCTCGGGCATCGGCCTGGCGGTGCTCTGGGTGGAGTTCGACTGGGGGACCGACAACTGGCATGACCGGCAGGTGGTCCAGGAACGGTTGAACCAGGTCCAGGAGAAGCTGCCTCCAGGCGTCGAGCCGTTCATGGCGCCCATCTCGTCGATCATGGGCGAGATCATGCTCATCGGTCTCTCGAGCGACACGGTTGACGCGATGGAGCTGCGCACGAGGGCCGACTGGGTCATCCGCCCTCGCCTCCTGGCGGTGCCCGGCATCGCGCAGGTGACCGTCATGGGTGGCGAGCTGAAACAGTACCAGGTGCTGGCCGACCCAGAGAAGATGCGCCGCTACGGCATCAGTTTCGCGGAGCTGGAAGAGGCGGTGGCCGAGGCCAACTTGAACAGCGGAGGCGGGTTCGTCTTCGATCAGAACCAGGAGTATCCGGTCCGGAACCTGGCCCGCCTCCGGACGCTGGCCGAGCTGGAGCAGTCGCTGATCGCGACGCACGACAACCTCCCGATCCGCATCGCCGACGTGGCCGAGGTGAAGCCCGGCGCGGCCCTCAAGCGTGGCGACGGGTCGGTCAACGGAACCGGCGCCGTCATCATGGCCATCCAGAAGCTGCCGGGAGCCGACACTCGCCGGTTGACCGCCGAGATCGACCGTGCCCTCAAGGATCTGGAGTCCTCGCTCCACGGCGTGGACGTGGAGCCCAACCTTTTTCGCCAGTCGCACTTCATCGAGTCGGCAATCGGGAACGTGGAGGAGGCCCTTCGCGACGGGGCGATCCTGGTCGTCATCATCCTGTTTCTGTTCCTGTTGAACTTCCGCACCACGTTCATCACGCTCACCGCCATACCCCTGTCGCTCCTGTCGACGGCGCTGGTGTTCAAGTGGTTCGGTCTTTCGATCAACACCATGACGCTCGGCGGCATCGCCGTCGCGGTTGGCGAACTGGTCGACGACGCGATCGTCGACGTCGAGAATGTCTTCCGCCGCTTGCGACTGAATCGACATGCCGAGACGCCACGTCCGGCTCTTGAAGTCGTCTTCGAGGCATCGAGCGAGATCCGGAACTCCATCGTGTTCGGCACGATGATCGTCCTTCTGGTGTTCCTGCCCCTCTTCGCCCTCTCCGGCATCGAGGGCCGTCTCTTCACCCCGCTCGCGGTCGCCTACATCGTTTCCATCCTGCTCTCGCTGGTCGTGTCGCTGACCGTCACGCCCGCCCTGTCGTCCTATCTCCTGCCCAGGATGAAGCAAATAAAAGGGGACAGAGACGGGCTTGTCCTTCGCCTCTCCAAATGGATCGCGAGGGGCGTCTATCGCGTGACCTTGCCCTATCCGAAGACGGTCATCGTCGTGAGCCTCCTCCTCCTGTTCGCCGCCGGCTACGCCGTCGTCAACATGGGATCGGAGTTCCTGCCGCCGTTCAATGAGGGGACGGCCACGATCAACGTCGTTGCCGAGCCTGGCATCTCTCTGGCCGAATCGAATCGACTGGGGACGCTGGCCGAAACGCTGATCCTGAGCGTACCCGAGGTCAAGTCAGTCGGCCGTCGAACCGGCCGGGCCGAACAGGACGAACACGCCGAGGGGGTTCACTACAGCGAGATCGACGTCGATTTCTGGAGGGCCGAGGAAGCGGCCCCGGCCGACCGAGACGAAGCTGACCGGGTACCCCCGAAGAGCCCGCGACCGCGCGACGTGGTGCTGGCAGAGATTCGTGCGCGCCTGGACGAGCTCCCGGGCCTGTCGGTCAACGTCGGCCAGCCCATCTCCCATCGTATCGACCACTTGCTCAGTGGGGTCCGGGCGCAGGTCGCCGTCAAGATCACGGGGCCCGACCTGGCCGTCCTGCGAAGGAAGGCCAGAGAGGTGGAGGCGGCGATGCGGGGTCTCCCCGGCGTGGTCGACCTCGGGGTTGAGCAGCAGGTGTTGGTGCCGCAGATCCGCGTGCGCGTCAAGCGCGATGCGGCGACACGTTACGGGTTCAAGGCCGGCGAGCTGACGGAGATCTTCGAGACGGCGCTGAGGGGCCACGTCCTGTCCCAGGTGATCGAAGGGCAGCGCTCCTTCGACCTGGTCCTCTGGACTCCCCCGGGGGTCCGGCGCGACGCGGCGTCGATCTCGAACCTGCGCCTGGTGTCGCCCTCCGGAGCGGTCGTCCTTCTCCAGGACGTGGCCGAGGTCGTCGAGACGCCCGGTCCCAATCAGATTAACCGGGAAAACGTATCCCGCCGGATCGTTGTCTTCTGCAATGTCCAGGGGCGCGACCTGGGCAGCGCCGTTCGCGATATCCAGAAGTCGATCGCCATGGACGTCACCTTCCCCGAAGGCTACTCCATCACCTACGGCGGCCAGTTCGAGAGTCAACGGCGCGCCACCCGGCTTCTGCTCATCCTCAGTGGCTTCTCGCTCGTGGCGATGTTCGCCTTGCTCTATGCCCACTTCCGTTCGGTCGTGCTGGTCGCCCAGGTAATGCTCAACATCCCCTTCGCGTTCATCGGCGGGGTCGCGGCGCTCCTTGTCGGTGGCATCGTCACCGGCAACGAGCCCTCCACGGCGGCCCATGGGTGGGTGGGCCGTCTCATGAGCCGTGCCGAGCCATTCTCCGTGGCCAGCCTGGTCGGGTTCATCTCGCTGGCCGGCATCGCCAGCCGCAACGGC
This sequence comes from Planctomycetota bacterium, assembly GCA_016209595.1. Classification (GTDB taxonomy): domain Bacteria; phylum Planctomycetota; class JACQVV01; order JACQVV01; family JACQVV01; genus JACQVV01. Next base: position 25,378 of record JACQVV010000592.1, read on the forward strand.
ATCCTCATGATCAGCCACTACGTTCATCTCTTGGTCGAAGAGGGCATGTCCTTCGGCCGCGACATGGTGGTCCGTGGCAGCCAGGAACGGGTCGCCCCCGTGCTGATGACCGCGCTGACCACGGGGCTGGCCCTGGTCCCCCTCGTTCTGGCCAAGGGCGAGGCCGGCAAGGAGATCCTCTACCCGGTTGCCCTTGTCGTTCTGGGCGGCCTGGCGACCTCGACCCTGCTCGATCTGGCCATCCGTCCGAGCGTCTTCCTGTACGTCGGCCGCCGCGCCGTAGAGCGCGTGGCCGAGCAGCGAAGGCGAACGACCCTGCCTTCCCTGCGACTGACGTCCGACGACCGAAATAGGAAGGATAGCAATGAAAGCACATAGTTCTTTGAGCCTGACCGCTGCTTCCCTGCTCGCCTTCGCCCTCTACGGCTGTGGCGGCGACGACCAGGGACAGGCAAACAACCAGGCCGGGGGCGCAAAGGAATCCGATGGTCCGCCGGCGGATTCGTCGGGCGGCGAGCTGCACTCGCACATCGCGCCGCATGGCGGCCTCATCAAGACGATCGGATCGCAGCACCTGGAACTGACCTTCGACAAGAAGAACGGAACGATCACGCTCTACGTCCTCAAGGAGAAGGAGTCGCTCCCTCACGCGATTCCTGCCAGACCCGTGAAGATCCACGTCCGGATCCGAGGTGAAGGCGCGCCGGATCTGTTCGAAGTCGAACTGCTCCCCATCTCCCAGGAGGGCGATCCGCCCGGCAAGTCCTCGCGCCTCGTCGGTTCGCACGAACGCCTGGAGGGGGTCGAGGAGTTCGAGACGACGATTCGCATCGAGGTCGAGGGCAAGACCTACCGGATCGTCTTTCAGATCGACCCCCAGGCGTTCGAGAAGGTCTTGATGTGTCCCATGAGGTGCGAGAAGGACAAGGTGTATCGCGAGCCGGGGAAGTGCCCGGTCTGCGCCATGGACCTCCAGCCGCCCATGCACGCTCACGCCGACCACAACCCGAAGCACGGCGGTCAGTTCTTCATGGCCCCCAACAACTGGCATCATCTCGAAGGCGTCCTGCCTTCGAGGACCGAGTTCCGCCTGTACATGTTCAACGACTTCACGGAGCCGATCTCGGCCGCCCCCTTCGCCGAGGGCGCGGTCGCCGAGATTGTTCGCCTCGACCAGGAAGGCAACGCGATCGGAGAGCCGATCGAGCGCTCCTTGAGGGCTGCCGAGGACGGCAAGTACCTCACGGTCGAAGTGCCTGAAGAAATGCAACTGCCCGTCGACGTCACGGTCCGGGTGCTGTTCGAGGGGAAGGAGCGTCCGGACGTGTTCAACTTCACGTTTTGCGAGCTGTCGAAGTTCGAGGAGTGACTCGAGGGAGTGCCCGATGCTCGATCGTCCATTCACCGCCGGCGCGGTCATGCTGCTCCTGGCCGGTTGCGCTCAATACCAGCCGGACCCGTTGCGGCCGCAAGAGGCATGGCGGGCCATCGAGCGCGCCGGGACCGGGGAGACGGCCGGACAAGGGATGCCACCCTCGTTCGACTTCGGTGACGGACTGTCGATCGACGAGGCCGTCTCGCTCGCCATGGTCATGAATCCGAAGCTCGAGGCCATACGCCAGGAGAAGAAGATCGCCCGGGCACAGCTGAGCGCGGCTGGTCTTCTGCCCGATCCCGAGGTCGACGTGAAGTGGCTGGCGCCCTTGCGGGGCGACGAGTCCGCCGGCGAGGTCGACGCCTCCTTCGACATTCAGGCGCTGTTCTTGAGAGGCCAGCGGCGCGCCCGGGCACGCATTCGCATCGAAGAGGTGAACTGGGAGGTCGCCGAAGAGGAGTGGCGGCTGGCCAGCGAAGTTCGCCGCTCCTATGTGGATGTCCTTTACTGGGACCTCGTTGTGGACAAGAACGCCGAGCAGAAGGGAGTTCTCGAACGCCTGCTGGAGATCACAAGATCGCGGCGAGCTGCCGGAGCTGGGACCGAGCTGGACGTCGTCGTTGTCGAATCGGAAGTGGCCGAGCTGGAACGGGAGCGCAGGCGCTCCGAGCGAGAGCGCGCGCAATCCCTCCAGGACCTGAACCGCCTCGTCGGGCTCGGGCCGGACCATCAGACCCGCATGGAGAAGACGGACGACCCTCTCGCCCACGTTGCCGTCACGGACGACATCGCCGAGCTCTCCGCCCGGGTCCCGTCATACCGGCCGGACCTGCGCCGGGCCGAGCAGGCCTACCGGGGAGCGGACCAGGAGCTGCTGATAGCCCATCGCAAGAGCCAGGTCCCACCGATCGAGGTCGGTCCGTCCTACGAGCGGGGAGAGGGCGAGGATTTCATGGGCGGTCATCTCTCCATCGAGATACCCCTGTTCAACCGCAACAAGGGCGAGATCGCGACGAGGACAGCCGAACGGAGCAAGGTGCGCGCGAACTACGTCTCCCTGCTCCACCAAGCGCGGGCCGAGCTGAACGAGGCATGGAACCGCCTCCAGAGGCTCGATGGCGATCTGAGGTTCTACTTCTCCGATGTCGCCCCGCGTCTGGATCGCGGCCTGGAGCTGACGGACAAGGCGTTTCGGGCCGGGGAGCTGGATCTCTTCAAGGTCCTCCAGGTCCAGCGAGGTGTGCTTCTCAGCAGACGTCAGGTGCTGGACGCCTTGCGGGAATTCCATCGCGCCCGAATCGACGTCGAAGAGTCCGTCGGCCCCCGTCCCACCGGCGACGCTGAGTAACGGCGCGCCGCACAACATACCGTGTCCTTTCGGCAAGGGTGCATGACGCGCGGATGACGGGGCGGCTATCGTGGGCTGGCCGTGAATCGGCAGCCGGTCGTCGCGTGTCACTCGTGGCGGTCGTAGCGTGTCACTCATCGCCGAACGACGCCCGCCTTGGAAGCGTAGGGTGAGGACGGGGTGGAGGTCCTCGGAGACCTCGCGGTGGGCGATCCGTGCGTCGCGGAGGCCTTCGGGAGCCAGGGAGCGATCTGGGCCGAACATCCGATCGCGTCTCTATGCCCCCGATCTCGTTCCTCGCGAACAGCGACGCGCCAGCGCCTCAGTTTCGCGACTCTTCAAGCGGCTTCATGTGCACGGACTTATCGCCAAGATCCCTCGGACGAGGCGCTGGCGATCCACCTCTCTCGGTCAGGCCGTTCTGCGGTTGATCCGGTTGACGGGGGCACGTATTCTTCTTTCATGCGATGCATTGCGAACACGGGTCCGCTCATCTCGGCATTCCAGAGCGAGAGCGAGAGCCTTCTAGGCGATTTCTCGGAGAGGATCTACGTCCCTTCGGGAGCGTTGCCCGAGTACGAACGGCACGGCGCGCGTCCGTTGCTCCGGGCGCTGGAAAGCCGAGGTCTCGTGGAGGTCGTCTCGCTCGACCCTGTAGAGTCCGAGACGGCGGTCGTACTGGCCCGGCGCCTGGCGGGCCAGTCGCCGAACCGTCCCGACCCGACCGACCACATGGGAGAGGCTGAAGCGCTGGCCCTCTTTACCGCTGGGCGCATCCGGGCCGATCTACTCCTGGTCGACGAACTCCCGGCCCGCGCCCTGGCCATGGAGCTCGATGTTCCGGTCGCCGGGTTTCCGGGTGTCCTCGTCAGGCTCGCCGCCAGAGGGAGGATCTCCGCGGTAGAGGTCCGCGCGCGGCTGGAGGTCTGTCGGAGCCTCGGCACGCACTACTCGCAGGCGCTGATCGACGAGGCCCATCGGCTTGCAGCCAAGAGAAGCGAGGAGGAGGGATGAGAGAGATCGAGCCACATGAGCCCGGCACCCCCTGCCTGGGTCCGGACGACTTGAGGCGGGAGCTGATTGTACTGGCGCGCCTCGATCGGGAAGCTCGAGGGAACCCCCCGAGCAGGCCTCGAATCGCCGAGGAATGGCCGCGGGACCCCCTCCTGGGGCCCGAGGACCTGCGTCGAGAGCTGGCCTCGGCAAAGTGACGCGAGGCTCATGGCCCCTTCTTCGGGGTGCCGTGGGCGTGACCGTGACGGCAAGATCCGGGTTGGACTTGGTGGAGGAGTCGAGGCGCGGTGAACCGCGACGGAGCCAGGCCGGGGGACGAGGAGCGAACGGTCGTCGTTTCGCTTTCCCGGGCCCGGACCCAGGTCTCTGCGACCAGCTTCTGGGAAGAGGCCCCCACGACGGGGATCGCTCGTTCGGCCCGGCCGGCGAGCCCGGGCGACTACGTGGATCGCGCCGTCGGCGGCTTCCGGCTGGTCGAGCTCCTGGGAAGCAGCGCGAAGAGCGCGGCCGCAGGACTACGACCAGCCGACGATCTACTTCTGGGCGGCGCGGGTCCTCCACGAGCTCGGTCGCGGGGACGAGGCTGACGTCTGGCGGCAGACCCTCGATCTCTGGCTCCCCTCGTTCGACTAGGAGGGGCGTCCGGCGCGGGAGTACCTCGAGTAGATGCCCGACTCGGGGCTAACCGGGCTCCGCCCCAGCCCTTGCGTCCCCACCCGGCGCGAGCGCTCTCGAGACCACCCGTGACCCGCCGCTCCCGCCGCGCAAGCACCAGGGGTGCGGGTGGATCCGATGGGCGGACTTGCTCCTCCGCGTTTTCAGGATCGACGTTCTGCGATACCCGCGATGCTCCGGACGCAGGAGGGTCATCGCCTTGATCCGTGACATGGAGGCCATCCATAGGATCCTGACTCACCTCGGGCTGCCGACCTCGCCTCCGCCCATCCAGCCAGCCCGACGTACAGGGCGGGAGCTACTCGCCTTCGACGCGTAGGCCCTGTTCCTACCGGCCTGCCCCTCGCCTGTGCATTCGATAAGAACGGTCGGATCTCGGCGGCGATTCTAGTGGCGGGACCTCCCGCGCGAGCCTTCGCCCTGTGCTCGGCCCCCCGCGTCCTTCTCGTTCTCTGCGTTGCGCTGGCCGAGAATCGGTTCATGCTACTTGTCCCCCTTCGAGTGCTTCTGAAAGGACCAGGGCTCGTGGGCGAGACGATTCCGGGGGCGTTCGTTCCGACTTCGTGGTCGCTCCTCTTGCGGGCGGCGGAGGGGGAGCCCGTCCAGCGCCGGGAGGCGCTCGAGGAGCTCGCTCAGCTCTACTGGAAGCCGGTCTACGCCTACCTTCGAAGAAAGGGGAAGGGATCCGACACCGCGGGCGACCTCGCGCAAGGCTTCTTCGCCCATGTTCTGGAGAAGAACCTGCTAGCGCGCGCCCGGCGGGAGCGCGGCCGGTTTCGTTCCTATCTCCTCGCCCTCCTGGAGCACCACCTTGCCAACAAGGCGAGGAAGAGGGGGGCGAAGAAACGCGCGTCCGGTCCGGGGATCGACGCGAAAGACGTGGTGCATGACGCGCGGATTACGGGGCGGCTATCGTGGGCTGGCCGTGAATCGGCAGCCGGTCGTCGCGTGTCAGTGCGCCAGGCGAAACCTGGTTCGAGAGGATAGGGAGGAGCCGATGCCACCTTGAAACTTGGGGTTGGAACCCAGCGGGTGCAAGTCCCGCCCGACAAGCGCCTAGCCAGCGGGTCGGCAGCGAGTCTTGCGTGGTCCAGGGGCGACCCTGGCTGCGAAGCGTAGACAGCGAGCACGCGGGCCGCGTGATTGAGCCCCGAAATGACACGTGGTGGTGGCCGACGGTTTTGACACGCCGGAAGGCAACATCCAACCACCCGATACGGGCGAGGGTGGAAGGGCCCACCGGGGTCGGAGAAGGCGGCACGCTCGCGATGGGTTCCCCAGGAACCTGGGAGGTCCCTGCGTCTCCACGTGAAATCGGCGACGGGGGGTAGCCGATACCCTTCCCCCAGGCCCGAGGACGTCGTGCCACGCGTCCGAGGGAGCAAGTCAAGCGGGCACAGCGTGGTACCGCGGATCGAGCGAAGAGCGAAGGGAGGCGGGAAGGACGCGGGGAAGTCAGAGCACCCTGGTAGTACCGTCGAAGCGGGGGAACCATCCCGAGGGACCCCGTGGAGGGAAGGAGGGTGTCGGGTCACGGAACCACTGGAGGGGAAGATGTCCGGAACACCGATTCCGGGAAACGTCTCCACACGACGACAGCTCCGCTGGGGGGCCGACGAGTTCGTCGTCCAGGTCGGCCTGGAGGACGTCACGCCGGGCATGTCTGCCGATCGACTCGAGCGACGGCTCGAGGAGGAGGCGGAACTCGGAGACCTGGAGGAATCCCCGAAGTCGGCGCGGATCCATGCGGGTCGGGTCTCGAGCACGAGAGCACAGGACATGGAAGGAGCCCTTCGGACATTCGCCGCCCGCTGCCCGGGCGTCCCAGTCATCGTGTCCCCCTCGGACAGCGTTCCCTCGGCGGAGTCGAGTAGCCCAGGGGAACTGCCCCCCCGGGCCCTCACAGAACCGGACGTGAGACTCTCGCCTCATCCGGCTCTTACCTCCCAGCCGCCGGTTTCACGCCGAGAGCCCACA
>JACQVV010000588.1 GCA_016209595.1 Planctomycetota bacterium
CACCATGTCGTCGCGCTCCTTCGGAATCGCTCCCGATGGAAAGGCCCTTCCTGGCAGCCCGTGGATGTGGATGGGATCACTCGGACTACGCGCGGGGAGGCACCCATATCCTGGGTCGCGCATGCAAGCTCTGGCGCACGGGAAGGACAACAGGGTGGCCCCGGGAGACACCGAAGGCCGCGTCGCAACTTTCGTTGCCGCGCGGCCTAGTGTTTGGCGAGGGCGACGGGACTCGAACCCGCAACCTCCGGATTGACAATCCGGCACTCTAACCAGTTGAGCTACGCCCCCGGTTGGATGGGCGATGCTGGACTCGAACCAGCGACCCCTTGCTTGTAAGGCAAGTGCTCTGGACCAGCTGAGCTAATCGCCCTCCGCCCCGGCACTTCGTCCTCCGGGAGGGAGGAAAGACGAGGAATGTTACGGTCCTGGCCCGCCTGCTGTCAAGCGCGGGCGTGATCGTGAGCGTCTTCCGTGACCGTGACCGTGTCCGTGAGCGTGCGAGGCCGAGAACCGCGAAACCCCAGCCCTACCGGAGCTCGAAGCTCTTCGAAAGGGCCTCCCAGCCGGGGCGGGTCGCGTCGAAGGAATCCGCGGGCGTGGCGAAGAGGAGGAGGAAGGCCTCGGAGCCGACCTTGAAGACGGCCTGCTCGAAGCGGAAGGGCTTTCCTTCCTCGTTCCCCTTGAAGCGGAGGACCCGAACGATCCGGCCGGCCATCCGGGTGGCGCCGGTCGGGGTCGCCTCGTACGCTTCGATCTTCTCGGGAAGCGCGGCGAGGACCTTCTCGATGAGATCCTCTTCGGTCATGTCGGGCAGATCGACCCGCTTGAGCGTGATCCGCGCTCCGGAGGAGTGGGTCGCGAGGACCGCGCCCCCCTCTCCTCGCGTCCAGCCCTCGGGGAGGTCGAAATGGACCTCGCCTCCCGCGGCGGGCGGCTGGCCCTCGCCGTCCGTGGCCCCGGGAGTGGTCTCCGCGGGCTCGTCGGTGAGGACTTCGAGCTTCGGCACGGGTGGGAGGCCCGCGGGCATCTCCGTTGCCTTGCTCTCGAGAAGAGAGGCCCGGATCGCGTCGGCCGAGGCCTCCGGCACGGCGAGGACGGCCACGACGTCCCGGCCGCGCTGGACGACGCGCGACACACCGGCTTCCGTGGTCCAGCCGATCTCGGTCTCGCTCCCGGCCGCGGCGCTCTTCGCACCCTGGTGGTCGGCGAGCGCCTTGGCGAAGCCGGCCAGGAACTCGCGGGCGTCCTTCTCGGTGTCCCAGGTCGAGTAGAAGGCGACGGCGAGCGCGCCCCCGGGGCCCTCGAAAACGGCGTACTGGTCCCCGTCCCAGCCCGCCGCGGCGACCTCCGCCTTGCTCTCGCCGAGCGAGCCCTTCATGAGGATTCGGCAGCCGAGCTCGCCGATCGTGTTCTTCCCGAGCTCCTTCCATCCGTCGCCGAACGCAGCGGAGAGATCGGAGAGGGCGATCTCCATGGGGTTGTCCCGTTCCCCGGCGTATTTCTCGGGGTGGAGGCTCTGCTCGCTGGAGGAGGGCGGATCGACGAACATCTTGTTCACGGCCTCCCACCCGCCGCGCTTCTTGACCTCCAGAACGAGCTTCAGGCCCTGGACGTAGGGGAAGAGAAGGCTCTGCTGGACATACTCGGGGGCCTTGGCGAGCGCCGGCGCTCCGGCCGCCGGGTTCGCGTCGCCGAAGAGGTCCTGGTTCTCGAGCATCCGGGAGTCCATCCCCATCTTGCCGAGGAGGAAGTCGAACATGAGGACGGTGGCCGACCCTTCCATGAGGGACTTGATGGCGAGGACCCTGTCGTCGCTCTCGAGTTTGTCGAGGTCGAGCGAGAGGAGATCGAAGTTCTGGTCCTCGAGCGCGTGGGTGAGCTCGTGGACCATGTAGAACTCCTCCTCCGAGGTCCCGACCATCTCCAGCATCCGCCGCTGCATCTCCATCTCGGGGCTCGCGGCCTTGGGGTTCCCCTCCCGGGAGATGAGATTGAGCCTCTTCGTCTGCGGGTCGTAGAAGCCCGCGATCTGCTCCGTGAGGACCTCAAGCGCCAGCGCTCGCATGTCGAGGTCGGCCGGGACGAGGCCGAGCGGCGCGAGAAGCTTCACGATCTTCGCCCACTCCTCGGGCGGCGTCTCGCGGTCGAGGGCCTCGAGGAGGAACTTGCCGAGCTCCTCTTCCGTCTTGATCCCCTTCGTGACCTTGTTCTTGAACTTGAGTCCGCGCAGGCGCTCGACAACGGGTTCGAGCGCGTCAGCTTTCTTGCGCAGGGCCTCCTGCTTCTCTTCGGAGACCTGCGCGACGGCGAGGGGCGAGAGGACGAGGGCGAGAGCGCCGACGAGGGCCCACCAGCGGGTCGAGACCATCCGTTTCTCCTTGCTCGGGAGGCGTAGGGGCGTGGATAGAATGACCGGAGCAGGCACCGGCCGTTCCCCCTGGTACGTCCCCCGGTGAAGAGTGTTGGCGCCCTGGAACCGCGAGGCAGCATGAAGAAACTCGACCTCGAGCTCGTCCGCCTGGTCGTTCGGTACTGTGACTTCGAGCGTCTTCTGGCCGAGCACCCGGACCTCGATCGCGAGCGCCTCGGAGGATTCCGAAAGCAAGTCGAGGCGACCAAAGGACCTAGGAAGGCGCGGGTTCCTAGGACGACGCCGGCGGCGGACCGGGCGATCCTATGGACCGACGGGGCGTCGCTCGGGAACCCGGGGCCGGCCGGGGTCGGTGCCCGGATCGTGGCCCAGGACGGGACGGTGCTCGCCGAGGTCGCCGAGGCGATCGGCCGGGCGACCAACAACGTCGCCGAGTACCGGGCCCTCCTCCGGGGTCTCCTGGAGGCGGCGAAGCTCGGCCTCTCCTCGCTGGAGATACGCTCCGACAGCGAGCTCCTGGTCCGCCAGATCCAGGGGATCTACAGGGTCCGGGACCCGAATCTCGCGCGTCTCCATCGCGAGGCGACCCATGTGCTCGCCGGCTTTGGGTCCTGGCGGATCCAGTCGATCCCGCGGGAACAGAACCGCGAGGCAGACGCGCTCTCCCGCCGGGCGCTCGGGTAGCGGGCTACTCCTTCGCCTCGATCTTGAAGAACCAGAGCAGCCGATCTCCCGGCGCGGGGGTTGGGTCCTCTTCCGTCTGGCGATGAAGGACGCCGGTTCCCGGGCCGAGATCCTTGATCCAGATCGTCCCGGCGAACTTCCCCTCGCGGACCAGCGCGACCTCGAGCGGCCCCGGAGCTCCGTAGGTCTCCCCGATCTTCACATCGAACGCGAGCCGCTCCCCCTCGACTCCCTTCACGTCGATTGCCACGGGGCGGTAGTCAGCCGGCGGGCGCTCGCCGGGGAGGCTGGAGGAGAGGCTCTCCAGGATCATCCGGGCGCGCCACTGGATCTCCAGGTCATCGGAGTTCGTCGCTTCCTGGAGGGCCGGGCGCGCCTTCTCGCCGATCGCGAGGAGCGCCTTGGTCGCGGCCTCGCGCTTCTGGAAGTCGTCGTCGCCCAGTTGCCGGACGAGCTCCCCGATCCGCTCGTCCAGCGTGGCGCCCGGCGAGGGTCCCGCGTGGATGTTGATCGGCGCGGTCACGCCGGCGGTGGCGAGCTCCTGGTACCAGCGGATCCGCTCGCGGCGCTGCTTCACGTCGGCCACGACGGTCTCGCGGTCGGCCTCGGCGAGTCCCCCGAGCCCCGTGGAGAGGAAGAGGGACGCGAAGGCATCCACCGCGAGGGCCTCCGCGGGGAGCCCCTGGAAATCCCGGGTCAGGTACTTACGTTCGGCCTTGAGGAACTGTCTCTCGACCTCCTCCCGGGTGAGCGGATCGGGGAACTCGACGCTCGGGCCGGCGTCCGAGCTCCCCGCGGGGGCGGCCGCAAGCTCGACCGGAAGCGCTGCCTCCTCGCCGTCCCGCAGGATGCCGATCTCCGCTCGGTCGCCGGCCGCGCGCCGTCCGAGCGCCGCTTTCAGCGCGTCCACGGTCTTGGTCTCGGCGTCGTCGAAGCGGACGATCACGTCCCCCGGGCGGAGCCCAGCCTTCGCCGCGGCCGACTCCGGCACGACGGCGGTCACGAGGACTCCCCGATCGCGGGCCGCGGAATGATCTCGGTGGGCCGTGATCCCGAGATGAGCTGCCGGCCGCTCCTGCGCGCCCGCAGGGAACGCGGTGACCGCGAAAAGCGCGGTTCCGAAGACGAGGACGTGTCGAGTCACGGGAGTCTCCTGGTTGTCGATTCTCTCGGTCCCTTAGACGCCATCAGGCGGCGGCGGTTTCCTGCGATCGGCTCCTATTATAGACAGGGGAGCGGCCCGCCCCCTCGTGCCGCAATCGGAGGGATCCCAGGCGCAGGACGGCGCCGTCCGGAAGTCGCTCCTCTTGCCCGATGGCGACGGGAAGGAGAACCCACGATAGGGCGAGGATTCGAAGGAGAGACCTTCGGTGACGTCCCATGGAGTACTTCGATCCGAACGTAGGGTGACCCGCCCTCCCGTACCGCACTGATTCTCGCAGCCTCGAACCGCCGGCGGAAGCCCGCGGCCGGCACTTCCGGAGGCAGGTCGTCCAGAGGACTGCATGGGCGGCACCGAGCTCGATCGGGAGGGCGGTCTCCCCGCCGTCCAGAGGATCCGTGGCTCCGCCGGGCTCGGTCCGGGTTCATGGATAGACGCTATCATGGTCGCGATGCCGACAGAGAATTCCACGGGATGCGTCGCGTTCCTTGCCGACGAGATGCTCGGCCGGCTCGCGCGTCACCTGCGCATGGCGGGGATCGACTGCTTGCACGTCCGGTCCCTCGGGGTGGAGCGCATCCGGGAGGCCGCCCGGGCCGAGAGGCGCATCGTTCTCACCCGCTCCCGGCGCCTGGCGGAGGACCCCGAGCTCGCCCGTGTCCTCCTGCTGGAGAGCGGGAACCCGTACGATCAGATGGTTGAGGTCTGCCGCGCCTTCGGGATCGATCCGACGGCGGCGGCGCTATCCCGCTGTTCTCTTTGCAACGAGCCCCTCGTTTGCGCCCCGAAGGCCGAGGTCGCGGCCGAGGTCCCGCCGCGCGCCTACGCCGCCCGAGACGAGTTCTGGCGGTGTCCGCGCTGCCGCCGCATCTACTGGGGAGGATCGCACGCGCGGGAGATCCTGGATCGGTTCGAGCGGATCCGGTCGGCCGCCGTCACCGGGGCGCGTTCTGGATCGTGATCCGCCCCTCGGCTTTCCCCTCCGGATTGGGGTGCGCGTGGAGCCAGTCGGTGAGGATCTCCACGTCAAGGAACCCGGTGTCCACGCGGTATCCCTTCGCCCCGGCCAGGACGTCGAAGCCGTCCCCGCCCG
>JACQVV010000589.1 GCA_016209595.1 Planctomycetota bacterium
GTCGCGGGCCGACCAGAGCGGGACCTACGCCAAGGAACTCGCGCTCTGGTGCGAAGCGGGACTCTCGCCCGGCGGGAAGCGCGACCCGTGGTATCTCGAAGCGGGGGCGGGAATGGGCGCGGTGCTGCGGATGGCCGAGGAACGGGGCGCCTACGTCCTCACGGATCGTGGCACGTTCGCGGCGAGAAAGGCCGCGTTCCCGGGCCTTGACACGCTCGTCGAGGGGGGGCTCTCGCTCCAGAACCCCTACGCGGCGATCCTCGTCGACCCGCATGCTCATCCACGGCGCGATGTCGCGACGGCCCGCCGCTTGATCGCCTTCTTTGTCTCGCCGGAGGGCCAGGCGCTCGTGGGCGCGGTGACAGCCGATGGCCGGGCTCTCTTCGTGCCCGTGGCCCGGGACCTCGAAGAAGCCCGCCGCCTCGGTTTCCCCGAGCAGGAGCAGGAACTGGCTTTCTACGACGCGGGCGCCGCATTCGGGGACGTGGGGGCGGAAGAGGCCGCCCGGCCGCAGGCGGGAGTGAGACCCAGCGATGCGCTCGCGGTCCTCCTCCGCTCCGACCCGGAGCTCGCGCGCATCGTGGGCCTCACGCTCTACGTGTCGCTCGCGGGGCTCGCGCTTGCCGCTGGCCCCGGGCTCCTTCTCGGCACGGCCCTGGGCATCCGGGACTTTCGCGGACGGGGCGCCGTCATGGCCGTCGTGAACACGTTCATGGGCCTTCCGCCCGTGCTCGTCGGCCTCGTGGTCTACCTCGCGCTCGTGGGGACCGAAGTCCTCTACACGGCGAGCGCGATGGTCCTCGCGCAGGCGATCCTGGTGCTGCCGCTCGTCGTGGGGGTCGTCGCGTCGTCCGTGTCGATCTCGGCCGTCGAGGTGAACGAGCGCGCCCTCTCGCTCGGCGCCCACGCGTTCCGGAGGTTTCTCACGCACCTCGTCGAGGCGAGGCGCGGCGCCGCCGCGAGCCTCGTCCTGGGATTCGGCGCCGCGATCTCCGAGGTGGGGGCGGTCGTCCTCGTGGGCGGGAACATCCGCGAGAAGACGCAAGTGCTGACGGGCGCGATCCTCTGGCAGACGGAGCTCGGCAACCTCGGTTCGGCGCTCGCCCTGGGCATTGTGCTCCTCCTCCTGTCGCTCGTCGTCAATGCCGTCCTGACGCACTACCAGTGGAAGGCGCCGCGGCGATGACCGGAGACATCGTCCTCACGCTCCAGGGGCTCTCCCGGGACTTCGGGAAGGTCCGGGCGCTTTCGGAGGTGGCGCTCGCGGTTCCGCGCGGCGATCTCCTCGTGCTGGCGGGGCCAAGCGGCGCCGGCAAGACGACGCTGCTTCGCCTCGCGAATCTCCTCGACCGGCCGAGCGCCGGCACGGTGAGGCTCTTCGGCCAAGACGCCGACCCGCGGGATCTCGCGCTCCGGAGGCGGATGGTGCTCGTTCCGCAGGGCGCTCCTCTCTTCGCGCGCAAGGTGCTCGACAACGTGGCGTACGGGCTCTGGTGCCGGAGCGTCGCGCGTCCCGCGCGCGAGAGGGCGGCGCGGGAGACGCTCGAGCGCGTGGGCGCCCAGGAGCTCGCGAACCGCCTCCCGCGTGACCTCTCGGGCGGCGAGCGCGCGCGCGTGGCGCTCGCCCAGGCGCTCGCCGTCCGCCCGGAGCTCCTTCTTCTCGATGAGGCGACCGCGAACCTCGACCCGGCGAGCGTCAAGGCGATCGAGGAGGTGGTGCGGGAGGAGAACGCCCGGGGGACGACCGTGGTTGCGGTGACTCACAACCTGCCGTCCGCGCGGCGCCTCGCGAAGCGGGTCGCCGTTCTCCTCGACGGCCGTCTCGCGGCGCTCGGCCCGACGGAGGACGTCTTCGCGAAACCACCCACGCCCGAAGTCCTCGCGTTCCTCGACGGCATCGGCGCCTGCCGGGGCCCGGCGCTTGACACGTTCTCCGTCTGCCCGTAGCGTGCGGATTCCGCGGCGCCGCTGGAGAGACGCGCCTTCCTTTAGTTAGAAGCCGGGGACGATCGGATGATCAAGGGATATGCGTGGCGGATCCTCGAGGTCGACCTCGGGGCGGGGACGTTCGCGTTCCGGCCTCTCGACGAGGAGACCGCGCGCCTCTATCTGGGCGGGAAGGGGTATGGAACCCGCCTTCTCTATGACGGAACCGCCGCGGGGATCGATCCCCTCGGGCCCGAGAACCTCCTCATCTTCGCGACCGGCCCGCTGAACGGATCGTTCGCGCCCCAGTCGAATCGCTTCGCCGTCATCGCGAAGAGCCCACTCACCGGGGCCATCGGCAACGCGGCCTGCGGCGGCTCCTTTGCCTACGGCATGAAGCGGGCCGGGATCGACATCCTGGTGGTGAAGCGGATCTCGGCCGGGCGAGTCCGGCTGGAGATCGACGGAGACCGCAGCGAGGTCCGCTTCCTCGACGCCTCGGAGCTCTGGGGTAAAGGCACGTACGAGACGCAGGCGATTCTCGGGAAGAAGGGGTATCACGCCGTCATCGGTCCGGCCGGAGAGAACCTCGTCCTCTTCGCCGGGATCGTGTCGTGCGAACGGATCGCCGGGCGCACGGGCATGGGCGCCGTCATGGGCTCGAAGAATCTCAAGGCGATCTCCGTCTCCGGGACCCGCAAGCTCGAGATGGACGACCCGGAAGCGTTCAAGGACTACCTGAAGAAGGTCCACGACATCTTCGAAGCGCATCCGATGCTGGGCGATACGCTCAAGCGGTTCGGCACCGCCAATCTCGTCACTACCACGAACGCGCGGAACATCCTCCCGACCCGGAACTACCAGCGCGGCCACTTCGAGGACGCGTGGAAGGTCTCCGGCGAGTACATGGCGGACAACACGCTCGTAGGAACGCGGTCGAGCTGCATCCATTGCCCCGTCACCTGCGGGCGCCAGGTGGAGCTCGATGGGATCGGCAAGGTCAAGGGTCCGGAATACGAGACGCTCGCGATGATGGGGCCCAATCTCGAGATCTCGGACATCAAGAAGGTTTCCGAATGGAACTACCTGGCCGACGACATGGGCCTCGACACGATCTCGCTCGGCGGCACGCTCGCCTTCGCGATGGAGCTCCAGGCGCGAGACATGCTCCGGACGGACCTCAACTTCGCGGATCCGATGGGCGTGAGCGAGATGATCCGGGACATCGCCCACCGCAGGGGCATGGGCAACGATCTCGCCGACGGCACCCGGCGGATGAGCGAGAAGTTCGGCGGCCGGGAGTTCGCGATGCACGTCAAGGGCCTCGAGCTCTCCGCCTACGATCCGCGCGGGTCCTACGCGCAGGGCGTGGAATACGCCACCACGAACCGGGGAGGCTGCCACGTCCAGGGCGCGAGCATGTACCTCGAGTCCACCGGGCCGTTCACGATGAACCCGCACAGCCTCAAGCTCAAGGCGGAGATCCCGATCCTCCAGCAGAACCTCGCGTGCGCGGTGAACTCGATGGTGCTCTGCATCTTCTCGACCTACGGGATCATCCCGGGCGCACTCCACCGGCTCGATCGGAAGTCGAGCATCTACCGCCTTCTCGTCAGCCTGTTCGAGAACTCCGGCCCCATTTTCTCGATCGTGATGGGCCTGAAGACGAGTCCCGTGCTCTGGTTCGAGAAGTGGCTCACGATGATCACCGGACAGCCGATGAGCTCCGGGCACCTCCAGGAGATCGGCGCGCGGATCTTCAACCTCGAGCGGATGTACAACCTCCGGGAAGGTCTCTCGGCGAAGGACGATACTCTCCCGCCGCGCATCCTCCACGAGCCGACGTTCCGCCACCTGGACTCGGGCCACCCGCTCCACCGCCTCTTGCCGCGCTACTACGCGGGGCGCGGGTGGGACAGGAACGGCGTCCCGACGAAGAGGACGCTCGATAGGCTCAAAGTGCGCGTCTGACGAACGTAGCGAGTGCGAACGATGAAAGTCACCGTGGAACTCACATACGACATGGCGAAGCTCCTGGGTCTCGCGCGATTCGATGTCGAGAACGCGCGAACCGTGGCGGACGTCCTCTCGATCACGCGGGCCCGCGCGGGCGAGAAGGGCGCCGAGTTCGAGAAGCACGCCCGGATCTCTGCGGTGGCGGTGAATGGCGTCCTCACCAACCACCGCCGCGGGCTCTCCACCGCCCTGGCGGACGGAGATCTCGTTTCGTTCCTGAAGGCCGCGGCCGGCGGCTGAGAGCCGCGGCGAAGGCGCTACTTCGAAGCCTGCGTCGCCCCTTCCGGGGCGCGGCGAAGCGGTTGGATCTTGCCGTATGTCAGGGATCGCCAGATCCATTCGAGCGGACCGAAGCGGAAGCGGGCGAGCCAGAGGGAGGCGAGCACGATCTCGACGACCCAGATGCCGACGACGACCCCCGCCATCTGGGCCCTGTCGAGGCGGCCGAACTGGGCGAAGCCCCAGCTGTAGAAGACGGTCGTCGCGAGAACGGTCTGCAGGATGTAGCACGAGAATGCCGTCTGCCCGACGTTCCCGAACGGGCGCGTGAGCCGGGAGAGTCCCTTGTTCCGGCAAACGAGCATCACGACGCCCATGTGCCCCATGGCGACGAAGAGGCTGCCGTAGTAGTTGAAGTAGTTGTCGCGAAGGACGAGATCGACCCAGTTCCAGCCATGGGCCTGCCGCATGTGGCCGCCGAGCACCGCGAGAGGGAGGCCCACCAGGTATCCGGCGAGCGTCATGCCGGCGTAGAAGCGGGTCGAACGCGCCCCCGTGATGATGCCGAGCTGGAGGAGTGCCATCCCGAGCAGCATGAGCCCGCCGCCACGCGGGCCCGTGAATAGAAGGTAGCCGATCGTTTCCATCTGGAAGCTGACCGGGACTCGTGCACGAAACTGCTCGCCGAAGGTGCCGCTGCCGTAGATCGCGATCTCGCGATCGATTTCCTCCTGGCTCATGCCGAAGGTCTTTTCCGTGGTCTCCCAGTCCCGCTTGCCTTGTTCGAGGTCGGCCGCAGGCTCGCGTCCCTCCCGGACGGCGGCGTCATATGCCTCGGCCCGCTTCTCCTGGGCGTGGAAATAGAGCCCCATGCTGAGCGACACGGGGACGGCCATGAACATCACCACGAGGCCCAGGACGATCTGCTTCTTCGGCGAGAGGCGGCGCAACCCATAGAGCCAGAACCCGCACATGGCGTAGCCCGCCAGGATGTCGCCGTACCAGAGCACGTAGCCGTGGATCGCGCCGAAGACGAGGAGCCAGCCCATGCGGCGGTAGTAGAGGCCCGCCTGGGGAACTCCCTGCTCGTCCGCCCGGCGGGTTTGGAGCAGCACCCCGGCGCCGAAGAGCATGGAGAAGAGCGACATCATCTTCTCGTCGAACACGAGGTAGCTCACCCACCAGAGCCACTTGTTGGCGCCCTCGAACGGCCCGCTCACGGTCGGGTCGAAGAAGGAAGCCCCGGCGTCCGCGAAGGAGAACTGGAGGTTGATGACCAGGATGCCCAGGAGCGCCATCCCCCTCAGCACGTCGATCGAGGCGATCCGCTCGGCCGCCTGAACGGGGCCGGGAGTTCCCGCGTCTATCCTGGCCGAAGGCGCAGGCGCGCCGTCGCGTACATCTGAACTCTTGGGTGTCGGTTCCATCCAGGAGCGCCTCCAGCGAGAGTGTCCCCCGAGAGCCGGCACTCTGCACGACCACGGCCGCGATTGTCAACCTCGCGCCAGCAGCCTGTGGGAAAAGTGCTTTGCAGGCGAGCGCGAGCTATTTCGGCCGAGATCGAGGCGCGAGGGCGCCAAGCGTAGCCCTGCTACGCTGCGCCCGAGCAACGAAGAGATCGGCCGAAAGAGCCGCGCGCAGCCCAAATGGCTTTTCCCACAGGCTGCTAGCAGGTGGAACGGTCAGCGGACGTGGATCCGGATCACGTCCCTTTCCTCGTCGACCGTGTAGGCGAGGTCGAGCTCCCCACAGAGGCGGTCGAGGCCGGAGCGGAGGGGTTGGCTGTCGAGCTCGAGATCGACCACCGAGTCCGCGGCCTTGCGCGCCTTCGCATCGAGTTCGAACCGGATCCGACCGGAACCGGGCAGGTTCCCGTGCTCGGCGAGGAACGACTCGACGAACTCGAGAATGTCGCCGAACCGCCGCTGGTGCCAGCTGTACGCCCAGGGCGTCTCAAGCGCCGAACGGACCGCCGAGCCGCTCCGGCGCGCTTCCTTCGTTCCCGGGAGTTCCCCTTCTTCCCCTCCGGTTTGGCCGAGGGTCCGGGGAGGTTCTCCCTCCTTCGCGGGCTCGATTGAGAACGAGAGCGTCTGTCCGGCCTCGGAGCCCAGCCCTCCCTCCCAGGGAGTCGCGCTCGACAGGGCCAGGATGTGCAGCCGGGAGCCGCCCGGAGTCGTCTCGATCGCCCACCGGACCTCGGCGACGGCCGGGTCGTCTCCCTCGGCCACGACGCGCGCGAGACCGCGGGCGGCAAGATCGGCGGGGAGATCCACCGCGAAGTACATCCTGGATCCGTAGTCGCAGAACTGGTCGACGAAGTCGGGATGGTTGGGCAGGGCGAACGAGCAGTGGATCGCGAACGACCCGTCCTCCCGCGGCGTCGGCCCCCGGACGGCGAGCGCCGCGCTCGATTCGATCCTCGCGAAGGGCGCGTAGGCGGGATCGCCGTAGAGGACCCGGTTCGCCGCGCCGCCGCGCATCATCTCGCGAACGTCCTCGTCCGCCCCCTTGCCCGAGGCGGGGTCGTAGAGGCCGAGCTCGATCGTGCCCGCGTAGGCGAGGACGAGCTCCGCGTAGCAGGATTGCATCACCTCTCCCAGCGGAGCGCCTGTCGAGAACATCCGGTGGACCTCGACGTCGGTCCGCCAGCCGTGGTTGGGGCCGACCGGCAGAATGGCGGCCGAGACCCCGCGGGCGATATAGGCGAGGCCGAGGCTTCTCTCGGGCGGCATGTCGTAGACCTCGACGCGGTCCGAGCGGCCGAAGGTCGAGACGATGTCGCCCTCGACATAGACCCGCCGGAGCGAGCCAGAGTGACAGGTCCCGCTCGTCAGGACGGCGGGGAAGAGGTCGAGGCGCCGGAACGCGGGCGCGTCGATCCAGCGCATGCCGCCGTCCGGGTTCTGGCCGACCTTCGCCGGGTCGTAGGCCCAGTGCTTCGAAGGGTCCGCGTTTCGCTGGTCGTCGAAGAGCCAGATGCGCTCGGGGTCGCCGCAGCCGGTCATCTGGATGAGGCCGCGCCCCTGGAGGTCCGCGAGACGCTCCTCGATGAACCGCTCGATCCGGGGGTCGTCATGGCCGAAGCCGAGGCGGGCGGCCGACCAGCCCGCGGCGGCGAGCCACTCCGGGCCCCCCTCGTCGCGGATGGAGTCGGAGGTCACGAACGCGTAGAGGAAGTCCTTGGGGAGGCCCTTCTTCTCGGCGCTGATCCCGTTCCGGACGAAATCCAGCGCCTCCTCGGCGGTCGCGCCCGTCACCAAACCCCACGAGACATCCGGGAAGGGATCGTCGTCGAGGCGGGTCGTCATCATCAGGAAGCGCCGGACGAAGTTGGTGTCGATCGTCTCGGGCCGGGCGACGACGGCGACGAACCGGGGACGGTCCTTCCGTAGACAGAGTTCGAGCGAGGCGAGGTCGGTCGGGTCGAAGGCCACCACGGGGGCGTGCCGGTGCTCGGAAAGGGCCTCGGCCGCCGCCCGGTAGGGATCGGAGGCGCCAAAGGCCGTGGCGACCACGTAGGACACGCGCGTCGAGGTATCCTCGGCCTCGACCGGCCCGAGGGCCGCCCAGCCGAGAAAGGCCACGAGGATCGACAGGGGTGTTCGCGGCATGGCTTCTCTTCCTTTCCAGGCACGAGGTCTGAACACCCTTCGATCTGCAGTCGCCGGACGAAATCGTAGAGGATTCTTCGAAGATTCTCGACGGCGAGTGCAGATGGGAGAATGGAGACGATGGACCGGCGCCCGTCTTCCGTCCCTGGAGGTCGAAGATGCTCAAGCGAGATTCCCAACTGGATGGCAGCCTGGAAGATCGAGGTCGATCCGTCCGGGCGCGGCAGGCCGCGGGAATGAGGTCGCTCGCGATGGTCGCCGCGTGGATCGCCCTCTTCGCGGCGGTCCTCCCGGCCCGCGCCCAGTCGGGCGGCGAGGAGACTCCCTGGTCCCATCCCTGGGCCGGCTTCGTCGAGGGGAGGGTCCGGGTCGAGGAGCGCTCGAGCCGGAGGGCCGGGACCCACCTCGTCCTCACGGACGCCGCGGCGGGGGATCCCTGGGACCGGGTCGTCCAGACGAACCGCGGCGTGCCCTACTTGTTCTCTCCGCCTTCAGCCAGTGCGGCCTTTCCCTTCCGCACGACCTCGAGGAGATCGGCAGGTTTGGGGCGACCATCGAAGCGCGCCAGGAGGGTCCCGTCGCCCGAGAAGCAGAGAGCCGAGGGGAGGACGCGCACCTCATGCTTTTTCGCCAGCCCTGCCGCTTGCGCGAGGCCGAGCCACACGGGGACGGCGTCCGACTGTACCGACGAGAGCACCTGGGCGTCTCCCCACGCGGCCGGCGAACCGTCCAGTGCGAATCCTGCCCTGGCATCGTAGGAAGACAGCGGAGGGGGAGCCGATCCGACCCGGTAAGCCGACTCGGTCACCCACCCTTTCCGGGGGTCGTACACGAACACGTAGCCCTCCGAGACATCGTAGGTCCACCCTCCCCTACGCACCTGGAGTCCGCGTCCCGCGACGAAGGAATGCCAGACGAGAATGCCTTTCTTTGCGATCGTGTAGTCCTGGCGATGGAGCAGCTGGGCTCCGCCCACGGATGTCTTGCTGTCGTCGTACTCATACTCGCCGCCGCCGCCCATGTGCATCCCAATGGTCTGCGCCTCACCCTGGGGGAAAACCAGATCCTGATCGATGGCGGCGACGCTTCTCCACTCGTCGGGCAGGATATCGATCCGGAGGAGTACCACCTTTTCTTCTTTGCGCGCGCGCGTCGATGCGGAGCTCAGGTTTCGAGACCAGGCGATGGACTGTGTTCCGCCACCTTGGCCGAACAGCGGAACCTGAGACCCGACGAGGAAAACTGCGGCCACGATCGTTGCGGCCTTCTGGAAGCCACGGGTCATCCTGATCGATCTCCTTCAGAGGTTTGTGGCCGGATGGGCACGCCGTCAGATTCTACCCGCGCGCAATCCGGCCAGGATAGGGAGGACAGGAATTGCAACTTCCGCCCGTTCGCGCTCGCAGGGTTCGCGAGGCACTTTCTCCCCGTCCAGATCGGCGAGCGAGGCGTCGTAGACCCTGCGAGAACGCTCAACTTCCAGCAAACGCACATGCTATGGACGAGGCTGCGGCTACGTCAAGCCTCCCAGGTCCATCGCGCCGGGGCGATTGGAGGCCGCTCGCAGGGAAGGCCGACGCACTGGAGGAAGGCACGGACCACCTCGGGTTCGGTCAAGAACGCGATCATTTCACGGCGCCCGTGGTACGTCGCACAGTGGAGAACGTCTTCGCCGAAGACTCGCTTGAGAAGCTCCGCCCAAGGAATTCTGGCTCCCCACCAGAATCTGTGCGTGACTCGGCGCCCGATCGCCCATGACCGGTCGCCGTGACGCACGAGCGGGAGGAGTGACTTCGCGGCTTCTCCCGCATGATGCTAGTCGCGGTCTGCCTCGCTACCACAACGGTCGAGATCCAGGGGCACGTGGAACGACTGTTTCTCGCCCGCGACGACGCCGAAATCGCGGGATAGGGTGCCACCGAGGGGCGGGTCGAGGAGGATTCGCCTGGCGACCGGGAGGGGTAGGCGCCCCGGGAAGCGGGCGCGGCGGCTCGGAGCAACTGTTGCGGAGTTGAGGAACCGGTTGCGCGCGGGACGCACGGCGGAGTCGGCAGGTACACCGAGCGGATTCGACGTGCCTGGAGGAGGCCCAAGAGGGCGCGCGGGTGAGGCGGGCTTACTCGGCGGCAGTTCGACGACTGGACGTGGAGGCGCGGCGCCTTGGTTCTTTGCCGACGGTCTGCTGGTGCTCGTGGTCGCGGAAGCTGGGACCGTTGATCACGATGACGTGGCTGTGGTGGATGAGTCGGTCGAGGAGGGCGGTGGCACCGGGGTGGTCGCCCAGGTAGTCGCCCCACTTGTCTCCTCGCGATCCACGAGGCGACCGGTGAGCCCCGCTACCTCGAGACCGCCCGGAAGGCGGCCTGGTCGACCTACGTGTCGGGACGCTTCTGCCGCAGTGGAGCGAATCAGTGCCATGGCGTGGCCGGAAACGCCGAGCTCCTGCTCCAGATGGACCGAGTGACCGGCGAGGCGATCTACCGCGAGTGGTCCGAGGACTCCGCCGAGCTCGTCATCTGGAAAGCCCACCGGGACGGCGACCGGGTCTGGTGGGACGAGGGCGACTGGGGAACCGGCGTTCGGAGCCTCTCGTACATGGTCGGTTCGTCGGGCCCCGCGAGCTTGCTGCTCTCGCTCCACGACCCCGCCGGGTTCCCGATGCCCTTCCTCACCCCGTCGAAGCGCCGGGAGTAGGCTGCTAGCGAGGCTCCGCCTCAAACCGTCGAGATGCCGCGCTGTTGTTCTTCGACTTTGTCTTGGACTTGAAATTGAACCTGGTCGCCAAAGAACCAGTTCAAGTTCAAGTTCAAGTTCAAGCAAAACTTGTTCAGTCTTTCCGGAAAACGACCCTGGAAGCGCTGCTAACGACCGCCCGAGCGCGCGCTTTCCAGGAAGGACTCGACCTGCTCGCGAGTGGGATTCCCCGAATCGTCGAGGTGGTCGAGAGAGGATTGGAAAGCGACGGCAGCGTCGGCCCACCGACCGAGGGAGAAGAGCGCCAGTCCTCGTCCGAAGTGGGCTTGCGGCGACGAAGGGGAGGCTTCGACGGCCAGATCGAACTCCGCGAGGGAACGCGCGGCCGCCGCCGAGGGGTCGCGATCGTGGCCGGCGCACCACGCGGAGAGGGTGAACCAGAGGTAGCCGCGCTGGATCCGGATCTGGGCGTCTTCTCCGGAGGCCAGAAGCGCCTCGGAAAGATCGATCGCGCGCTCGACCGAGCGGGTCGGATCTTCGCCGGCGTTTACCTCCCAGTTGACCGCGTACTTGCTGGCCTCCACGGCGAGCCGGCGCGCCTGGAGGTTCGCGGGGTCGAGCTCGAAGATCTGCTTCGCCCGAGAGATCGCCTCGCCCACGTCGGACCTGGGGTCCTCCTGGGCGTAATAGAGATGGATCGCGCGGTCGTGGCGGGCGACCGCGAGGCCGAACAGGGTTTCGACGCACTCCGGCCTGCCTCGCGCTGCCTCTTCCCAGTCGAACACGGCTTCGTCGATCTCACGGCGGCCGCCGTTCCCCTGTGCCTCCCACTGCCGGGACCAGAGGAGCCTCCGGAGCTCGGCCCGGGCCTCCCAGGCGTCCCAGTGCGCGCCGTGGGTGTGGATCGCCCGCGTGTACCAGTCCTCGGCAGCCTCGCAGTCCTCCCGCGCTTCCGCGATCCGGCCGCGGAGTGTCTTTGCCGCCGCGTATTCGAGTCCTTCGACGAGACGCTCCGCCGCCTCCAGGTCTCCCCGAAGATAGGCGAGTTCCCCTCGGGCCAGTCGCACCGACGGAAGTTCGAGTCCCATCTCGTGCGTCCCGGCGTCGATCTCGCTCTCCGCTTCCTCCCGCAACCGCGCGAGCTCCGGGTGCGAGCGCTCGGCCTCGGCGGGCGACTCCAGCCACGCCGATCCCGGGCCGCCGCGCGGCGCGTTCGCCGGGAGGTTCTCGATCGGCCGGAGCGCGCGCCGGAGCGCGCCCTTGTACCGCTCCGCGAGGAGCATCCCCTTCTCGATCCGCCCGAGCGGGTTTCCGGGGTCTCGCTCGATCCCCTCCTCGAGGGCTTCCCAGGCGCCATCGAGATCGCCCGCGAGCCGGCGGTACTGGGCCCGCTCGAACCACCCTCCTTCGAAGGAGGGGTCGATCGCCCGTGCCTGGGCGAGCCGCTCCTCGAAGCGCGCCATCAGGCGGTCGGCGGTCGGATTGTCCCCGGACAGGCTCGCCGTGATCGCGGCGGCGTGGAGGGGCCCGGCTTCCTCGACAAGCGCGTCCACCCTCCGCTCGCGCTCCCGCCGAGCCCGCTCGGCCACGACGAAGAGGCCGGCGGCGACCACCGCCGCCGCGACGATCCCCCCGGCGGCCCAGGGCCACGGGTTCCGCCGGACCCGGTTAGAGAGTCGGCGGATCGCACCCGGGGGGCGCGCCCGGACAGGCTCACCCGCGAGCCACCGCCGCAGATCCTCGGCGAATTCCTCGGCGCTCGCCGTGCGGCGGGATTTCTCCTTCGCGAGCGCGTGGAGTGCGACCGCCTCCAGATCGGCCGGGATCGAGGGGTCGATTCGCCGCGGCCGGGGCGGGTCGTCGAAGCGGATCCGGTAGAAGATCTCCTCGCGCGTGCGCCCGCGGAAGGGGAGCGTCCCGGTCAGGCATTCGTAGAGGAGCGCGCCCAGGGCATGGACGTCGGTGCGGGCGTCGATCTCGCCGCTCCCTGGGTCGACCTGCTCGGGGGCCATGTAAGCGGGCGTCCCGAGCACGTCGCAGGACCCCGTCAGGCGGGCTTCGAACCCCTCCGCCCGGGCGAGGCCAAAATCGCAGAGGAGGACCCGGCCCGTCGATTCTACGAGGACGTTCCCGGGCTTGAGATCGCGGTGAACCACCCCTCGCGCATGGGCAAACGCGACCGTGCGGGCCACGACCTCCAGGATCGCGACTCGCTCCGCCAGGCTCGATGTCCCGTCGCGCATCATGTCGGCCAGAGTGCGCCCATCGATGCAGTCCATCACGATGAAGTGGACCGGCTGGCCGGCCGGCCCCGGGGCCGACGAGACCTCGTGGACCCCGACGATGTTCGGGTGCCCCAGTCGCGCGGCGATCGAGGCCTCGCGGCGCAGGCGCTCGATCGAGTCGGATCCCGCCGCCGGCTCGCGGAGGACCTTGATCGCCACCCTCCTGTCGAGCTCCGGGTCCTCGGCCTCGAAGACCGTCCCCATCCCCCCGCGCCCGAGGGGCCGGACGAGCCGGTAACGGCCGATCGACAGGCCGGCCGGGTCGCCCGGCCCTGCTCCCTCTACCCGGGTGTGCCCGCCACGCGCGGCAAGGGCGTGGACCTCGAGGTAGCGTTCGGCGGTGAGGACGCGCATCCGGACGAGAACCTGTCCGAGCGGCAGGTCCTGGCCGCCGGCTCGGAGCCGTTCCCGCTCCTCCAGGCCCGCCTGGATCTCCTCCGGGCTCGCATACCCGCGGGCGAGCGCGACCCGGGCGAGCGGATCGTCCGCCGGGGCTTCGAGGAGCGTATCGAAGAGCCCCCGTCGGAGACGGTCGTAGCCCGCGCGCGTGAGGCCCGGTCCTTGCCCCTCCCGGCTCATCCTCGCATTCTGCCACGAGCCGGCGGGTGCGGCAACGCGGCTCGGACAGACGTGGGGCCTCAAGACTCGGCTATCATCCGCGGGATGGGATTCTCGGACGAGACGAGCCTCGGCGGGGAGGGGACAGGATTCCCCGAGACGCGCTGGTCGGCGATCGTCCGCGCGCGGGAAACGGACTCACCCGATCGCGCCGACGCGCTTCGCGACCTCTGCGCAGCCTACTGGAAACCGATCTACGCCTACTTTCGGAGCGCGCGGCGGATCGGGAACGAGGACGCCAAGGACATGACTCAGGACTTCGTCCTCGAACTGGTCGAAGGAGGGCTGCTCGGGAGATTCCGGCCGGAGCGAGGTTCCTTCCGGAGCTACCTTCGCGGCGCGCTCCGGCTTTTCCTGCTCGAACGGCACCGGGAAGGGACCGCCCGGAAACGCGGGGGCGGCCGCCGCGTCCTCTCCATCGAGAACGACGACACCCTCAGGGTCGACGACCTCTCCGTCGATCCGTCGAGGAGCCCGGAGGAGGCCTTCGACCACCAGTGGGCGATCTCGCTCCTCGACCAGGCCCTCGCCGATCTGGCTGCCGACCTCCGGGCCGCGGGGAAGGACGTTCCGTTCGAGGTCTTCCGGCGCTACGACCTTGAAGCGCCCCCCGAAGGTCCCCCGACGTACGCCCAGCTCGCCGATGAGTTCGGCATCAAGCCCCCGGAGGTCGGGAACTATCTCACCGCCTGCCGGCGCCGGTTGCGCGAGCGGGTGATCGCACGCATCCGGGAGTACGCCGCGAGCGAGGCGGAGGTCACCGAGGAACTCATACGGCACTTCCTTTGAACCCCCCGGGCTCGCCTTCGGCGAATTCCATGGCGATGCAGGGGGCCGTCGGGCCGCTGTCCCCGCCGGCCTCTCCGAGAATTGGAGAAGCTCCTACTCGCCTCCGCCGCGCGGGACGTCTGACGCCCACTCCCTCGCAGAGGAGCGCCTGCGGATCTCCTCTCCCGCGCTATCGAGCGCCCGCTGGACCGTGGTGTCGGGGTAGGCCTCTCCGGCGTACTGGAGCGTCGAGAGGGTCGGCTGCTCGAGGTGCGGGTGGCGATCGACAAGAGTGACGAGTTCACCGGCAACCGCGACGCGCGTCGCCGCGGGCATGTCGGAATTGAGGATCTCGGCCCCGAGCGTGAGCGCGGCGGTCGGGTGGAGGTCGGTCGCGAGGAGGAACGCGGTCTCGAAGCGCGGCCCGGGCCCGGCCTGGATCACCGTGGCGAGGAGCGCGAGGGCTCTCTCGGGATCGAGGAGGGCGAGCGCCTCGATCGCGCTCCGGAAGCCTGGATTCGTTTCGGCCCGATCCGCGAAAGTTGTCAGAAGGTCTCTCCTCTCGCCGCCCTCGCGCGCGGTGAGGATCCTCGCGAGCTCGACGAGGTCCCGCTCGATCCGGTCCGAGCCGGACTCGCCGCCGGAGTCGGAGATCCTGGCCCCCACGGGCTCCTCCATGCCCCCCGGCGCGCGCGCGAACCGATCCTCTCCGGCCGCGGGGACCCCGCCCGCCGTGGCCGGTCCGGGGACGCGAGCGGCCCCCCGCTCGTTCGCGCCCCCTTCCGAGCCACGGTCCACCGTACCCCTGCTCGCGGGGCTGGCGGACGCGAAGAAGTCCCCTCCCAGCCGGTCGCCCGCCACCTGGCGGACGATCGCAAGGCCCAGGACAAGGAGCGCGGCCAGCGCGATCGCCACGAGCGCCCTAGCCACGTCCCCTTCCTCCTCCGTTCCCCGAGACCTGTCCGCGCCCACCGTTTCCCGAGGTCTGGCCGGGGGCGAGCCCCCACCAGCCGATCGTGTGGCCGAAGTTCTCGTTCAAGTAGGTCGCGAGTTCGTTCGCCTCGACGACCTCGCCCTCGCAGTAGAGGTCGAGGGCGATCCGGAGAGCCTCGAGCGGCGTCTGGCCCTTCAGGTACTCCAGGACGAGATCCGGGCGCGTGCCCCACGTCGTGTAGATCCAGGCCGAGCGATCGGTCACCTGGTACGCGTCCAGCTTGTAGCGTGTCTCGCGGAATGGGACCGCGTTCGGGTCGAGGGCCATCCCGAGGCGGAGGACCCCCTTGCCGTCGAAGACGCCGTCCAGGGACGCCGAAACCTGCTGGTAGGGCGAGAGGACGAAGGCGCCGGTCGCCGCCGCGGGGATCGCGTTGAACGCGAGGAGCCCGGCCGAGGGCTCCAGCGCGATGGCTCCCCGGTTCGCGCGATAGGTTCCGGACGCCCCCGCCGCGCCGGTCTTGAATTCCACGCCAACTCGGGAGACCGAGACGGCGTCGCCCGGGATCTGACTCTCGGCACGGAAGATCACCCTTGCCTCGCGCTGGTAGCGCAGGGTTCTCGTGCTCGACACGTACCCCGTGTTCGAGAGCAGGAGGTACGCATACGCCGTTTCCCAGCGTAGGAAGCTCTCGTATCGTTTTCCGCCCGATTCCATCACGGTCCGGTAGAGGACGTGACCCTCCATCGGAGTCCGCCGCACGACCTGTTCGCCCTCGATTCCCTGGGAGGTCAGGTCAAGCGCGGCCGGCATCGCGGCGCTGATCTCGGCGTGCTCGAGGTTTCTGTCCCAGGCCCGGATCTGCCGGATCGCGCTCTGGGACTGGACATAGCTCGCGCGCTCCCCCCCGAGGAGCTTGTCCACGATCTGGAACTCGAGCACAAGCCAGTCGGAACCGGCGTATCGGGCCCGGACCGTGTAGACGCCGGGGGCGGCGTTCGAGGGTGAGACGATCGCGGCCGCGAATCGGGGCCTCCCGTTCGACGGCCCGTCGAGCGGCTCCACGGTCCAGCCCGCGGGGAGCTCCCACTCGAGCGCGCTCTCGGCGATGTCGCCGCTTGCGTCCTCGACTGAGAGCATCGCCATCGCGACCCCGCCCGGCTCCAGGACTGTGGGGCCGACGCACTCCACGGAGAGCTTGGGCGCGCTTTTCTTCTCCTCGAACGAGAGGACCGACTGGACGCCACCGCCGAAGAAGTCGGGAGCGGAGAGCGGTGAGAACGCCTTCCCGTCGTACGTCCAGAGCTCCGCCTTCCCGTCGCCGGAGTAGTAGCCGTCGTTCATCCCCAGGCCGATGTAGAGCCTCGACCCGTCGGGAGACTTGGCAAGCGCGGTCACCCCCTCCGCGTACTTGGTCGCAGGAAACTCCCGAACGATCCGGAGCGCCTTCCCGTCCCAGGCCCGGAGGCGCCCCGGGCTCGTGCAGTCCCCGCGCCCGGACCCGATGTAGAGCTCCCCCTTGAAGGAGGCGAGGGCCCAGAGATGGTCCGACCCCAGGATCCCCATCTGCTGGAACCGCTCGCCGTCGGTCGAGCGATACCAGGAGCCGTGCCAGCAGGCACCGTACACGGCGCCATTGTGGAAGGTCATCCCGTAGACGCAGCTCCGGGCGTAGTTCGACATGAAGGCGAGGCCGCCCCGTTCGCCGTATCGGTAGAACGTGTCCTGGTTGAGCTCGCCCAGGAAGGCCTCTTCCTCGCCGCGGAGGTTCGCGACGACGCCGGCGCGGAAGCCGCTTCCGTAGGAGCTCGCGACCAAAGTCCATCGCCCCGGCGCGTCCTCGTAGCGGTAGAGCTTCTGCCGGTTGGTCCCGGCGTAGAGCCGGCCCTTGAGGAGAAGAAGGACCATGACCGAGCTGTCGAGCTGGCCGACCTTGGTCCACGAGCCATCGTAGCGCCAGACCTGCCCGCTGCCGCCCCACCCGCCGTAGCCCGAGCGGGTCTGGGTCCCGAGGTAGAGGACCCCGTCCTCCTCGACCACCGACATCACTGCCTGGCCGATGTCGACCCCTGCGGAGAGGTCGCGCCAGCTCGCCTGGCCCTCCCTCTCCCACAGGTGGCCCTTCCCGAAGGGACCGCCCTGCGTCCCTACGAGCAGTCTCTCCGCCCGCGCAGGGACGGCAGAGAGGACACCGAAGAAAACGACGAATGGACCTACCCAGGTCCAGCGACCGACCGATCCGGTACTCCGCGCATGCTCTCTCATGATGTGGCCCTCCGTTCGTGGCTTCCGTGAGCCTCGACGGAAGTGCTCCACGCAACTCCCAGGCCATCACGAGCATCTCGACGTAAGATGCAATCCATCAAGTTATTGTGTCGACCACTGGACGCGCACCGTCGGATTGTGTAACCGGGTGGTACAACCTGTCGCGCAGCAATCAACGTCCCAAGTTGCTTCGGAAAAGCCGGTTACGTAGCAGCCGCACAGAACATCCAGTCCCGTACGTTTCTGTTACATGCCTGCTGCGGGGCCCCTGCTTCCGCCTGCGGGAGGCCGGAACCGTTCGGTGTCCAAGCCGTGGCGGCGGGCGAGGCGATGGAGCTGGACGCGGTGAGTGCCGGCTCGTCGCGCGGCCTCCGAGACGTTTCCTCGCGCCTCGGAAAGCACCCGGATGAGGAACTCGCGCTCGAGCTCGTCCTTCATTTTCTCGACCTCGGCGTAGCTCGCCGCCTTTCCCGCGCCCGTTCCCTGCCACGACTCCCGCACCTCCGCGGGCAGGTCCTCGAGCCAGATCTCATCGTCACGCGAGAAGAGCACCGCCTGGCGCAGGAGGTTGGCGAGCTCCCGCACGTTTCCCGGGAACGGGTAGGTCTGGAGCGCCTTCCTCGCCCACGAGCGAAGGCCCTTCACCCGCTTGCCGAACTCCGCGTCGAA
>JACQVV010000593.1 GCA_016209595.1 Planctomycetota bacterium
CCGTCGTGGTAGCCGATCGGTAGCGTGGCGATCCGCGTTGGCTCGGGCGTGAGGTAGGTCCGTTCGTAACCCACCGGCGTGCCGGCCGGGACGTCTTTCAGATGGACCACCTGCGTCCGGAGCGAGAGGGCGGGGACGAACCCCATCCCCGAGACGTCGAGAGAACCGGGGTCCAGCCCGTGGACGAGAAGGCCAGGACGAACCGCGCCGTAGCGAGCCCCGGGATGGAGTACCAGCGCCGCGCTCGCCGCGGCGTGGACGAGGAGCCGGCCTGGCGCGCGGGCGGCGACCTCTGCCCGCAGTGCCTCGAAGCTCTCGATCTGGCGCCGCGTGAACTCGGGGTCCCCGGGCGTCGAGAAGTGAGTCCCGAGGCCGACGAGGCGAAGCGCCGGGGTCCGGAGGATCTCGTCGAGGAGCCCCGGGACCTCGGCCGGCTGCGCGCCGAGGCGCCCCATCCCGGTGTCGGCGAAGAGATGGACCCGCGCCTGCTTCCCGAGGGCGGCCGCCGCTGCGGCGAGGTTCCGCGCTCCCTCGCGCCCGTGGAGCGCCACCTGGATCCCGTTCTCGACCACGCGGCGGCCCTCGCCAGGGATGATCGCTCCCAGGACGAGAATCGGCGCGCGAAGTCCCGCGTCGATGAGCTCCAGCGCCTCGGTCGAGTCGCCCACGCCCACGGCGCTCGCTCCCGCCGAGAGCGCCGCGCGAACGACCGCGGGGGAGCCGTGCCCGTAGGCGTTCGCCTTGGCGACCGCGATCACCTCGACCCCGGGGCCGACGAGGGCCTTCAGGCGCCCGACGTTCGCGCGGATCGCGTCGAGGTCGATCTCCGCCCAGACCCGGAGTCCCGGCCCCATCATGCGGGAGATCCTCTGGCAAGGCGCTCCTCCGCCGCGGTCTTTCGCAAGTAGATCGGCGCGAGGGCGTCGCTCTGCGAGGAATCGAGGATCTGGTGGCCGGAGAGTGGCGACAGGTCCCGGCCCGAGTGGACGAGCGCGGCGAGGCGCGCCACGGTACCGGGCCGGACGAGCGCGAGCTCCGCCGGAGCGAACCGGAGATCCGTGAAACGGGAAAGCGCTTCGCGGCAGGCTTCGACTCCCGACCCGAAGAGCGTCAGGGGACCGCCCGACTCCTCGATTCTCCGCGCGAGCTCTTCGGGCGAGAGCGAGAGGTCGGCCGAAAGCCGCACCGCGGCCTCGCCCGGCGCGGCGCGACGAAAGAACGCACAGGCGACGGCCCCACGCCTCGTGTCCACGACCGGGGCGAAGTCACCGAGGGTCTCGCCGGCCTGGAAGGCGGCAAGGTCGAACCGGTCGAGGCCGATCACGGGGATCCTCAGGGCGAACGACAGGGACTTCGCGATCGAGACGCCGATCCGGATCCCAGTGAAACTCCCCGGCCCGAGATCCACGGCCACGACGTCGAGATCGCTCGGGCGCGATCCGGCGCGCGCGACGAGCCGGTCGATGAGAGGGACGAGCAGGCGTCCCTCGGCAAGGCTCTCCTCGATCCATTCCTCGGCCAGGACCTCGCCGTCCGACAGGAGCGCGGCACCCGCCGCGCCACCTGCGCTCTCGATCGCGAGGAGCCTCATCGGGACTTCGGGGAGGCGGCGCCCAGATCCCTTTCAATCGCCGCGGCGAGAAGCGCGGCCAGCCGCCGCACTTCCTCGGCGTCCTCTCCCTCGACCATGACCCGGGCGAGATCCTCGGTGCCGGAGTAGCGGAGCAGGACGCGCCCCCTCCGGCCGAGTTTTTTTTCGGCCGAACGCCGCTCCCGAACGACGGAAGCGAGCTCCTCGAACGGGACTCTCCGGGCGACCGGGACGTCCACCTGCACCTGCGGGACGGGCTGGAAGGCCCCCGCGAGCTGCGAGAGGGAGGATCCCGTCCGGGCAGAGAGCGAGAGCACCCGGAACGCGGTGTAGAGGCCGTCCCCGGTGAGGATCCCGCCCCGATCGCCGAAGATAACGTGGCCGGAGGGTTCGCCGCCCAACACCGCGCCGGTCCGGGCCATCTCCAGGGCGACGTTCCTGTCGCCGACCGGCACCCGGACGAGCTCGATCCCGGCTTCGGCCAGGCCGAGCTCCAGGCCGAAGTTCGAGAGGACGGTCCCGACGACCCGTGGGACCGGAAGCTTCCGCCGAGCGGCCAGGTCGAGCGCCAGGAGAAGGAGGACGGCGTCGCCGTCCACCACGTTTCCATCCTCGTCGGCGAGGATCACCCGGTCGCCGTCGCCGTCGAAGGCGAAACCCATGTCCGCGCCGAAGCGCGCCGTCTCGCGGGCCATCTTCGCGGGATCGGTCGCGCCGCATCCGGCGTTGATGTTGGCGCCGTCGGGCGAGCTCGCGACGAACGTGGCTTCGACCTGGAGGTTGAACACGACGGCCGGCCGGAGGATCTCCCCCACCGCCCCGTTCGCGCAGTCGAAGACGATACGGAAGCCGGAGAGGTCGCGGGAGATCGCGGGATCCGCGAGAATCGACTCGAAGTACCGGCTCCCGGCCTCCAGGTCGCTCTCCACGCGGCCGGGGACGGGCGCCAGGGGACCCGCGGGCTCGCCCACGCCCGCCTCGATCCGATTCTCGAGCGCCGGATCAATCTTCTTGCCCGTGGCTTCGAAGATCTTGATGCCGTTGTACTCGTAGGGGTTGTGACTTGCCGAGACCACGATCCCGAACGAGTAGCGCTCCGACGCGACGAGGCTCGCCACCGCGGGGGTCGGCAGGACCCCGCCCTGCACCACGTCGACCCCTTGCGCGACGAGCCCCGCGACGAGCGCCATCTCGATCATCGGGCCCGAACCGCGGGTGTCGCGCCCCACGAGGCAACGCGGCCGATCCGCCCCGCCCTGGCCGGGTCCGAAAAGCTCGGGCTCAGCGAGAGCCAGCCGCCCGATCGCCCGCCCGAGCGCGAGCACGTTCTCCAGGGCGAGCGGCCCCTGGCCAACCTTGGCCCGGACGCCATCCGTTCCGAACATGGCCACAGACCGCTACTCCCCCGTGAATTCCACGTCGACCTTGGTGATCGTGTGGAGGCTCCCGC
The DNA here is from genome assembly GCA_016209595.1 of Planctomycetota bacterium. Lineage (GTDB taxonomy): Bacteria > Planctomycetota > JACQVV01 > JACQVV01 > JACQVV01 > JACQVV01. The sequence continues at coordinate 3,042 of JACQVV010000593.1, forward strand.
CGGATCTCTCCAGTGTCTCGAGGACCTTCACGCCGTCCGGCACGTCCACCCGGAGCGGAAAAAACTGTGCGAATCCGAGCTCCCTGCGGATCGTCGCCAGGGGAACATCGCGGATGTCGAAGTACGCCTTCCACCTCCTGGAGTCTCCGACGAGGGTCCGGGGACCCTCGACGCGCACGAGCACGGTTTTCGGAAAAACCTCCTTCACCCGGAGAGGGTACTCGTTTGGCCGCAGGACGAGGACCTCGAGCGGGACCTCACGCGCCACGAGATCCTCCTCGATCCGCACCTGGGCGAGGATCGGCTGGTTCGAGGCCGGATAGACGCGCAGGTTCTCCAGTCTGGGGGCGATCGCCACGGTCTGGCTGAACGACTCCTTCCGGCCCTCGATCGGGATCGGAGTGGACCAGACGTAGTCGCGGTCGGCGATCGCCGCCGGGAGAAACACCTGCACCTCGCTCGGGGTGAGCGTGATCTCCAGCAGGTGGTAGCCGGGCGCGACCTTTCCATCTCCTTCGACCTTCGCCCGGACCTGGACGGTCTTCAAGCGCACCCGCTGGACGAACACGCTCACGTGGCGCGGCTCGACGGTTACGACGCGGACGCCCGCCGGAAGGTCAAGGAAGACCTCAGCGGGGACCTCCAGGTTCGCCTTGTTCTCCCCCGGGGGCAGTCGGCCCGGCCCGATCCGGTAGACCGCGGACACGCCCTCCGCGGAGAGGACCCGCACGGCGTCTCGGGGACCCTCCAGCGTCACCTGGAGGTGTTTCTGTTCCCCGCTGTCGGCGAAGAGGGTCGCCGTCTCCCCCGTCCTCTCGCTCACCACCTCGATCGTCACGGGCACGACGAGCTCCACGCGATCGGAGAGCTGCCCCGAGACGAAGAACCAGATGAGGATCGCGCAGGCGAGCGCGATGACCTTGGTCTTGAGATCCCGGGCGAAGATCGAGACGAGGAGGTTCCCCAGGCTCCCCCACCAGCGGGCCGCGGGCGGTTCGGCGGCCCGTCTCCCGTCGGCCATCTCACGCAGAGCCGGCATGCGTCGGTCCCTCCATGCCCGTTTCGTAGATTTCCAGGAGTCGCCGCTTCAATTCCTCGATGTCCACGGGGCGCCTGATCTGGGAGCGCTCGGCGATCGATACCTTTCCCGTCTCCTCGCTCACCGCGATCGCCACGGCATCGGTCTCGTCGGTGAGGCCGATCGCCGCCCGGTGCCGCGTGCCCAGGGCCTTGTCGACGTCCTCCTTCTCCGTGAGCGGGAAGAGGCACATCGCCGCGGCCACCCGGTTCCGCCGGATGATGATCGCGCCGTCGTGGAGCGGGGATGCCGGCCAGAAGATCGACCGGATGAGGTTTCCGTCGATCTTGGCGTCCAGGGCGACGCCTCGTTCGATGTAGGCGCGCAGGCTGATCTCGCGCTCGATCGCGATCAAGGCCCCGATCTTGCTCCGCGAGAGCTCCTCGACCGCCGCGAGGATCTCCCGGACCGGCGCGGGGTCGCGGGACCCGCCGAAGACGGTGAGGAGCCGGCTCTTCCCGAGGCGGATCAGGCCGTTCCGGAGCTCCGGCTGGAAGACAATGATGAGCGCGAAGAAGCTCGTGGCGAAGAACTGGAGGAGGAGGTACTCGATCCGGTAGAGGCCGAGCCGGCGCGTCAGCGCGAACCCGAAGAGGAAGAAGAGCAGGAAAAAGATCGTGAATCCCTTGATGATCCCCTCGCCGCGCGTCCCGCGCAGGAACCGGAAGAGCGTGTAGAGAAGGAGGAAGATGAGGAAGATCTCCAGGGCGTTCCGCGCGTACTCCATCTATACCTCTTTCGTGCAGACCGCCCACGCCATGCGGGCCACGTCGGCCATTTCCGCCACATCGTGGACGCGCACGATCCTCGCCCCGCGCGCCACGGCGAGCGCGACCGTCGCCGCCGTTCCGAAGAGGCGCTCCCCGAGCGGCCGGCCGAGCGTCTTCCCGATGAACGACTTCCGGCTCGTGCCGGCGAGGATCGGAAGACCGAGCGAGCGGAGCTCCCAGAGCCGGTCGAGGACCTCGAGGTTGTGCTCGGCCCGCTTGCCGAAACCGATCCCGGGATCCACGACGATGGCGTCGCGCGCGACGCCCGCCCGCTCGGCCATTCCGACCGAGTCTCGCAGGAACGACAGGATCTCCCCCATGAGGTCCTGGTAGACGGGGTCCTCCTGCATCGTGCGAGGCGTTCCCTGCATGTGCATGACGACCACCGCCGCTCCCGCTTCCGCGACGACTCGCGCCATCGAGAGATCGGACAGGAGCCCCGAGACGTCGTTCACGATCGAGGCCCCGGCCGCGAGCGCCCGCCGGGCGACCTCGCTCCGGCAGGTGTCGATGGAGACGGGGACGTCCCAGCCCGGCACGCGGAGGATCCGCGAAAGGACCGGCAGGATCCGCGCGAGCTCCTCCTCCTCGGGAACGGGGTCCGACCCGGGCCGCGTGGACATGCCTCCCACGTCCACGATCCCGGCCCCGGCCTCGCGCATCGCGAGCGCCCTCTCGAGCGCCCGCTCCGGGTCGAGGAACTCCCCGCCGTCGGAGAAGGAGTCCGGCGTGACGTTCAGGATCCCCATGACGACCGGGCCCCGGGAGAGGTCGATCGACTTCCCGCGCGGGAGCGCGAGCCGCGCGGGCTCCGCGGCGAAATCCTCCAGCACCCATCGCACGGCGAGCCCGACCTCGTCGGTCTCCGGACGCGAGGCGAGCCTCTCGGCCTGGCTCAAGAGGACCTGCATCGGTCCGTGCACCAGCGCACTCCGCTCGCCCGTCACAGCGTCCGCGAAGGCGTGGACCCGGGACAGCCCGTAGGCCTCTCGCAGTCCGTCCTCCTCCTCGGGGTAGAGCCGGTCCACGCGGATCCAATACTCGCCGGACTCGCGCGAGAGAGGGCAACCCAAGGGCGCCCCCACGACGCGCGAGTTGGTGCGCTCCAGGATGAGGCGGTCGAGGATCTCCTCGGCCGCCCTCAGGCCCGCGTCCGGCATGGGGAAAGAGATCCTGTCAATACGCGGGCTCCCCTCGGGGCTGGAGGCCGCCGTCGTCGGTCTTGGCCTGACCGCGGGCCCGCTCGCGGTTCTTCGCGCCGAGTTCCTGCGGCTTCTCGTCCCCTCGCCGCCGGAGGTTCTCGACCTCGCGGGCCGCCTGGATCGCCTCCGCGTCCCCGCCCTTCATGAGGATCGCGACGTCCTCGGCGTCGAGCGTCTCGAAGCGCAGGAGCGCCTGAGCCATCTTCTCCACCTTGTCCCGGTTCTCCAGGATGAGGCGCTTCGTTTCCTCGTAGCACTCGCCGGAGATCCGCTGGACCTCCGCGTCGATCCGGGCGACCGTCGAGTCGCTGTGGTGGCGCGTGCGGGTGATCTCCCGGCCCAGGAAGACGTGGTCCTCGTCCTCCTCGTACTTGATCGGGCCCAGGGAGTCGCTCATCCCCCAGATGCAGACCATCCTGCGAAGGAGCTCGGTCGCGCGCTCGATGTCGTTGGAGGCGCCGGACGAGATGTCGTCGCAGAAGATCGCCTCCGCGATCCGGCCGGCGTACAGGAGCTTCACCATTCCCAGGAGCTTCTTCCGCGCGAGGTGGGTCTCCTCCTTCGTC
>JACQVV010000594.1 GCA_016209595.1 Planctomycetota bacterium
CGCCCGAGCAACGAAGAGATCGGCCGAAAGCGCCCCGCGCAGCCCGAATGGCTATCCGCGACAGGCTCCTAGCCCGCGTCGAGTATAACAGCCTGTGGGAAAAGTGCTTTGAAGGCGAGCGCGAGCTATTTCGGCCGAGATCGAGGCGCGGACCCGCTTCGCGGGTGCCCCCCAGGCGTAGCCCTGCTACGCCGCGGCCGAGCAACGAAGAAATCGGCCGAAAAAGCCGCGCGCAGCCCAAATGACTCTTTCCACAGGCTGCTAACGCCCTTGACGGTGGGCGCCGTAGAAAGACTGGAGGCTGGAGACTGGAGGAACAACGCGTCGTGCGAGGCTGCGACGCACCCCTCCGTGCGTCCGTCCTCCCGGGTCGGCCTAGATAAGAGGGCGCGATTCTGCGCAACGCCTCGGCGGCCCTCGCCGCCGCTGGCTGCTGCTAGCGGCCCCTCTATGTAGCTGTGCCACGGTTTTCGGGGCCGCGCCTTGCCAGCGCCGGCGATCTTCCGCCGATTCATGGTGCCGGTTCGCGCCCTCTTGTTTGGCCGGTGGAAAACTGATACGCCCGAACAGCAGTGACGGGTACGCCACAACGATGCCCGACAACTCTGCGATCCACGGTACTATGCCGAACAAGGATCAGGGCGAGGAGGAAGGTCGATGGCGATCCGGTTTGCCTGTACTTGCGGTAAGGAGCTACAGGCTCGCGAGGAACTGGCTGGGAAGAGCGTCCGCTGCCCGAGATGTGGTAGCGTGGCAACGGTCCCGCCTGCGGCGGCGACGCTGGAGGGAGCGGCGACGGTGGTCTCGATCCGCGAGCTCGCCGGGGCCGCGGTCACGCTCCTGGACGACGATCGGCCGGGAACACCGCCAGCCGCCCCGACCGGCAAGCTCGGCCGGTATCCGGTCGAGGGGAAGCTCGGCGAGGGCGGGATGGGCGAGGTGCTCATGGTCCGGGACCCGGACCTGGGACGGGAGCTCGCGGCCAAGGTGATCCGGGGCGGAAGGGGCGCCAGCGACGGGATCCTGCTCGAAAAGTTCGTGATCGAGGCGCGAGTCACGGGCCAGCTCGAGCACCCCGGGATCGTCCCGGTCCACGAGCTCGCAGTCGCCCCGGACGGCCGCATCTACTTTACGATGAAGCGTGTGCGCGGGCGGGACCTGTCGAAGGTTCTGGAGGAGCTCCGGGAGAGGAGCGCTCGGCCCTCGTCGCGGCGGCTCCGGGCGGTTCGGGGGAGCCGCGTCGAACCGGCCGCGGGCGAGGGGTCGCTCGACCGGCTCCTCGACGCCTTCCTAAAGGTCTGCGACGCGGTCGCCTTCGCGCACAGCCGGGGCGTGATCCACCGGGACTTGAAACCCGCCAACATCATGGTCGGTGAATTCGGGGAAGTACTCGTCATGGACTGGGGGCTCTGCCGAATGCGGAATGCGAAACTCGGAATGCGGAATGGAAACAAACAACAAGAAACAGCTCCGGGAATCGCGGGGGGCACGATGGCGGGAACGGTTATGGGCACTCCGGCCTACATGCCACCCGAGCAGGCGAGGGGGGACATCGACTCGATCGGCGAGCACTCCGACATCTACTCGCTGGGCGCGATCCTCTACGAGATCCTCGCCCTCGCCCCGCCGTTCTCAGGGAAGGACGCGGGGGAGGTCCTGGACAAGGTGATCGAGGGGAGGCTCGTGCCCCCGTCGCGGCGGGCGCCGCATCGGCACGTCCCGCGCGAGCTAGAGGCAGCGGTCCAGAAAGCCATGGCGCCCGAGCCCGCCGAGCGCTACCAGGACGTGGCGGAGCTCCGCGCCGACATCGAGGCCCACCGGGCAGGCCGGACGCTCGCCGCGGCCGAATACAGCCCGTGGCAGCTCCTCGCCAAGTGGGCGAAGCGGAACAAGATCGCGGTCGCCGGAGGAGCGGCCACGGCCGCAGCCCTTCTCGTGGGGGCGCTCGCGATCGTCTACGTGGCAGGCCGCGCCGAGGCCGAGAGGCTCCGGTCGGTCGAAGAGACGCGCCTCGCGGCCGAGGCTGACGAGCGGAGCGCGAGAGAGAAGGAGGGAGAGAAGCGCTACGAGGAGGGGCTCGCCCTGTGGGGCGAGGCCGAGAGGACCGAGGTCTATAACCGCGCCGCGCCTCAAGGCTACTTCCAAAGCCACGCCGCCGCGCTGCTGGCAATGGGCGAGGGATACGAGAAGCACCCCGAGCGGCCGGCCGTCTGGAGGGAGACGATCTTGGCGCGCTCGATTCATCTGGAGGACCGGGCGATCGAGGTCGGGGACTGGGTCCTCGCGCGGCTCCTAGTGGAATCGACCGGGAACTGGGGAGCGAGAACGGAGGGCGAGCTCGAAGCCGCCCGTACGCGGGTGCGGGACGCGCTCGAAAAAGCGGCCGAGGAGGATATCCGCCGCCTCGAGGCCGCGCTCGATGAAATCGCGGAACGCGAGAAAAAAGGGGCCCTCATCGACGGCGAGCTCGACGAACGCGCGCGGCGGCTCGCCCGCTCGACCGGTCCCGCCGCGACCCGCCGCGCGCTCGAACTCCTCGCAAGAGACCCCGACCGCCGGCCGGCCGGTCTCGGGCTCGCGTATCTCGCGAGCTTCCTCGGCATGAAGGCGGACGCCCACACCCGGGCCGGCGAGACGAGCGCGCCCCGCGTCATCCTCGCCGCCCTCGAAGAACACGCCGAGCGCCCCGACCCCAGGCGCTCCGACGAGGGCGCTGGCTGGGTCCGCGCCGCGGAGCGCTTCGAGACGATCCGACCCGGGACGCTCGATGGCCTGGGGCCCCTCCTCGAACGTCTCGCGTCGGCCGGCGCCGGTCCCGTGGCCGTGGCGGCCAAAAGCGCCCGCGAGCGACTCGGCAAGCTCGAGGCCGGGCGCACGGTGCTTGCCGGGACTCCCCTTGGTTCGGAGGACTGGGAGCGGAGGGTCGCGGATTTCGCCGACCTCGTGCTCGCCCGCTCGCGTTCCGGGAGGCGCTACCTCGCGCATCTCGTCGAACTCGCCGCGGGTCAGGGAAACTCCCCCCTTTCCGGGAGCGCCGCGGCCTTTGTCCACGAGTCGATCGGCCTCGCGGGAGACCCCATCGAGGGCGCGCTCCCGGCGCTCGAGGCTGCCTTCGACCGCGCCGAACCCGGCCTTCGGGGAGGGGGCCGCGAGGCGCTGGAAGAGGCCGCAAGCGCCGCGATCGCCCTCTCGCGGCTCGAGGCTCCGGGCTTCTCAAAGAAGCTCTACAACACCCGGTACGCGAGTGGCCAGGGCTCGCCCTTCTGGAACCGGACGCGGCTCGCCATGGGGCTCATGGCTCTCGACTCGGCCGAACCCGGCTCGGCAGCCGCCTACACGCGCCGGGGCATCGCTAGGTACGACCAGGGCGACCTCGCGGGCGCGATCGCCGACTACACCCGCGAGATCGAGCTCGACCCGATCACGGCCGCGGCGTACAGCGACCGGGGCATCGCACTGTACGATCGGGGCGACCTCGCGGGCGCGATCGCGGACTATACGCGCGCGATCGAGCTCGACCCAAGCAACGCCCTGGGCTATAGCAACCGCGGCGCCGCGCGGAAGGGCCAGGGCGACCTCGCGGGCGCGATCGCAGACTTCACGCGCGCGATCGAACTCGACCCGAACTTCACAACGGCCTACGACAACCGGGGCGCCGTGCGGAGGGGCCAGGGCGACCTCGCCGGCGCAATCGCGGACTTCACGCACGCGATCGAGCTCGACCCGAACTACGCCGGGGCCTACTTCAACCGGGGCATAGCGCGGAAGGGCCGAGGCGATCTTGTGGGCGCGATCGCGGACTACACGCGCGCGATCGAGCTTGACCCGAACAACGCCAAGACCTATGGCAGCCGGGGCGCTGCTCGATACGAGCAGGGCAACCTCGCCGCCGGGATGGAGGACCTTACGCGCGCGATCGAGCTCGACCCGACCGACGTCAAGGTCTACACGAACCGGGGCCTCGCGCGGCGCGCTCAGGGCGATCTCGCGGGCGCGATCGCGGACTACACGCGCGCGATCGAGCTCGACCCGGGCTTTGCCGCGGCTTACAGCAACCGGGGCCAAGCGCGGTACGACCTGGGCGACCTCGCGGGCGCGATCGCGGAGTTCACACGCGCGATCGAGCTCGGCCCGAACGACGCCATGGCCTACAACAACCGGGGCATCGCGCTGTACGCTCGGGGCGACTTCGCGGGCGCGATCGCGGATTACACACACGCGATAGAACTCGCCCCCGACCACGCCGCGGCCTACAACAACCGGGGCATCGCGCGGTACGCTCAAAGCGACCACGCGGGCGCGATCTCGGACTGCACGCGGGCGATCGAGCTCGACCCGAACTACGCCGCGGCCTACATCAACCGGGGCGCCGCGCGACAGGTTCAAGGCGACCTCGCTGGCGCGATCGCGGACTACACGCGCGCGACCGAGCTCACCCCGAACTGCGTCCTGGCCTACTACAACCGCGGCGACGCGAAGAAGGAGCAGGGCGACCTGTCGGGCGCGATCGCGGACAGCACGCGGGCGATCGAGCTCGACCCACGGTACTGGCAGGCCTGGAGGAACCGCGGGATGGCTCTCGCGACTCTCGGCCGACCCGAGGAGGCCGCGGAGTCTTTCAAGCGCGCCCTCGAATGCTGCCCGCCGTCCGAGCGAACAGCCGTCGAAGCCGCCCGCCGGAAGAGTCTGGGCGACTGAGCATCCGTCCAAACGCGGAGCTTCGAATGTTGAACGCCGCACTTCGAACGCTGAACGCGGAACCCCGAACTCCGAACTTCGAACCTCGAACTGGTGCCAGCTCGTCTCACCCCCGGGAGTGAACGTCTTGACTACCCCAGACCATGACCAGAAACCGACCGACGTGACCCGCCCCGTCCTCTCCGCGCGCGCGCGGCTTTCCTCCGCCGAGGAGAACCTCCGGCGCACCCTCGATTGGGTGACCCGCTTCGACAACAAGGCCGCGATCGTCCTGGGGGCCGCGACGGGGATGCTCGGGATCCTCGCCACCTTCGCGCCCCCCTATGCCGCCTGGAACGTTGCGATGGCCGCCTTCGCGGCCCCGGCCATCGCCGCGCTCGCCGTTTCCCTCGTTTTCGCTTACCTGGGGACATACCCGCGGACCGCGGGACCCAGCCGTTCGCTCCTCTACTTCGGCTCGATCGCCGCGCGGCCCTACGAGGAGTTCCGTCGTGAGTTCGCCGGGCGCGACGTCGCCCTCTTCCTCGACGACCTCCTGGAGCAGTGCCACACCAACTCCCAGATCCTCGCGGAGAAGTTCGCGCGGCTCCGCAGGGCCTACGTCGCGCTCTTCGCCGCGATCGTCCCGTGGGCCGTCACGATCTTCCTTTTCCGGTCGCAGGGATAGCCCCGCCGCGGCGGTAGCCGACTACTCCTGCGGCGGGCCTCGCCAGCGAAGCTCGATCTCCCGGTCGCGCTGGCGGATCAGGATGTCGAAGCAGTCGAAGACCGTTTCGCGACCGAGGATGGGGTCGATTGGCTCGGGCGTCTGGAACCACGCGACGGGAACCGTGATCCGGTGACCGTCGATTTCGATTTCCACGGCGCGCCCGACATACTCGACAGTGCCGCCCAGGCCTTCGGCCGTATCCCGCAGGTCGGAAGGCGACGCGACCAGTCCGAGCTCCTCCCCCGTGTCGCGCGAGATGCAGCACACGTCCGCTCCAGAATCGACGAGCATTTGCACTCTGATCTGCCGATCCGTCCCGGGAGCGAGCGTCACCTGGTAGAGCGGTTCCCAGCTCGTCCTGCGGATCGACCTCGTCCGGATGGGATAAATCCGTACCCGCCGCCATGAGATGGGAACGAACATGATGAAGAACTCCAGCCCCGAGGCCCGGCCGGCCTTGATCACGTCGCCCGCGCTCGGCGAGTGCGCGAGAATGCGTCCGTCTCCGACGGCGACGTACTCGCCGCAGTAGCGAGCCAGCTCCCGCTGGTGCTCCTCGATCCACGGCCAGTCGCTGTTCATCGGCTCCTCCCCCGTGAATCATACTACCGGCAAGTCCTCGCGGCGCCGGGTCAAGACCGGCGCGCGGTGCCGGGACCCGATGCTCGCATCGGGGCTGCCCGGCGAGCGGCGCCGGGACGCGCTCCGGGTTTCGCCTACCCTAGTACGTGCGGCGGGACCGGTATCTCAGCGCGTCCCCTCTGCGGGCGCGACGTCCGCCTTCGAGCCTGACCCTGCGGACTCCCGCTTCATGAGGCGGATCAGGAAGTCGAAAGCCTTGATGAGTTCGGGAGCTCGCCGCGCCGCCGTCTCGACAAACGCCTTGAGGTCGAGGAGCGCCTTCCACGCGTCGTGCTGGGCGCGCATCCTGGCGTCTCGTGCCACTTGCAGGCGCTGCTCGGCCTTCCTTTCCGTGTCCTGGGCGCGTTTCGCCTTCTTCACGAGGGCCTCGAGCCGCTTCGGGGAGAGATTCGGAACGCGCACGAGGGAACGGCGGGCCGACCACTCCTTCACCGCCTTCCCCGCGGCCTCCTCGTAGTTCGTTGCCGGGCGGAGCATTCGGCTGCGCTCCCGGGCAGTCATGATCTCCTTCGTAGTGGAACTCTTTCGACGACTCGCCGCCTTTCGCTTGGCGGGCTGCGACTTCTCCTCTGCCATGGCTCGAAGATCCTTGTCTCATGGAACGGAATCCAGGAAGCACCACCATCGTCCAGCATGGACGGCAGGGTGGCAAATCCTACTCGGTGGCCCCGTACTGTCAAGTTCATTCACACGCGGTCGGATGTCGAACGTCTCGCACTCGAATGCCGGCACGAACGAGGTCCCATGACGATTCGATGGTCATGATGAGGCGGCAAGGTAGATGTTCGATGCCGGAACTTTCGCTATCTCCATAACTCTCTTGCTCTGCACTGGTTACAGCTTCACTTCGCTCCACTACGTGTCGAGGATGAACTCTCTCGTTGCAAGAACGACGCAACGCAGAGGCGCCAAGCCGCGAAGACGCAAGGAAAAGCGCCATTTCGAGGCTCTGCGCGCTCTGGACGTGAATTTCACTGGCGGTGACATCCCAACACAACTCGAAGGAAGCTGATTGCTGCCTCTGTTCCTTTGCGCCTCTGCGTCTTTGCGTTGGAGGTCGCTTCTCGATATGCAATGTTGGGGTTCATGCCGGGCTGGGCGCGGACGAGATCCCTGCGCGCCTTGATGTGCGGGGGGTCCCTCCTTCCATCGTCTTGCTCGTACGCCTTCTCCCCGGGCGATCGCAGCCGCTCCATGTCGCGGACCATCGCGCCGTGGTAGTCGCAGAGCGTCCCGTCCATGTCCACGAGCGCGATCGGCTCGCCTCGCGGGCTCTTCTGCCTGGGCTTCACGACTCCCCTCCGGGTGGTCCATCGGAACCGCGGAGGCGGCCCCCGAGCCTGCGCCTTGCCTTCGAGAGCGCGGCGGAGAGGCCCTCGCCCTTGGGGGGGGCGGGCGCGCGAGGACGGGGAGCGGAATCGGGAGCGGGAGCGGGAGGGAGAACGTCAGCGGGCACTTCCCGCGCGATCCGCGGCAGGCGAAGCCTCGCGGCAATCCGGCTCCAGAGGGGAATCCGCGCGAAGGTCCGTGCGAGGATCCGGGGGAGGAACTGGGCGAGCTGGAGCCGCCGAAAGGCGATCTCGACGAAGAACAACAGAAGCGCGGCGAGGGCGAGCGAGGGAACGAGCGATCGCCGAGTGCGCGTCTCTTCGCCCCAGGACTCGAAGAGGTCGTCCATCGCGAGTCGCTCCGCGCCACCGGTCGCTTCCGCAAGGCGCTCGAGGAGCTCGTGTCCCTGGTCCTCGCCACCCGGCGTCGCGGGAGCGAACTCGGGCGAGTAGGGGAGCGCCACCGGAGGGGCCTTCACGACCCGGTTTCCGCCAAGCCGCGCCAACGGGAGATAGGTCCCCTCGCGCGCGAGCGGGAAGCGCGCCTCGAAGATCTCCTCGCCGACCCGGACGAGCGGCACTTCCAGAGGCTCCCGCGCGGGGTCGTCGGCCCTGAAGACGAGGAGGGCGGGTTCCTCGGAGAGAAGCGCCGCCGTCGCCGGGTCCGCGCGGTCGATTTCCAGAACGAGCCGCGCCTCCGACTCCTCGGACGAGAGCGTGAGCGAGACCCCCGCGGGCTCCTCCTGTCCGGCGAGCCAGCGGGCCCAGGTGCGGAAGAAGGGGGCGTACCCGTCCCACCCCAGGAGGCCCCCGGAGAACTCGCCGTCCGCCTCGGGCGTGAAGGCGCCGACCCTTCCCGCCCCGCGGTGCCAGAACGCGGCGAGCGGCGAGGCGTCCTCGTCGTCCGTCGCGGCGGCGAGCGACGCGCCCGCGCGCGGCCAGGTCACGTTGAAGCCGCCGACCGCGGGAAACGGCCCAGCCGGGACTTCGCCCAGGAGGTGGACGTCCGCGAGCCAGCGTCCGGGCGTCTCCTCCTTCGCGAAGGTTGCCTGGCTCACCGTGATCGTGTCCTGGCTGAAGAGCCGGGGGAGGTCCTTGGCTTCTTCGGTGAAGAAGATCCTCCCGCCGCCGCGTTTCGCGACGTCCTCGAGAAACGCGCCGTCCTGGTCGGTGGACTTGCCGAGCCCGATCACGCTCACCGTGATCCCCGCCTCGGCGAACTTTTCGAGAAGCGCCTGATAGTCGCCGGGCTCCTCGGCGTCGGCGGCGTCCGCGAAGAGGACGACGTGGCGGGTCGAGGCGCTCGCGTCGGCGATCACGTCCCCCGCCGCCGCGAGACCGGCGTAAACGAAGATCCCGCCGCCCATCGATTCGATCGAAAGCACGCGCTCGGCGATCTCCCCCTTGTCCTCGACCGGCGCGAGGGGCTGGATCAAGTGCGGCGTCGAGTCGACCGCGATCACCGCAACCTCGTCGGCCTCGGAGAGAAGGTCGATCGCCGCCACGGCGCCGCGGTTGGCGAGGTCCATCTTGGTGAGGCCCGGGCCTACCCCGACCGCCATGCTCCCCGACCGGTCGAGGACGAGCACGAGCGCCATCGAGAGCTTCCGCTGCTGCGAGCGCATCTCCATGGAGACGGGAAGGACGGGGTCGAGCTCCGACTTGTGGTAGCCGCCCAGGCCGAAGCTCCGCCGGCCGCCGGTCACGAGAAGCCCGCCCCCCATCCTCTCGACATAGGCTCGCAGAAGCCCGAGCCTCTTCGCTCCGATCTCCTCGACGGCGACGTTTTCCAAAACGACGAGCCGGTAGGGATCGAGGCCGTCCAGGCCGGCAGGAAATCGCCCGGGCGGGAGCTGGTCCACCGGTGACGACCCGCCCGCGAGCGCCTCGCCCAGGTGGCCGGGCCCATCGGGTGCGCGGACGTGGAGGATGCGCGCGGGCGCCACCGCCCGCACAACCCCCCTCGCCCTGTTGTTCTCGGGGGTCGCGTCTTCCCCCGCGTCGATCTCGAGCTCGTAATCATGGATCGCCGCCCCGGGCGGCAATCGGTCGCGGAATGCGAGGCGGCTCGTCCCGAGTCGAAGGTCGAGCTCGCCCTCCTGGATCACCCCCCCGTCGCGCCAGAGCCGGTAGGGATGACGCCCCTCCCCATCGGTGCGGACCCAGGCCGAGACGAGGACGGGCCCTCCCTCCTCGATCTCTCCCGGGACGTCGAGCCGCACGATCCCGACCCGGTCGTCGGCGGGCCGCGCGAGGAGCCGGTAGTCGATCGGCGTCCTTCGCTCGAGAGCCTCAGGCACGGCGTAGAGCGGGGAAGCGCCGGTCGGGCGACCGTCGGTCAAGAGGACGACGCGGAGGGCGCGACCAGGCTCCGCCACGGCGAGCGCGGTACGGATCGCGTCCGCGAGGCTCGATGCGTCGCGGTCGAGCGATTTCTCGAAACCCGGGAAGCGGCCCGCCTCGGTCGGCACCTGCTCGAGAGCGACGTCGCGGCCGAAGGCGACAACGCCCAGCCGGCACCCCGGCAGGCGGGCGCCCTCGGCATGGCTCACGAGTTCGAGCGCCCGCTCGTCCGACCCCTCGGGCATGGAGCGAGAGCGATCGACGACGAAGACGACGTCCACCTCGTTCCCCGACCGCACCCGCGACGGACCGGCGAGCGCGAAAACGACCGCGAGAAGAGCGGCAAGCCGGAGCGCCAGGATCTCCTTTCCCTCGCCCGATCCCGCCCATAGCCGCCAGGCGACGATCGCGGCCGGTATGGAGAGGAGCAGTGCGAGAGGGTAGGCGAACTCCATCAGGCTCTCCCCGGGAAGAGGGGAGGGGGCCGCTGGCACGACCCTTGCTCCGCAAGGGGAGTGCCGGCGGTAGGAAGGGGGAGGGGGTTGTTCCCCTCCCCCTTACAAAGGACCCACCAGTCCCCCACGGCCGCGAGCAGGGCGACGAGAAGCATCGCGGGCCAGAGCCAGGGCCGCCCGAGGTCCTCGCGGCCTTCGAGTTCCCCCGGCGCCGCGAGCTCGGGCGTCGATCTCGCGCACCGGGAGAGGTCGGACACCGCGGGCGAGTCGAAGTGGACCGCGAACCGGTCGATCGCGAGATCCCCCTCGCCGACCTCGTACACTCCTGGCTCCTCGACGGGAGGGAGGAATCCGCCGGCGCCGCCGACCCGTACGCTTCTGGGTTCCCCCGATCCGCTCCGGAGGATGAGCGTCCGCGGCGGCCCGAACTCCTCCCCTTCCAGGGCAAGGCGCGCTCGCTCCCCCGAGGCGTAGTTCGCGCGCTCGATGCCGGGGAACTCGCGCCGGCGCGCCTCCAGGAGCCGGTTCCAGAAGAGGGGCCAGGCGGGGCTCTTGTGGAGGTTTGTCTTCGCGGGGTCGAGGTTGAAGAGGTACGCCTCACGCCCGCGCCCGCGGAGCCGCGCGAAGAGGACGTGCTCCCCCGCCATGAGAAGCGGGATGGCGCCCGCGCCGTCCCAGGGATGCGCGCCGCCCCAGATCACGCCGCGGAAGTCGAGACCGCCCGCGACACTATCGGACGGATCGGCGAGGTAGGGACCCAGGAGCGGAGGGAGCGGCTCGGCCGAGGGATCCACCCCGGGGGGCGTGCCGAAGCCGACCCACCAGGCTCGCGGGGGAAGGTCCTCGGGAGGGGCACTCCCCTGCCCGACAACCACGTGCGCTCCCGCCACGTTCTCTCCCCCCCACTCGATTCCCCCCGCCGCGCGGCAGGCGCGCTCCACCCGGCGCTCGAAACGGCTGCCGGGCTCTACGCCCGAAGCGACCCGGACCGCCCTCCGCCGTGGCGGAAGCAGGAAGGCCGCGTCGTCGATGGCGAGCGAGTCGCCGGAAAGGCGAGCTTCGACGAGGTCTGCTCCCGCGGCGACATCGAAGGAGAGCTCGCGGCTCCCGCGCGCCGCGAGCGACACTTCTTCGCGATGCCAGACGTCCTCCCCCGCACCCAGCGTGAGCTCGCGGGCGGCGTCCCTTCCCGAGAAATTCCGGACGACGAGGAGGACGCGCGTCGATCCGTCCTCCCCGGCCGACTCGCGGCTGGCCGCCTCGCGCCGGGCGAGCGTGATCGCCGCGTTCGGGAGCGCTTCCCCGCGAGACAGGATCTCGTCCTCGCCGGCCCCGCCCTCGCGCGCGCGAGCCGGGTCGTCGGTGAGGACCACGACCGCCCCCGCCGGCCCGGCGACCTGCCGGGCGAGCTCGATTGCCGGCGCGAGCGAGTGGGCGGGTGCCGCGGGAACGACGCGGCGCGCCGCCGAGAGGGCCTCGCCGACTTCGACCGCGGGCCCCGCGATGAGGGCCGGCCTCGGCGCCGAAACGAGGACCGCGACCCGGATCCCTCCCTCGCCGCCCGCGTCATCGAGGAGTTCCTCGAGTGCGGCGAGACCCGCCGCGAGGAAAGTCTCGCCGCTCTCCCCCCGCGCCCCCATCGAGGCGGAAGCGTCGATGACGACCGTGACGTGGCGGACCGGTCCCGGCCTCGGCCAGAAGAGCCCCGCGACGAGGAGCGCGAGCGCGGCCGCCACGAGGAGCTCGGCGGCGAGCGAGATCGAACGCACGAGCCGCGTGAGGCTCCGACCCGCGCCCGGCGTCCGCGCGTCGCGGGGCCACAGGAAGAGACCGGCGATTGGACGCGGCGGGAAGCGGCGGCGGAAGAAATGGAGCGCGAGGATCGCCGGCAGGGCCGCGAGCGCCGCCAAACCGAAGGGGAAGAGAAGGCTCACGACGCCGGAGCGCGCATGCTCGACCCCTGACATGGCGCGGGCTCGAGGAGCCGGGCGGGCGCGAGAGCCCGCCGGCAGAGATCGTCGAGAGAGCGGCAGGGCACGGTAGAAGCGAACAGGGCCTGCGTGCGGCGGCATGCACGCGCGAGCCCCTCGACGAGCTCCCGAAGCCTCGCCCGGTAGGTCGCGATGGCCCGAGAATCCATCCAGAGCGGCCGGTCCTCCCCCGTCTCGACGTCCACGAGCCGGACGGCCCCTCGTGGGGCCGGCTCCGCCTCCTGGGGGTCGAGGATCTGGACGAGGGCAAGGCCGCCGGCCGACCGCGCGAGCCGCGAGTGGAGCGCCTCGGGATCGTGGGGAAAGAGGAAGTCGGAGACTACGACGCGGACCGAGCCCGCTTCGAGCTCGCCGGCGCGGGAGGTGAGGACCTCGGGGAGCGGCGCGCGTGAGTCGAAGGGCAGACTAGCGAGCGCCTGCGCGGGGTCGCCGGGGATCCGCTCGAGGAAATCGCCGGCCGCCCAGAGCCGCACGGCCGCTCCCGCCCGCCGGGCGACGAGCGCGACGAGGAGCGCGACCTCGCGCGAGCGCGCTCCCTTCGAGCCGTCGCCTGAGGCCATCGAGCGGGAGCGGTCGATGAGGACGTCGACCGCGAGCCGGAGCTCGGCCTGGTGGAGCCGGACGAGGAGCTGGTCGGTCCGCGCGTAGGCCGCCCAGTCGATGTGGCGGGGATCGTCGCCGGGCGAGTAGTTCCGGAAATCCTCGAACTCCATCGACCCCCCGGTCCGGCGGGTCAGGACCTCTCCCGCCTGCCCTCGCCGCGGGGCGAAAAGAAGCGCGAGGCGGTATCGGGCCGCCACCGGGAGGACCGCCGCCGCGAGGCCGGAGGTCATGCCCCGAGCCCCCTTTTCGCCCGGACCACCTGGCGGAAGCCTTTCCCGATGAGGTCGGCGTTGACCGATACGGCGACCGCCGCCGCGACGAGGAGGATGACGCCAGCTACCAGACCCGAGCCGGTGCTGCGCACGTAGTCGAACTTGGCGAGGAGAGACAACGGACTCAAGTAGTCGCTCGGAAGGAGTCCGCGCGAGCCACGACGCGCCAGCACGAGGTACGGGAGGGCCGACACGATGCTCAGGCCACCCGCGAGAAGGAACGGGAGGAAGCGATAGGTCCTCGGGGTCCGGAAGCGCGCCGGGAGGAGCCGGCGGACGATAACGAGAGACATGCCGAGGTAGATCGCGACGTAGAGAGCGAGGATGGGCGGGACCAACCACTCCCCCGCGCTCGCGTGTCCTCGATCCACGCCCAGCAGCAACCAGTGGCCGGCACAGACCGCGCCCAGCGAGATCAGGATGAACGCGAAGCCCGTCCCTTTCCCGGTGATGAGCGTCGGGACGAGAAGGCGCCGTACGCCCCAGGACCGGGCTCCGCGGAGCTGCACCCGGATCCGGCGGGAGAGGTCCTCGGGCTCGCCGATCGCGCCGATCCCCGCGAACGCGAGGAGTCCTATCGACGCCACGGACCACAAGACCGAGAAGTCGTCCAAGTCGTTCGCCTCTACGAGGGCAAACCCGCCCAGGAACCAGATCGCGATCGTGGCGACGACCGAGAGCCGGATGGGGAGCGCGTAGTTTGTGGTCGCCGGCGCCAGCGTCGCGCGGGCCGAGACGGCGAGGACCCCGTAGAGGGGGAGGACGGCGACGAGCACCGCCCCCAGCTCGGCGAGATCGATCCTACCGCCGCCCCCGTACGCGAACCAGACCGTGGTCCAGCCGAATCCCGTGCCGACGAGGAAGAGGAGCCCCAGCCCGAAGATGACCGCGAGCCCGGCGAAGGCCCCCCGCGTCGAGGGGAGACTCGAGAGGAAGATCCCGAAGAGGAGCAGCAGCACCGAGATCGCGGTCGAGCTTCCGAGAAAGGCAGCGATCATGACGATGTCAAGGCCGCGCAGCAGATAGGCGTACGTGATGAACGGGGCGGCCGCCGCGAGCACCATCACGAGCTGCGCGAGCCCCGCCGAGAGCCTCCCGGTCACGAGCCGCCACGGGCCGATCGTGGTGATGGAGAGGATGGGGTAGGTGTCGTCCCGCTTCTCCTCGAAGATCCAGCGGAAGCCGTAGATGGGGACCGCGAGCCAGGCCGCGAGGTTGTAGAGAGAGAAAAGGATGGCGAAGACCTGCGTCCCCTGCGGCCGGTCGGCTTCTACGTGCTTCTGCTCCACCGCGAACACGCCCGCGAGCAGGAACGCCACGAGCGCCAGGACGAAACCGAAGATGAAGATCCGGCTCTTGAAGGTGCGCTGGACTTCCCGGACGAGGAGGGGGTTCACCCGGTCGCCGGCCCCCGCCAGAAACGCCCGGAGCCGGTTCACGCGAGGTCTCCACGCGTGAACTTGAGGAAGACGTCCTCCAGGTTGGCTTCCTGGGAGTCGAAGGACTGCACGCGGATGCCCGCGCCGTAGAGGGCGTGGACGAGCCGGTCTCCCTCGGGGGCCTCGCCATCCCCCTCGACCCGGAGCACCTGGCCCTCGACCTCGACCCTGCGGACTCCGGGGAGCTGCACGAGGAGCCGCTCGGCCGCGGCCGGGTCCTGGCCGTCCCGGAGCCGGAGCCGGACGACCGGGGCGGGCGCGAGCTCTCTCGCCAGGTCTTCCACCCGGCCGGTCGTGACGAGCCGCCCCTTTTCCAGGATCGCGACGCGGGAGACGAACTCCGCGAGCTCGGTCAGGATGTGGCTGGAGATCAGGATCGCCTTCCCCTCCTGGGCGAGCACCGTCAGGAGCTCGCGGAACTCGATCCGGGCGCGGGGGTCGAGCCCCTCCATCGGCTCGTCCAGGAGGAGCACGTCCGGGTCGTGGATCAGCGCCCGGGCGAACGAGAGGCGCTGCCGCATCCCCTTGGAGAGCTCCTCGCAGTTGCGCTCGGCGAGACCCTCGAGCCCGGAGAAATTGAGGATAGCCTCGACGGCCTTCCGGCGTTTCTCGCCCTTGAGCGAGTAGGCGCGGGCAAAGAAGTCGAGGTACTCCCGCACGCTGAGATTCGAATAGACCCCTTGCCGGTCAGGGACAAAGCCGATCCGGCCCCGCACCCGGTCCGGGGCCTCCAGGATCGAGTCGGAGCCCACCCAGACGTCCCCCTCGTCCGGGTCGTCGAGCGTCGCGAGGATCTTCAGCGTCGTCGTCTTCCCCGCGCCGTTGGGGCCGATGAAGCCGAAGATCTCGCCGGGATGGATCTCGAAGCTCACCTGATGGACCGCCTTCAAGGTCCCGAAGAACCGGGAGAGCCCCTCGATCCGGACGGTCCAGGCCGCGTCGTTCATGGCCCGGGGAACTCCAGCCGGCCGGAGAGGAAGTGGAAGTCCTCCTCGGCCTCGGTCTCTTCGAGCCCCAGGTCGAGCCAGGGGTTCGACGAGAGGACCACGAAGAACTCGCCGGGCTCCTTCGCAACCTCCCGCCCAACCCAGGCGGGGACGTCCTCCGGCAAACGGGAGGAGGGCCCTCCCGGAGCGAGCGACCCGCGCCCCCCGGGCTCCACGGGGCCCTGGAGATGCCACAAGTCTGACCTCCCCAGGACCGCGGAGCTCGAGCGAACCACGTACCCCGACCGGATCGCGACCGGCAGGCCGTTCACGAGCTCGTAGCCGCCGTCGCCGGTCTTTTCCAGGACGAGCTCCGCGCGGACCGGCACGACCTGGCCGGTGAAGAGCCAGGTGAGCCGCCGCGAGGGGAGCCCTCCCGAGCGCAGGGCCTGCCCCTCGCTCCAGTCGATCTCGTAGGCTCGTCCCGACTCTTCCGGCTCGCCGTACGGGTATCCGTAGTGGTGCGGGTAGCCGTACGGCGAAGGCTTCCGGTCCCACTCCTCGAGGACCACGCTGCGGTCGATCGCGTGGACAGCGGTCCCCGGATCGAAGACGAGTCCTTCCGAGGGAGCAAGCCCCGCGTAGAGAACGCTCTCGGAGCGGATGATCGCGAGGTCGTTCTCCCGGTCAAGCCAGGTCCAGCTCACCGTCCGCGAGCGCACGGAGAACCCCTCGGAGACAAAGGAGAGCACGAGGAGGATCCCCGAGCCGAGGAGGGCGAGGGCCGGCGTGGTGACGAGGAGGAGTGCCCGTTTTTTCAAAAGATACGCGGTGACCAGGATGTTCACGGGGCCGACGAGGACCACGAAGACGAAGAGGGTCACCCGGAGCCCGTTCAGCGGGATCTCGCCCACGCCGGGGATCCGGAAGGATTTCTCGACCAGCCGCTTCCCCTCCCGCTCGGGGGGCTCCTGGACCCAAGCTGTGCCGGTTTTCGAGTAGGGATCCTCCGACCAGACCTTCACCCGGCCGAGGCCGAGCCTCCCATCCACGGGTCCCCCCGCGCCCGGGTCGCCAAAGAGAACGAGCGTCCCTCCGGCCCTCACGGCCGAGAGGATCGCCCGGGAGTGCTCCGGGGCGAGCCGCGGCCAGACCTTGGCGTTCACGGCGATGATCTGCAGACCGTCGTACGCCTGCCACTTCTCGGAGAGCCGGTCCGGGGTGAGATGGACGATCCACCTCGCCTCCATCGAATACAAGGCGTTGATCCCCCGGAGGTCGGGGACCCCGTCCTCGACCAGGAGGATCCCGTGGCCGCGCGCGCGGCCGGGGCCGTACTCCGCCTCCGACTCGATGTTGTACCAGCCCCGCATCTCGTCGCGGAGCTCCTTCACCTCCTCGCCGTCCACCTCGACTGAAAGCTCCGGGACCATGTGCCTTCCGGCCCGGGGGACGAGAAGGGTGAACCGCGCGGTCTCCCCGGCTGAAAGGACGAGCTCCCGGCGGACCTCGTCGGGCTGGATCTGTCCCTGCCAGCGGATGGCGACCCGCCGGTCCTGGCCGCCCTCGTTCACGAGCTCGATCCGCACCGGATAGAGGACCCCCGGACCCACGGGCGGCCACGTGTCGTCCACAGCGAGCGAGATGCCGAGGGCCTTCGCGCGATGGAGACGAGCCTGTTCCTGCCTCTGGGCCGCCGCGGGGAGCGCCACCGCGAGGAGGGCGGCGGCGAAAAGCCCCGCGCGTCTCACGAGAGCGTCCCTTCCGGCATCGGACGCCGTGAGCCGCAGCCCGGTAGCGATCGCCTTCGCCTCCATCGTCTCACGACGCGATTCCTTCCGGCATCGGGCGCCGTGAGCCGCAGCCCGGTAGCGATCGCCTTCGCCTCCATCGTCTCACGACGCGATGCCTTCCGGCATCGGGCGCCGGAGTTCGCTCACCTCGGAGAGGACGCGCTCCACGATTCCTTCCCCCGAGAGCCCCTCCAGGCGTGCCGAGTACTCGAGCACGAGCCGGTGGGCGAGCGCGGGGACGGCAACCTCCTTCACCTCGTCGAACCCGACGTTAGGCTTGCCGCGGACGAGCGCGAGGGCCCGCGCGGCGGCGGCAATCGCAATCGCGCCGCGGGGGCTCGCCCCCCACCGGACATGCTGCTTCACCACGCCGGGGGCCGCCGGGTGGTCACGGTGCGTCGCCGCGACAAGGCGCCCGATGTAGCCAGCCACGGCCGGCGGCAGATAGATTCGATCGACGAGTTCGAGCACCCCGAGAAGCTCCGCGGTCCCCAGGACGGGCTCGAGCGCCGGGGGCTGGCCTCGGACTCGCGTCTCGGCGATCCGGGAGAGGACCTCCTCGCCGACGCCGCCGACCGGGATCTTGAAGAGGAAGCGGTCGAGCTGCGCCTCGGGCAGCGGGTAGGTCCCCTCGAGTTCGATCGGATTCTGCGTGGCGAGGACGAAAAAGGGCTCGGGCAGGCGGCGCGTCTCACCCAGCACGGTGACGCCGTGTTCCTGCATCGCCTCGAGAAGCGCCGACTGGGTCTTCGGCGAGGCGCGGTTGATCTCGTCGGCGAGGACGAGCGAGGCGAAGATCGGCCCCGGGTGGAAGGCGAACGCGCGCCGGCCGCGCTCGTCCTCTTCCAGGATGTGGCTCCCGGTGATGTCGGAAGGGAGGAGGTCGGGCGTGAACTGGATCCGCCGGAACTTGAGGTCGAGGAGCCTCCCCAGCCCCTTGATGAGCTCGGTCTTCCCCAGGCCCGGGAGCCCCTCCAGGAGGAGATTCCCGCGCGCGAGGAGACCCGTGAGGACGCGCTCGATCAGGCGGTCTTGCCCGAGAAGGACCTTTCCGAGGCCGTCCTCTACGCGGCGAACGGCCGCCGTGGCCCCGGCGAGCTCGGCCGGCGGGACGAGGGAACCGGCGGCCTCGGACAGGAGCCTATTCCTCGCCGAAGTAGCGCGAGAGGACCCGCCTCTCGCGCACACCCACGCCCCGCCACCACGCGGCGCCGCCCGGCCCCTCGCCGAGGTCGCCCGCCGCGCCGCTCGCGCGGCTCCCCGATGGATCGGCTTTCGGGGCGGAGAAGGAGACGCCCACGAGTTCGGTCTCCTCGAGATCGGCCGGCATCCCCTGCGGCAGGAACTCGGCCTTGAGCTTCTCGGCGAGCTCCGGGCTCGTGTCACCGAAGACCATCGGAGCGTCCCCCCGCCCCCGACTCACGCCGCCCCGACCGGGGCGGTCTCCATCGCCATTTCACGTGCCTCCCGGGCCGTGATCCTCAGGAGCCCCGCTTCAGCCGGGAGCGTGCCCCTCGCGCATCGCGAGCTCCTTCTTCCACTCGGTCCTCGCGTGCTCCTTGAGGTCCCGGAGCGCCTTTGCGAGCGATTCCTTGTCGCGCGGGAGCTTCCCGTACTTCTCCGGATCCCCCTTGTCGGCAAGCCCCAGGGCCTCCCGGAGCTCCGGCGGGGCGCCCGCGAGAGCGCCCTTCTCGGCCGCCTCGCGGATCGCCTGCTCGAGGTCGCCACGCCTCTCGGAGAGATCCTCCTCGCCCGCCCCCTCGGCGAGAGCGTCTTCCATCGCGTCGAGGGCTTCCTGGGTCTTCTGCGCGGCGTGGCGTCCCTCGCGCCCCTTCGAGTCCACCTTGTCCGCGAGCGCGTCGATCGCCTCCAGGGAGGGCTCGGAGAAGGGATCCTTTTCCTGGGCGGCCCGGATCCGCTCCAGGTCTTTCTTCATCTCCTCGATCGTCTCCTCGGAAAGCACGTTTTCCTCGTGGAGCTCCTCGATCCGATCCTCGATCTTGACCAGATCCTCCCGGGCGATCGGGTTCGTGAGCGGAGGCGTCCCGAAAGCGGCGCGCGGAGCCGGCACGAGAAAGGAAAGGGCGAGGAAGGCAGCCGCGGGGAGAACCCGGAGGGCAAACCACGCGGGGGCGAGGCGCGGCGGACGAAAGATCGCGACATCGCCCGGGACGCCCGCGGCGCCGGGGAAAGCGAGCGAGGTGAGGATCCCGCCGCCCGCGCTCGACTTGAGATCGAGCCACGCCGCCGCCTCCTCGCGGCCCCAGAAGTCGCGGCGGGCCACGAGAGCGGCGATCGCCGCCGCGGCGGCGACTGGAAGGAGCCCGGCGAGGAGCCACGGTGCCCACTCCGGCGTGAGCAGCCGGACGCCGACCACGAGGACACCTAAGGCGAGGAGCCCGACGGCGAGGACTCGAACCGCGCGGCCGGCCGCCATGGCGAGGTTCGCCCGGCGCCTCACCCGCTCGACCGCTGCCAGCAGCACGGTGACGTTATCCACCTACGAGACACCCTCCACTCAACCGGACGAGGGCGATTCTAATCCCCTGCGGCGGGGAAATTCCACGCTACCGGCCGAAACGGCGCAGGAGCGCCTCGAAAGCCGGGTCTCCCGCGAGCGACGCGAGGTCGGGGTCCTGCCGGACGAGCCCGGCGAGTTCGCGGTTCCTCTTGAGGAACGCCTCCGCGTGGGCGAGCGGGAGGGACTTCTCTCCGGCCAGGGCGTGGCAGCCGGCATAGTAGAGATCCATGCGGCTCACCTCGGGGTCGAGGATCTCGGCCCGCTCGTAGTCCCGGAGAGCGGCCAGGTATTGGCCGCGGGCCTCCTGCGCGAACGCCCGCGCGAGGAATGAGAGCTGCGGCGACGGATCGCGCGCGGCTTCGACCGAGAACACCGCGATCGCCCAGTCAAGCGATTCCGCGGTCCCTCCCCGCAGAGCGTGCCGGAGGGCTTCGTAGACCGTATCCGCGGCGGCACCGTCGATCGCGAGGACGCGCCGAGCCGCGGCAAGGGCGTCCTCGAACCGATCCGCCGCCAGGTGATCGCCGAGCTCCGTCCGTCCACGCTCGATGCCGGTCTTTCGCTCGTCCCGAAGGACGGCCAGCCGCTCCCTCTCGGCCGCCACTTCGGCGGTCGCGCCGAGCTTCTCGAAGACCCGCAAGCGGCGCCTGTGAAGTCCTACGCTCGACCCGTGACGCGATTCGATCTCCGCGAGGTCTTCCAGCGCCTCGCTCGCCCGCCCGGAGTCAGTCCGCGCCTCGGCGCGGAGGTAGAGGAGATCGATCCGATCGGGGGCGAGGTCGAGGGCCTCGGAGAGGAGTCGCTCCGCTCCGGAGAAATCTCCCGCCCCGGCGAGATCCCGCGCGAGCGCGGCACGAACGTCGGCGGACGCGGGGAAGGCCTCCACGGCCCGGGAGAGGATGGAGCGCGCGACGTCCGGATGGCCGGCCGCGGCCTTGGCTTCCGCGAGCCGCACGCGGCAAGTCGGATCGGACGGAGCGAGGATCTCCAGGAGCCGGAGGAGCCCCACGGCGCGTTCCGCATTGCCGGCCCGCAGGTGCCGGACTGCGAGCGCCAGGATCGCGAGGTCCCGGTCGGAGCGGTGCCCCTCGAAGGGAGGGGAGACGCCTCCGACCGCGGCCACGCCTTCGCGGAGCTCCGTCGCATCGACTTCATCGCTTCCCGAGGTCTTCCGCGCGAGGGCGAGGAGGACCCGGGCGCGCCCGGGATCGGTTCCGCTCACTGTTTCGAAGCCAAGGATCGGGACGGCGCTCTCGAGATCTCCCAGGAACAGGTAGACCTGCCCGAGATGGAGGCCAATGTCGTCGAACGCGACGTTCACCGTCTTCAGGCCAAGGAAATCATCGAGGGCCTCGGCGAAGCGATGGTCGCGTTCCAGGCGGTCGATGGCTCGACGGTAGAGTTCCCGGGCCTCGCCCTCGCGGGCGAGGCGAGCGGGGTCCTGGAGTCGCGGCGCGTGCGCCGGCCCCCCGCCGGGTCCGGGAGGCGCGGCGGGCTGGGGCTCGCCGGGATCGGGCGCAGGCTCGCCGGCTTCGGGAGGCGCCGGGTCCTTCTCGCCAGCCGGTTCCCCGAGGCCCGCGAGGACCCCGAGGACGACCGCCGACAGGACGACCGCGGCCGCGGCCTGGACGAGGTAGAGCCGCCACCGCCTGGCCGCTCGCCTCGCCCGGGCGGCGAGGCCGAACGGCCGGGCGAGCACCTTCTTTCCGGCCAGGTATCGGTCGATGTCGTCGGCGAACGCGGCGGCGGTCAGGTATCTCGATCGCGGGTCTCGCGCGAGCGCCGTCATCGCGATCGCCTCGACCGCGGCAGGGACCCTCGGGTCGATCCGGCGCGGCCGCTCGGGTTCGCGGGCAAGCACCGAGGCGAGGAGCTCCTCGATGTTCTCCCCCTGGTGCGGCGGCCGGCCGACCAGGATCTCGTAGAGCGTCGCTCCGAGCGAGTAGACGTCCGAGCGCGCGTCGAGGGGCGCGGTCCCCGCCGCCTGTTCCGGGCTCATGTAGGCCGGGGTGCCGACGATCGCCCCGGTCTGCGTGAGCCGGGTCCAGGCGTCGGGCGCTCGGACGAGGCCGAAGTCGGCGAGAAGGGCGCGCCCGTCCCTGTCGAAGAGCACGTTCGACGGCTTGACGTCCCGGTGGAGCCGTCCCAGCGAATGCGCGTGCGCGAGGGCGCGGGCTACGTCGCGGACCGCCACGAGGCCCTCCTCCAGCGGGAGATCCCCCCGGTCGATCCGGTCCGCGAGCGTGGGGCCTTCGACATGGCGCATCGCGATCCAGGGGATGCCCTGGTAGTCCCCGGTCGCGTCCACTTCGACGATGTGCGGGTGGCGGAGCTTCGCGGTCTCCGTCGCCTCCCGGCGGAACCTCGAAAGGAGCTCCGGATCGGCCGCCTCCGTCAGGACCTTCAGCGCCGCCCGCCTCCCCAGCGCCACATCCGTGGCCAGGTAGACCGCGCCCATCCCGCCCGAGCCGAGCAGCCGTTCGATCCGGTACGGGCCGATCTCGGTCCCCGGTTCGATCGAGAATCCCGACGGAGGCGGGACCGGGACGGTCGCCTCGGCGGCGCGGCGCCTCCTGGATGGGTTGGGGTCCTTCATCGGCCGCCTATCCTATACGATGCACGGGGCCCAGGAGATTGCGCATCGGGTATCCGCGGCGGCCGGATAGAATCAGGGGGCAGGGGAACGGGCGGCAAGAGGCCAGGCCGGGATGAACCCATGAAGGTCCGTTTCTGGGGCGTGCGGGGATCGGTCCCCACGCCCGGGCCGCGCACCGTCCGCTACGGCGGGAACACGTCGTGTGTGGAGGTGATCGCGGGAGAGGCATCCCTTGTCCTCGACGCGGGGACCGGCATCTGCGAGCTCGGACGCGTTCTCGCGGCGCGGGGCGGGAGCGTCCAGACGGAGCTCCTCATCACCCACACGCACATGGACCATATCCAGGGGTTCCCGTTCTTCGTCCCCGCCTTCATCCCCGGGAACCGGATCGACGTCTACGGTCCCAAGGAATTCGACAAGGGACTCTTCGACGTCTTCCGCCTCCAGATGGACTATTCCTTCTTCCCGGTCCGCGTGAGCGAGCTCGCGGCGACGGTCGAGTTCCACGACCTCTCGGAGGACCGCTTCGCGGTCGGGCCCTTCCGGATCGCCGCGCAGGCGCTGAACCACCCCGTCCTCACGCTCGGCTACCGGATCGAGGCGGAGGGCTCGACCTTGGTCTACGCACCGGACCACGAGCCCTACTTCGACTTCATGCACGGCGGGGAGACTCGCGGACTCTCCCGGCAGGCGATCGAGGAGACGGTCCGCGCGCAGAACGACCGGATCGTGGAGTTTCTCGGCCGCGCGGACCTCCTCGTCCTGGACAGCCAGTACACGCCCCAGGAGTACGAGAAGCGTCACGGCTGGGGACACTCGAGCTGGTCCCACTCGGTCGACCTCGCGCTCGCGGCCCAGGTCCGACACTTCGTCCTCTTCCACCACGAGCCGACCCGGGACGACGACGGCCTGGAGCGCGTCCTCGGCGAAGCCCGCGCGCGCGCGGCGGCCGCGGGATCGTCGATGGAGATCTCGCTCGCGCGCGAGGGGTGGACGGTGGAGGTCGGGGCGTAGGGGTTTACGAGGGGCAGTCCGGGAACCGGCTCCAAGCCCCTTCCTCCCGGTCGGGGACCGCGAGCGCCACCGCCAGACCGGACGGCGGAGGGAACCCCAACGTTGCCTGCGGACTCGGGACGAGATCATACAACATTGGGGGGAAGCCAAGTTCGAGCTGGACCATGGGGGAGATCGCGATCTCCTGGGTCTCGACGAGGGAGCGTGCCCTGGAGGGGAGGAGGTCGACCTCGCCCGCGAAGAGCCAGGCGACGACGTGAGTGTCGAGATGGATCATGGCCTCCACTCGCCCGACCAGTCGCAGTGAACGATCTCATCGGGCCCGCAGTTGAGGAACCGGCGCTTCTCGAGTCGCGACAGCTTGGAGCTCGGCCGTTCCGCGACAATTCGCAGGGTCCTTCCCTTGCGCTCCACCTCGACGGCGATGCCGGTCTCCAGGACCTGGTCGAGGATCTTGTAGATGTTCTCCCGGAGCTTGGAAGCGGTGATTCGCATGGGGTGCGCCCCTTGCTTCCGTTTCTCGAAGCGAGCGAGTCATCCGTACATTGCCAAGCGTATCGTACGTCCGACCAGGAATCCATGTCCGGGGTCGCGCAAGCGCTCCAGCCCGCGCGACCCGGAACCCGTCCGGCGTGCCCGCCGAACTCGCGGCCCACGAGGCCGCGACCCGGTCACGACCCAGTCGGGGCGCCGTCGAGAAGAAACTTCGCGCGGTGCTCGGGGCTGGGCACGGGACAGACGGCGTGGCGCCCGAAGAGCCGGTACCGGCTTCGCGCCACGATCCGGTAGCCGAGGTCGAGGAGGACGGTAGGCAGGAGCCCGAGAACCCGCGAGGCGCCCCAGATCCCTCCCAGTTCGCGAAGAACCTGGAGCGCCGCGCGCCCGCGCCAGAGGAGCCGCTCGCCGGACGATCCCCAGCCCGTCACGAGATAGAACGTGTCGAGGTCCGCGGGGTCTTTCGCGTACTTCGCCAGCACATCGCCCGCGACTTTTCCCTGGAGCGGCGCGAAGCGGAAGCCGTCCGTCCGGTCCCGCGCGAGCACGAACCGGTTCAGGCGGTTGCATAGCCCGCAGACGCCGTCGTAGAGGATAAGGTGGGGCATGGAGATTTCGCCCTTCGTTCTCTCGACCACAGGATACGCGACCGGGCCGCCGCGTTAGGACTCTTGCCCGGCCCATTGCGCCGCGGGAGACGGATCCCCATCCTACGGGATCCCCATCCTACGAGCCGAGGCTCGCTTGCTCACCTTTCTCCGACTCTCCACTCGCGACGAGGGCCGCCGCGTGATCGTGGCGGCGCGGAAGCCGGAGATCTGGACCGTCACGATCAGCTTTGGCGCGTTCCTCGCCGCGCTCTACTTCCTCGTGTTTGTACGAGGAGGGCTTCTTCGCGAGCCGTTGATTGTGGCCGTGTTTGTGGCGATCACCGGTTCGATGTTCGCGTACCTCGTGGCATTTCATGCCCTCCCGGGTCATCGGGTCGTGGGGGATAGCGAAGGGGCACATTTCGCGATCGAGCGGACCTGGCTGGGTTGGGTCTCTCGTTCCGAGCGAATCCCCTTCGGGGACGTGGACGGCGTCGCGGTCCAGGTCTTCGCCGCGAGGGTGCCCGCAGCCACTCCCCTGGGATGGGCGATCTTCCTTCTCTTCTTCGTCTCGTGGGTCGCTGGACCCGCATGGCACCTTCTCAGCCTCTTGCCGGGCCAGGAACGGATCGACCTCCGCCAGGTCCACGCGATTCGTCTCAAGATGCGAGGCGCGGATTCGCGCATCCTCTTCGCAACCTGGTCCGCCGCCGGCGCCGCGGCGGCCGTCGAGAGCCTCTCGCGGGTTCTGGCAGCAGGGCGGTCCTGAGGCCGACCCGCAGGCGGGAAGGGGGTCTTTCCCGTCGAGCCGCACGCTCACGACCCGAGAGCCCCGGGGCAGGAACCGGGCGTGGGAGCCGAGAGTCGCTTGAAGAGCCGGGCTCGCGAATGCCGGAGAGCGAGCGCGGCGTCTCGCGCGTTTTCGAATGCTTCCTCGACCGACTCCGCCTGGGTGATCAGCTCGGGATCGAAGGGGGAGGTCACGACGTAGCCCCCTTCCTCGGCTTCTTCCAGCACGAGAACGAGTTTGCCGTCCGAAACGGTGTACCGTCGCTTCCGAGCCATCGCGCAGCTATGGCAAGCGCGAAGCAACGAAGCAGCCGGGCCGCGGCCGCCCGCCCGGCGACGGGAGGTTCTTGGATGGGCTCTTAGTCCACAGTCGAACGA
>JACQVV010000078.1 GCA_016209595.1 Planctomycetota bacterium
ATCGCCATGAAGGCGCTCGCACAGAAGCCGCCGAACCGCTACCCTTCCGCGGACGCCTTCGCCGACGACCTCGCGGCATTCCTCGCCCGCCAGCCTGTCTCGGCATACCGCGCGCCGGTCCCGATCCGGATCGTGGCCTGGGTGCGACGCCATGTCGTTCTCTTCTCGATCGCGGTCGTCGTTTCGCTTGCGGTCGGCGCAACCATCGGGATCGTCTACGGCCGGAACTCGCTGGAGTCCCGCGCGACCCAGGCCCGGGAAGGGGAGGCGAAGCGGGCGGCCGAGAAGCGCCTCGCGGACGCGAGGAGCGGGCGCGACCTCGCGCTCGAGGCGGCGAAGAAGGCCCACGAAGCGCGGCTCGGAGCCCTTCGCGACTATTCGGAGCCCTTCGAGCACGTCTTCGTCTACCCGCCTCCTCCCGAGGAGCCGATCGAGTCGCAGCGGGAGCTCCTCCGCCAGCTCGCCAAGACTACTTATAACCCCTCCGCCGATTTTTGGGTGGCGAAGGCCTCCGAGGACTGGCAGGCCGCGGCGGCCCAGGCCCGATCCTCTCTTTTGACCTTGCGCGAAAGAAACGATTCTCTCGATGCCCAGGAACTCGAGTGGGCCCTCGAGCTCGCGCTCGCGACCGAGCGAGCCCTCTTCACGAGTGCCTGGATCGAGAAGTCGAGGCAGACGGCGAAGCTTGATCCCGAGGCGGGGCCCCGCTTCTATAGGCAGGTCGTGCAGCTCCTGGCCGATATTGAGAAGCCGGATCGCCTCGGCCCAGATCACGCGATGGTCCTGCGAGCGCGCGAGCTCCTGAAGGGCTCGGGGAAGCTCACAACCAGCCCTCTCCCCGCCGATACGACGGCGAAGCTTCTCGAGTACGTCACGACGCAGTTCCCGGCCTTCGGCCGCGAGGTCGTGAGCGAGAACATATCGCCGGCCGGCGAGTCGGTCAATCTCCCGCTCGGGAGCTACTCGCTCGAGGTCGCTCGGGGCGAGGAGAGATTCTTCTTTCCCGTCCTCGTCGAGCGAGGGCGGACCTCGTCCGTCGAGGTCGAGCTCCCCGAGCAGATCCCCGAGGGGTTCGCCTGGATCCCGCCGGGAGACTTTCTGGAAGGCGGGGACGCCCCCGACGCCTGGCCCCGCCACAGGTGTTTCCTCGAGAAAGGCTTCTTCCTCGCCAGGACCGAGGTGACGCTCGAGCGCTACATCGAGTTCCTGCGAAGGGTCCCCGATGACCGGACTCGAGAGGCCTTCGCTCCCGCGTACTATGACGGGCATCAATTGTACCCTGTCCTACATGCTGACCTCTCGTTCATCCGTCCCTACGACGAGCTCGAACACCCGGTCTACGGCGTGAGCCGCGTCGATGCCGAGGCGTACGCGAAGTGGCTCTCGGAGAACGACCCCGCCTTCGACTACAGGCTCCCCTCCGAGGAGGAGTGGGCCCGCGCGGCAGCCGGCGCCGACGGACGAATACTCGTCTGGGGGGATCACTTCGACAAGAGCCTCGCCATCGTTCAGGGGAATGGGAAGTACGAGTACCGGGGCCCCGTCGGGAGCTCCCCCGCGGACTCCTCCCCTTTTGGGATCTTCGACATGGCCGGGAACCTCAGTGAGTGGACAGCGAGCGATCTTCCCGGGGAGCGAGCTGTCGTACGTGGCGCATGCTGGGGAGATGCCGAGAGCGCCGTGCGGGTGTCGGGCCGGAACCTGTCCCACGCACGAAACGAAAAAGGCTACGTCGAAACCGGCTTCCGCCTCGTGGCCTTTCCCAAGCGGGGCGGGTGAACGGGACCCTACGGCTCGCGCCTCAAGGCTGGCCGGACGCCGACTGAAGTCTGAGCAGAGGCAGGGTCGCCGCTCTGCCGCGCGGCGCAAATCGCTTCGTTGCTTCCGGCGTGATAGTACCCGCCCTTGACGACCATGAAGCCCTCCGAGAACCGGCTCGCGGTCCACTCCAGGACGTTTCCGGCCATCCCCTGGACACCGAAGATCGAGAGATCGGTCTGCGGCAAACCCACGGGGGTCGGACGGCCCTCCTGTGAGTAGTCCTGCGTGTTGGCCGCCCTCTCGATGTACTTGTTCCCCCACGGGAAACTCCGTCCCGCGACGCCGCGAGCGGCGAGCTCCCACTGGGCCTCGGCCGGGAGGAACCCACGCCACTGGCCGAACTTGAGACTTTCAGCTAGCCGCTGCGCCTCGGGCTGCGTGACAAGCACGACGGGCAAGTCCGGGGGCATACCCAGGTGAGGCCGTCCCCAGCCCCACGCGTCGGACTCTTCCCAGCTCGGCTCGGTCCGGAAGATCGCGAACGGCTTCGTCACGCTCTCCTCGTCCTTCCTGTAGCGCGTCGGGTTGAGCCCTTCCCCGCCGCGGTAGAACTCGGCCGGCGGGATCCAGACGAAGCCCTCCGGCAGGTCGTCGGGGACAAGGCCGGCGTTCACCGTCTCGTATTCGCCGCGCTCCAGGAGCACCTCGAACCGGAACTCCTTCCCGCCGCGATCGACCCGGACGAGGTAGACGCCGACCGCGAGATCGAGTTCCTCTCCGACCTCGCGCGTCTTTTCCTCGCCGAGAGTCCATCTCTCTTCGGCGTCATGCCCTAGCTCCGAGATCGTGGCGGTATCGCCTTCGCCGAGTCTCGAAACGACGAGCGTGCCTCGCGCCTGGAGAGCCCTTGCGAGATCCGACAGTGCATCCCGCCAGCCAGGGTTCTTAGACAGGGTGTCCGCGAGGGCCTGCGCCGCGACCCGATAGGCGTGCCCTTTCGGGAGGTCTCCGCCCTGGGCTGTCTTGCGCGCCTCCTGGATCGTCGCCGTTGAGATCGTCTTCGATTCCTCGTACGCCGCAACGGCAAAGAGATACTCCAGACGCCCTTTCTCTAGGACGAGACGCCCCTCGGCAAGGCGAGGATCCGGCCTCCCCTCGAGATCCCTTTCCGCGAGGTCGAGCCTGGACGAGGCGAGCTGGGCCTTCCCCGCGCGGTCCGACGAGAGCTCGAGGAGCTCGCCGTCGAGCTCGATTTCCGCGTCCGAAAGGCGCTGCGACTCGGTCTTGTGATACTCGGCACGCCGTTTCGTGAGCGCGTCCCGCCGCTTGTTGTCGAGCTCGCTCACTTTCTCGATCAGGGTCGCGGCCTCCTGGAGATTCGCCTTGACGCGCTTGACCCTGGCCTCTTCGGCCGCCCGGCGTTCCTCCTCGTCCCCCTTCTTCACGAAGTAGACGAGGGCCGGGAGGACAAGGGCGGCAAGCAGTACGACAACGCCCGAGCCCGCCGCGAGCGTCGCCAGGGCCGGGCGCCGGTGCCCCCACGCCGCGAGGCGCTGCCGGAGCGGGAGCTTCGTCGCGCGGAGCGTGCTCGCGCCGTCGAGATACGCACCGAGGTCGCGCGCGAGCTGCCCCGCGTCCTTGTACTCGTGCCGGTCGATCGACCAGAGGGGCTTCGGGGCCTTCCCGTAGGGGACGATCGCGCGCCGGAGGAGTTTTTGGACACCGCGGGCGGCGGAGTCGTGGCGCTCGCCCGGCT
This sequence comes from Planctomycetota bacterium, assembly GCA_016209595.1. GTDB lineage: Bacteria > Planctomycetota > JACQVV01 > JACQVV01 > JACQVV01 > JACQVV01. The sequence goes on from JACQVV010000078.1 coordinate 3,518, forward strand.
CGTCCCAGCCGATCACGCGGAAATGCCCGTCAGGAAAGAGCAGCACCTGGTCGAGGTCCAGACGCGGATGAAGGACTCCACGCCCCTCGGCGTGCGCCGCGGCGTGGGCGACCGTGACGACGGCGCGGAGGACCTCGTCGCGGGTCATCTCGTCGAGGCACTTCGATAGCGGCCGGGCAACGGTGTGGTCCATCGCGGCAAGGAAGACGCGCCCCTCGGGGTCGCGGCCGACATCGTAGACCGTGACCGCCGCCGGGTGCTCGAGCCGCCCGGCGACGCTCGCCCTCGCGGCGAGCGACTCCCCACCAACGACGAGGAAGACCTCCCGTTCCGACATCCGGTCCCACGCCCGATGGAAGTCGTCCCCTTCTGCCGAGCCGAGCGCCTCCCGGACCTCGTACCGCGGCTTCCCCTCGTGCGTGAACCATCCTCGCGCGGGACTCGGCATCGGGGTTCCTCCGGGTTTTTTCAGCGATGTCAGTGTACCGGAAGCGCGCTGGGCTTCAACGATCGGCGACCAGGCACGCTCGGCCTCGGTTTGCGCTACACTCGTGTCGTTCTATGGATTCGCGATTCCCGCTGCTCCTGGAAGAGCTGGGGTTCCTGCCGGCCGGCGCCGCCCGGGAAGCGGCGTCGAGCGAGGATCCGGTGGGCCGCGCCCTGGCCTGTCTTGCCCAGGAGGGGAAGATCGACGAGGCGCTCGATGCGCTTCTCGCAACGAGCCTCGCGAACGACATCGCCCTCCGCGCGCCGATCTGGTGCGAGCGGGCGCGACAGTTCCTCGCCGCCACGCTCGTGGAATCCAAGGTAAAGCGCTCCGGCTTCGGCCCCTCGACCATGGCTCGCGATCCGGCCGGAAATCAGGCAGGGCCGCGAAGTGCGGCACCGGCCGCGTCCGCGGGCGACGTGCTCGCGGCCCTCCCGGACCGCTACGAGGTGCGCGGCGTCCTCGGCCACGGCGGCATGGGCACGGTCTACGAGGTTCACGACCGCCCGCTCGGGCGCACGGTGGCGCTGAAGATCCTCGAGCACGGAACCCCCCACCAGAAGCGCCGTTTCCTCGCCGAGGCGCGGGCCACGGCGCTCCTCGGCCACCCGAACATCCTCCCCTGCTACACGGCGAGAACCGATTCAGAAGGACGTCCCTACTACACCATGATGCGAGTCGAGGGGAGGACCCTGGAGAGCGCCCTTCGCGAAGCTACACCGCTCCCCCTGGAGCGCGCGCTCCGCGCCCTGGCCCAGGCGGCGCGCGCCGTCGCGCACGCCCACCGCCACAAGATGATCCACCGGGATCTCAAGCCCGCCAACATCATGCTCGGAGAGCACGGGGAGGTCTGGGTGGTCGACTGGGGACTCGTCCGACCGGGACCGCTCGACGAGAGCCAGGGATGGGGCGCGGCACCCGCCGGCGATTCCGACGCGCGCCTTACGGCGACGGGCGACTTGCTGGGCACGCCGGCCTACCTCTCGTGGGAGCAGGCGCACTCGGATCCGGTGCTGATCGGACCCCACACGGACGTCTACGGTCTGGGCGGGGTCCTCTACGAGATCCTCACCGGCACTCCGCCCAACAACCAGAAGTCGCTCGCGCTGATTTTCCAGGCCCTCGCCAAGAGCACCGTCGAACTGCCATCGTCTCGTGCCCCTGACAGCCACGTGCCTCCCGCCCTGGACGCAATCTGCCTGAAAGCGATGGCGCGGAGACCCGCCAGACGCTATGCGAGCGCGGACGACCTGGCAGACGACCTCGAAGCCTACCTCGCCCGGAGTCCCGTCTCGGCCTACCGCGCGCCGATTCCTGTCCGCGCCGCGGCCTGGGTGCGCCACCATGTCGTCCCGTTCTCGATCGCGGCCGTCCTTTCCCTTTCGATCGCTGCAAGCATCGGGACCGTCTACGGCCGGAACAGGCTCCAGGCCCGCGCGACAGAGGCGCGGGAAGGCGAGGAGAAGAGGGCGACCGAGAAGCGGCTCTCGAACGCCAGGGAAGGACTCGCCCTGGCACTCGACGCCGGGAAAAACGCACACGAAGCCCGCCTTGAGGCATTGAAAAACTACGCGGCGCCTTTCGAGCACGTCTTCGTCTATCCGCCCCCGCCCGAGGAGCCGATCGAAGAGCAGCGCAAACTCCTGGCCGAGCTCGCCCGGACGACATTCAACCCCTCCGCCGATTCGCGCGTCGCCCAGGCCTCCGAGGACTGGCAGGCCAGGGCGGCCGAGGCGCGAAGCCACCTCGCGACGCTTGGCGAGAGAAGCCAGCCCCTCGACGCCCAGGAACTCGAGTGGGAGCTCGAACTCGCTCTCGCCAAGGAGAGCGCCCTTGCCACGAGCGCCTGGGTCGAGAAGCTGCGGCAAACAGCGTCGCTCCTTCCCAAGGCCGTGCCGCCCTTCTTCACGCGTGTCATGGAGCTCGTGCTTCTGCTTCAGGATCCCGCCCGGCTCGGCCCGGATAACCCGGTGCTCCTGCGAGCCCGGAACCTCCTCCGCGCGAGGGGAAAGCTCGAAATCGGCTCTCTCCCCGCTGGCACAAGCGCGACGCTCGTCGAGTACGACACGACGCAGAAGCCCGTCTTCGGCTGGAACGTCGTCATGGAGAGAGTCTCGGGCGGTCCGTCGCTCGAACTCCCGCTCGGGAGCTACTCGCTCGAGGTCGTTCGCGGGAACGAGAGGTTCTTCTTCCCCGTCCTGGTCGAGCGAGGGCGGAGCTCGCTCGTAGAGATCGAGCTCCCAACCCGAGTCCCCGAGGGGTTCGTCTGGATCCCCCCGGGCTCATTCCTCGAAGGTGGCGACGCGCCGGACGCCTGGCCCCGCCACAGGTGTCTGCTTTCGAAGGGTCTCTTCCTCGCAAAGACCGAGGTGACATTCGCCCGCTACATCGAGTTCCTGCGGGCCATGCCCGATGAGCGGACTCGCGACGCGCTCGCCCCGATGAAGTTCTGCGGCCGGCACAACCATTCTGTCCTACGTCCTGACCTCTCCTTCGTCGATCCCTACGACCAGCTCGACCATCCGGTCTACGGCGTGAGCCGCGTCAATGCCCAGACCTACGCGAAGTGGCTCTCCGAGAACGACCCAGCCTTCGACTACAGGCTCCCCTCCGAGGAGGAGTGGGCACGCGCGGCAGGCGGCGCCGACGGGCGAGCGTTCGTCTGGGGGGATGACTTCGACGTGACCCTCGCCATCGTCCAGGGAAACGCGAAGTACAGGCTCTGGGGCCTTGCCGGCAGCTCGCCGGCGGACTCCTCCCCGTTCGGGATCCTCGACATGGCCGGAAACCTCAGCGAGTGGACAGCGAGCGATATTGCCGGGGAGCGAGCCGTGATACGTGGCGGCTGCTGGGGTCATGGCGAGAACGCTTCGCGGCTGTCGGCGCGCAGAGCCCTTCCCTCCGGGGTTTCGAAGCTCCCGCCGTCGGTCGGCTTTCGATCGGCAGCCGTTCCCAAGATCGGGCGCTGAAGCACCCCTAGCCCCAATGCCGGTCAGTTAGGGCGCGCCCTAACTGACCGGCATTGGGGCTAGCGCGCCAGGCATGGCCGGAGGCCAATCGAAGGCTGCGCGGACGTTCGCTCTGTTCCTCTCCGTGCAGCACAGGCGGCTTCGTTGCTTCCGCCGCCCGCAGAGCCGCCCTTGACGACGGCATGGCCCATCGAAAGCGGCGTCACGGTCCACTCGAAGACGTTTCCGCCCATCCCCTGGACGCCGAAGATCGAGAGGTCGCTCTCCGGCGCTCCTACGGCGCAGTAACTCGGCTCTGGCGAGTAGTCCCCCGTGTTGGCCGCGCTCTCGATGTACCTGTCCCCCCAGGGGAAGCTCCGTCCCGCGACGCCGCGGGCGGCGAGCTCCCACTGGGCCTCGGTCGGGAGGCTTCCGTGCCACTCCCCAACCCGGAGTCGTTCAGATAGCCGTTGCGCATCACGCTGCGAAATGACCACAAGCGCGAAGTCCGGCGGCACGCCCGGGTGGGGCCGTCCCCACTGCCAGGCGTCACCCTGTGCCCAGCTCACCTCGGTTCTCCAGATCGCGAACGGCTCGGTCACGCTCTCCACGTCCTTCCGGTACCGGGTCGCGTTGACCCCCTCGCCGCCACGGTAGAACTCGGCCGGCGGGATCCAGACAAAGCCCTCCGTCAAGTCGTCCGGGACGAGACTCGCGTCCACGGTCTCATGCTCGTCCCGCCCCAGGAGGACCTCGAACCGGGACTCCTTGCCGTTGTGATCGACGCGGACGAGATAGACGCCAAGCGGGAGAACGAGTTCCTCGCCGGGCGGGAGCGGCTTTTCCTCGCCGAGAGCCCACTTCCCTTCGGTGTCGTGCCCGACCTCCGAGATCGTGGCGGCATCCCCCTCGCCGAGTCCCTGGAGGACGAGCGTCCCTCGCGCCATGAGAGCCCTCTTGAGGTGCGACAGAGGCTCCCTCCAGGCCGGGTTTTTCGCCAGGGCATCGGCGAGCGCCCGGGCCGCGACTCGGTAGGCGTGGTTTTCCGGAAGGTCAACGTCCTCGGCCGTTTTGCGCGCTTCCTCGATCGTCACGGTCGAGATCGTCTTCGATTCCTCGTATGCCGCGACGGCGAAGAGATACTCCAGGCGGCCTCTTTCCAGCAGCAGACGCCCCTTCGCCAGTCGAGGATCGGTCTCCTCGCTCCTCTCGGGGCAAGCTTTCCCCCCGAGCTCGCCGGCCGCGAGGTCAAGCAGCGACGAGGCACGTGCGGCCACCGCCGCGCGCTCCGACGAGAGACCGAGCAGCCTTCCGTCGAAATCGATCTCTCGGTCGGAGAGCTGCCGAGACTCTGTCTTGTGATACTCGGCGCGTCTTTCCGCCAAGAGATCGCGCCGCTGTTCGTCGAGGAGGCTCACGATCTCGATCTCGATCGCGGCCTCCCGGAAGTTCGCCTCGATCCGCTCCGCCCTGGCTTCCTCGGCAATCCGGCGTTCCTCCTCGTCCCCCTTCCTCACGAAGTAGGCAACGGCCGGGAGGACAAGAGCGGCGAGGAGAAGGACGACGCCCGAGCCCGCGACGAGCGTCGCAAGGGCAGGGCGCCGGTGGCCCCAGGCCGCGAGGCGCTGGCGGAGCGGGAGCCTCGTCGCGCGGAGCTCGCTCGCGCCGTCGAGGTAGGCCGCGAGGTCGCGCGCGAGCTCTCCTGCGTCCGCGTAGTCGTGCCGGACGATCGACCAGAGCGCGGGCGGCGCCTTCCCGTAGGGCACGATCGCGCGCCGGAGGAGCTTCTGCACGGCCCGCGTCCCCGGCTCCTGGACGTTCTCCGCGGGTTCCCAGCCGATGACGCGCCACTGTCCGTCGGGGAACAAGAGGACCTGGTCGAGATCGAGGCCCGGATGGCGGACGCCGCGGCTCTCGGCGTGAGCGACGGTCTGGGCCACCGAGACGACCACGCGGAGAACCTCGTCACGAGACATCTCGCCAGACGCCCGCGAGAGCGGCGCGGCGACGGTGTAGTCCATGGCTGCCACGAAGACCCGGCCCTTGGGGTCCCTCCCGATGTCGTAGATCGGAACGGCCCCGGGGTGCTCGAGACGGCCAGCGAAGTTCGCCCACGCGAGAAGGTCGTCTCCTCCCAGGACAAGCAAGACCTCCCGCTCGAGGAGCCGGTCGCGAGCGCGGTAGAGCTGGTCCTTCTCCTCACGCCCGACATCCTCGCGGAGCTCGTAGATGGGAGCCCCGTCGGGAGCGAACCAGCCCTCTCTATCGCGGTCCATCTCCAGTTCCTTCGGGCTTCTCTTGTCCCGGCGGCCGCCTACCGGCCCTCGAGCATGCGGTGGAGGACGCGGAGCGCGGCTTCGAGCGAGCTCCCCATCCGCCTGGGCTCCCCGGCCTGGACCTCTCCTGTCGATCTCATTCTACCGGAAGGGCGCTCTACCTCATCGTTGCCTTCTGCTCCGTCTGGCTCCGCTCCCGATCCCGCTCC
>JACQVV010000596.1 GCA_016209595.1 Planctomycetota bacterium
GAGAAGCGAGACCGCAGGCGGAGCAGGGTCCCGGCAAAGTCGCGCGATAACCTGTAGGGCGGGGGCTTGTCCCCCGCCGTCTTCGGCCATGCCCCGGGCTTCGGCGGGGGACAAGCCCCCGCCCTACGACTTTGTCCGTCGCCCTGCCAGGCGGAGTCCTCCCCCTTCAGGTGGATGGGCCACGCGGGTACGATGTGAGGCTGGCGAGTGGGGATGCACGCCGGCGAACGAGGCCGGCCGGCGGACACGGGTGGGCCAGCGAATGGAGAACCCGAAGTATGATCATGTTATGAGTTCTCCGTTCTCGGGCATGGACCCGTACCTCGAGGGACATCTCTGGCCTGACGTCCACCACGGACTGGCCTATGCCATCCGCCGGCAGATCGTGCCCCGGATTCGCGGCCGGTACGTGGCACGGATCGAGGTGAGCCTCATCGAGGATCCGACGCCGGAGGCGGAGATCGGCATCCTCTACCCTGACGTGGAAGTGTTGGCACCAAGGGAGCCGACCCATCCCACCCCTGGGACCTTGCCCTCGCATCATGAACCCGAGGCGACGACAGCACCCCTGACCATCCCGGCCATGGAGACGATCGAGGTCCGGATCCCGTCGGTCGAGATCCGAGACCTCGCGGGCGACCGCCTCGTGACCTCGATCGAGATCCTCCCGCCCGTGAACAAGCGCGAACCCGGACTCTCCGCCTATCGGAAGAAGCGCCAGCGATTGAGGAGGTCCTCGGTTCATCTTCTGGAGATCGACTTCCTGCGTCGTGGTACGCGTGCCATCATCCATCCGCGGATCCCCGCCACGACCCACCTGTGCAGCCTGACACGCGCTGGGAGCGCCACGACGGATCTCTGGCCTCTGCCCCTGGGCGATCCACTCCCTTGCCTGCCCGTTCCGCTCCTCGCACCGGACCCGGACGTGATCCTCGACCTGGGAGCGGCCCTCGCTGTCGTGTACGACGACGCCGCCTATGAGGACACGATCGACTACCGCGTCGCGCCGCCTCCACCGGAGCTCACGCAAGAGGAGGCGAGGCGGGTCGACGGGTCCCTCCGGGCTGCCGGCCGGCGCTGACCGCGCTAGCAGCGCTTCCAGGGTCGTTTTCTGGAAAGACTGAACAAGTTTTGCTTGAACTTGAACTTGAACTTGAACTTGAACTAGTTTTTTGGCGACCAGGTTCAAGTTCAGGTTCAGGTTCAAGTTCAAGTTCAAGACCAAGACAAAGTCGAAGAACAACAGCGCGGCATCTCGACGGTTTGAGGCGGAGCCTCGCTAGCCGGCTACACGTCACCGACCAGACATGAGGGTGGCCGATACCCGAAGTGCGTGCGGACAGAGCGCCGCCCCGATCTTGACCGGCTCCTGCCCCCGGTTAGAATGACGCGCTCCGGGGCTCATGGACCCCGGCTGGCGGAGGACCTGTGGCAGAGAAACACAAGATGCTGGCGGTCGACGACGACGACAAGATCCTCAAGGTCATCGCCACGATCCTGTCGCGCGAAGGCCACCAGGTCGAGACCTGCTCGAACCCCGTCGAGGGCCTGCGGCTCGCGACGGAGGGGAAGTACGACCTCCTCATCCTCGACGTCATGATGCCGCGTCTGGACGGCTACGAGCTCTTCGAGCGCCTGCGGCAGGATCCGCGCTCGAAGGACCTCCCCGTCCTCCTCCTCACGGCCAAGGGGCGCTACGACGTCATCCGGGACAAGAGCCGCTACTTCCTGTACGGCCTCTACGGCTTCCTGTCCAAACCGTTCTACGGTCGCGAGCTCGCCCACAAGGTGAACGAGATCCTCTCGGTCGCCAAGCGCACGCCGGGGGCGCAGGGACCGGTCGGGGAGCCAGGGGGGCCGGCGCCCGTGGTGGACGACCGCAAGCCCGTGGAGGGCCCCGAGGACCTCGACCAGGCGGACCGGCCAACCGAGGTCGACTGACGGACGCTCGAAGGTCTCCCGCGGCGCGCGCCGGTCCCGGGTGCGCGGCCGTTCTCGGCCTGTCCGAGATCCGGGAGGAGGACCTGGAGCGGGTCGGGGCGAAGGCCGCGCGCCTCGCGGAGCTCGCCCGGAACGGCTTTCCCGTCCCGCCGGGGTTCGTCGTCGCCTCGGACGCGCTCTCCGCGGTGGGGCCACACGGGCCGATCCCCCCGGACATGGCGCGCGAAATCGAGGCGGCCTACGCAGCGCTCGGTGAAGGAGCATGCGCGGTGCGGAGCTCTGCGGCCGGGGAGGACGAGCCGGGGACGAGCCACGCCGGGCTCTACCGGTCCTATCTCGACGTGGAGGGGATGGACGAGCTCCTCGACCGCATCCTTCGATGTCTGGAGTCGGCGCGGAAGAGCGAGGTCCTCGACTATCGCGAGCGGCGTGGAGCGGCCCGCGAGGCGCCGCGCATGGCCGTGCTCGTGCAGCGCATGGTCCGGGCCGAACGAGCCGGCGTGGCATTCACGGTCGACCCGGTCGGGGGAAGGACCGACCGGATGGTCGTCGAGTCGGTGGCAGGCTCGGGCGCGCCGATCACGAGCGGACGTGTCCGCCCGGACCGGCAGATCCTCGCTCGACGCGAGGGGCGGATCGAAGGCGTCGAGGGGGATGGACTGGGTCCCGCGCGGGCGCGGGAGCTCGGGAACCTCGCTCTCGCGATCGAGAAGACGCTCGGCGCGCCGCAAGACATCGAATGGGCCTTCGCCGCAGGATCCTTCCACATGCTCCAGAGCCGGCCCGCGGTGCCGGGGCCAGCTCGGCATGGCGTGGAGTCCTTCTGGACCTCCGCCAACGCGCAGGAGGCGCTCCCCGACCCGGTCTCGCCTCTCACCTGGTCGCTGCTTCCGCCCCTCGTCGAGCGAGGCCGGCGGGCTCTCTTCCGCTCGCTCTCTCTCGCGGACGTGCCGGGCGAGTACCTGCGGCTCTTCCACGGGCGGCCCTATTTCAACGTCATCTACTTCCGGGACTTCCTTCTCGACTTCCCCTTCCTTCCGGCCGGCGTCTTCGACCACCTGATCTTCGGTGGAGGGGGGAGCGCCCGCCGCCCCGGCCTCTGGGAGGCCGAGGAATCCCCGGGCGGCCGGGACCGGCCGCGGCCCGGCCCGCTCTTCTATTTCCGGCTCGCGCGGCTCGCCGTCCCTCCCGTCCTCGGCGGGCGGGGATTCCTGGAATCCGGCATCCGGCGGTTTCTCGCCCGCCTCGCGCGTATCGAGCGCCGTCCGCTGCGCGCGGCGGGCGCGGGGGATCTCCTCGCGCGGGTGCGCGAGATCGAGGAAGCGATCTATCGCGCCTTCCTCGGGCATGTCCTGGGGACGGCGCTTGCGGGGGGTTACTACGAGCTCCTGGGGATCGCGATCGTCCGGTTCGGGATCGCCCGGGACGAGTCCCTCCGGGGGCGCCTGACAAGCGGACTCGGCGAGACCCTTTCGCGAGCCGAAGGCGAAGCGTTCGAAGAACTCGTGGCTCTCGCGCGGGGTGACGCGACGCTCGTCTCGGCGCTCGGCGCCGCCGATCTGTCGCGAGCGCGAGACGCGATCCGCGCCCTCGTGCCGGACCACCCCTTCGCCGCGGCCTACGCGAGATTCCTTGCGCGCTTCGGCCACCGGGCCGTCGGAGAGGCGGACCTCGCCAACCCCCGCTGGGTCGAGGACGATCGCGTCGTTGTCGCCGCGCTCGCCGCCGCGGTGGGAGCGCCGCAGGGCGAGGAGCGCGTAACGCGCGACGCCCGGCTCGCGCGCGAGCGCCGGCTCGCCCGCGCAGAGGCGGAGCGCTCGCGCGTCGCTCTCCCCTGGCCGCTCGGGACCCTCCGGCGGCTCGTCTTTCGCCACCTCCTCGCCGGTGCCGTGCGCTACCTCCCCTACCGCGAGAACGTGAAGTTCCATGTCCTCCGGGGGTTTCTGGCGCTGCGCGCCACGTTCCTGGAGCTCGGGCGCCGCCTCGCGGGCCAGGAGGCCCTCGCGCGGGCCGAGGACGTCTTCTTCCTCACCCGCGAGGAGATCGAGAGCCTCGTGCCGGGGCGCCTCGAACCCGCCGCCGCGGGGGGGAAGATCGAGGAGCGCCGGCGCGAACGGGAGCGATGGCTCGCCTCGCATCCCCCTCTCCACGTCGCCCTCCTCGCGGACGGGAAGCGGATCGAATTCGGCGGGACGGGAGAAGGTGGGGCGCTCGCGGGCGCCGGCGCGAGCCCCGGCCTGGCGAAGGGGCGCGCGCGCGTCGTCCATGACCCCGCGGCGGAGCGCGAACGCCTCGCTCCCGGCGAGATCCTCGTCGCGCGCACCGCGGACGTCGGCTGGGTGCCGCTCTTCCTTTCGGCCTCCGGCGTGGTCCTGGAGTGCGGAGGCCAGCTCTCACACGCGGCCGTCGTCGCCCGCGAGCTCGGCATCCCCCTCGTCGCCGGCGTCGCCCGAGCGACGCGGGCGATCCCCGACGGCGCGACCGTGACGGTCGACGGCTCGCTCGGCCGAGTCTACATCGAGCCCTGACCGTCCTTCACCTTCTTCCAGGTGAGGCCGTTGTAGTGCGCCCAGTGCTGCCACGAGCGGTAGCTCATGCCGAAGAGGCGGCGGCAGGTCTCCTCGTCGGGGAGGCCCTCGAAGTGGAGCATCGTGCGCCGGGCGAGCTCGATCGCGACCGGCTTCCCGAAGGACTTCGCGAGGGAGGGGAGGCTCATCTTGAGACGGCCGTCGAGGATGCGAGCGAAGAGGTCCTCTCCCGACTCGGCGCCGGGCGCTGCGGCGTCGCCTTCGTCGGGAGGAAGATCCGACTCGCGGATGGTGTCAGCCCCGGGGTCGAGGTTGACGAGGATCCGGATCGCCACGTTCCGCAGTTCGCGGATGTTTCCGGTCCAGCGGCGGGCAACGAGCCGCGCGAGCGCGGCTTCCTCGATCCTCTTGACGGGCTTCTTGTAACGCTCGCGGAGCTCGGCAAGGAAGTGGCAGATCGCGAGCGGGACGTCCTCGGGCCGCTCCCGGAGGGGGGGCAGGTGGATCGGATAGGCGCCGATCCGCGAGAGCAGGTCGCGCCGGAAGCGGCCCTCCTCGACCTCCAGGCGGAGGTTCCGGTTGGTCGCCGCGATGACGCGGACGTCGATCGAGCGGGTGGTGGAGGAGCCGACCGGGCGGACCTCTCCGGTCTCGATCGCTCGCAGGAGCTTCGCCTGGTTCTCGGGCGTCATTTCTCCGATCTCGTCGAGAAGAAACGTCCCGCCGTTCGCGGAGGCGAAAAGCCCCTCGCGGTCCGAATCGGCCCCGGTGAAAGCGCCCCGGACGTGGCCGAAGAGCTCCGCGGCGAGGAGCTCCCGGGTGAACTCGCTGCAGTTCACGTCCACGAAGCGGCCCCGGCGACCGGAGAGGGCGTGGACCGCCCGGGCGACGAGCTCCTTGCCGGAGCCCGACTCGCCGAGGAGGAGCACCGGGGCGGGGGTCGGGGCGACGCGCCGGACGCGATCGTAGACCTCCCGCATCGCGGGGCTCTTCCCCAGCATGTCGGGGAACTCGGCGAACCGTTCGTCGGGAATCGCCGGAGCGATCCCGCGTTCCGCGGCGAGCCGGATCGAGTCCCGCACGGAGAGGTCCCGGTACTCTCGGGCGCGACGGTGGAGGGCGATCGCGCGCAGGAGGACGTCGAGGACCTCGGCAAGACGGTTCCAGCCCTCCTCGCCGTCGTCCCCGATCTTGTTCACCCAGGTCTCCCGGCGGAGGCCGAGGTCGGAGAGTTCCAGGACCTCCTCGGCGGAGAGCGAGCGAGGCCGCGCGGTGAAGATCACGACCTGGGCCTCCGGCCACGCTTCCTTGGCGGCCTGGACGATCCGCTTTCCCTCGTTGGGATTGCCGCCGATTGACTCGAAGTTGACGTCGGTGATGACGACGTCCGCCCGCCGCCCCTCGGCGATCTCCTTCTCCAGCCCGCCAAAGCTCGAGACGAGGACGGACTCGATCACGCCCTCGAACCGGGCGGCGACGTTGCGCTTGAAGGCGTCCCGGTCGCTCTTCAGGTCGTCACAGAAGAGGACGCGATATCGTGTCATGGGCGCAACAAGTCTACTGAATGCCTTCTGCTGCCGCCATTTCGAGCGCGAGCTCGCGGACGCGCTCGTCGCTTAGCTCCGCGACGATTCTGGCGGCCGGGCGGACGTCGCCCTCCTCACGGGCTCGATCGGCGAGCTCCTCGATGATGTCGAGAGCGCCGCGGTAGTAGGGGGATTCCTCCGGCTCCTCGTCCGTCCAGGCGACATAGATAAGGTAGGAGAGGGAGGAGCGATCGACGCGGAGCCGGCGCAGGTTGTCGAGGAGCGCGAGCGCGGGGACCTTCGCGCGGGCGATCGCGTAGATCTCGGCCGCGCGCTCGAAGCGGGCATGGATCGCCGAGGGGGAGAAGCCGTTCGAGATTGCGATCCAGAAGTTGTCCGCTAGATGACAGCCGAGGGGGACGAGGTGACCGAAGTCGAGGACGTGGCCGAGCTCGTGGTGGAAGACGTTTTCCAGGCGAACGCGGAGGACCCCCTGGTTGAGCTTCTCAAGCGTACGGGGGTCGAGATGCTCCGCCAGCTTCAGGGGCTCGAGGGCGCGGCGGGCGAGGTCTCTCGCGGCGACAGGGTCGTAGTCGCCCTCGGGCAGCGTCTCGGGTTCGCGCCGCGAGAGCTCGACAAGGCGCCGGGTCCCTTCCGGGCTCGACGCGAGCGCGTCGGCCGAGAGATAGAAGCCCCGTCGCGAGAGGAAGGTCCGCCCCGCACGGCGGAGATCCCCCCAGCGGTGCTCGTCGTAGCTTGGGATCACGGTCGCGTCGGAGAGAAGCACCCGGTAGGGGACCTCGCGCTCGCCGATCGTCTCGGTTCTCTCGTCGGTGGCGAGAACGTGCATGAGCCGGAAATCGACGTAGCCTTGCGCGTCGGAGAGGTCGAAGAAGTAGCCGCGCTCCGCGAGATAGTCGCCGAGCGATCCCTCGACCGGCGCCAGGGGGTCGTTCTCGGAGACGACGAGGTAGTAGGTCGAGAGGTCGAGGTCGAAATCGAAGGGCGCGTCTTCCCCCCAGAGGGATTCGACGCCGTGGACGAAGTCCCCGAGGGAGATCTCGCCCGTCCCTTCTTCCAGCGCGACATAGTGGCGGTAGACGTAGAGCGCGAGATCCGCGAGAAACCTTCGAAAGCGCCGCGCATCTTCGGGCTCGGGGACTCCGAGCGCCGCAGCCTCGTCGAACCACCCGGCGGCGCGGCAGGCGGCGGCGAGCGCGTCGCGATCTCCCTTCTCCGCCGTCTCCTCGATGGCCCCGTAGCGGCCGGTGAGGCGTCCGGTGAGCAGGTTGAAGATCCACCAGGCCGGGACCGTCCTCGCCCATGTGGCAAGCCCTTCCTCGAACCGCCCGTCCTCGAAATCGAGCCGCCTCGCGAGCCGCGCGGCAACGGGGTCGAACGGGTCGCGCGCGAGCGCCTCGCGGATGGCTCTCCGGGCCTCGGCGCCGTCCCCGACCTCGCCGGCGAACCAGGCGAGGTGCGTCCAGGCCCCCGCCTCGTCGAATCGCTCGGTCGCTCGGCGGGCGAGGTCGAGACCGACCGGGAGATCTCGCACCGCGGCGAGGCGCTTCAGCGCACGGTCGTGGGCGAGCCACCAGACGAACTTCTCGTCCTCGGTGAAGGGGCGGTCGGGGCGTCGTAGGGCGACGTCCTCCAGCCGGCGGATCGCGTCGCGGAACTTCCGGTCCGCGAGCTCCTTCACCGCGAGAAAGATCTGCGCGCGGACGAGCCCGGGGTCTATCCCGGCGGCCTTTCTCGCCGCCTCGATCGCGCCGTCCCAGTCCCGGCAAAGGAACCGGGCCCGGGCAAGGCCGTCCCAGGATCTCCCGTCCCACGGGCCCTGCTCCGCAGCTTTCTCGAAGGCCTCGAGCGCGGCCTCCTCTTCCTTTAACAGGAGAAGGCATTCCCCCAGGGCCCGCCAGACCCTGGGGTCGCCCGGCCGGGCGCGGGCGAGATCCTCCAGGGCCGCCCGCCGCTCGGCCTGGGTCTCCACCCGCAGGGCTGCGAGGTAGCCCTTCCCCCAAGGATCGGGGCGTGGCGAGTCGGGAAGCGAGCCCAGCCGGTCGAGGGCTTCGAACGCATCGAGGTTCGTCGAGTCGGCCTCCACGGCGAGCCGGTAGTCGCGGGCGGCCTCCTCCGTCGCTCCCAGCCGCTCGCGCTCCCGCCCGAGGGCCTCCCAGCTCCGCGAGGGGGGGGAGGGCGGGCGGGCGCGCCCCGGACCGCAGCCCGTCGCGACCGGGAGCGCCAGGGCCAGGCAGGCGAGGAGCAGGGTGGATCGCACGGGGGGATCATTCTAGAGAAGGGCCGCTGTCGTCCTAGCCCTTGACAGTAGAAATCCCTTTCACCCTTTGTATAATGCCCGTCCTTGCCGGGGGCCTCCCGCTCCCGCATCCGTGGATCAGGGGAGAAGCGTAGATGAACAAGACCAACGACGACTGGAGGGGCGGCTTCGGCAGCCTCCGGGTGCCGTTCGAGTACAAGAACATCGTCCTGGGGTTCCTCGCCGTGCTCGTCTTCCTGGGCGGCGTCTGGGCGTTCGACTCGATCGCCAAGGCCAACAAGGACGAGAAGGGGAAGGGCCAGTCCGACGAGGAGTACGCCCAGGAGGCGATCAAGGAACGTCCCTATGATCCCACCACGGTGGTCGAGCAGTTCGTCCGGAACCAGCTCCCGGAGAAGCAGAGGGAACCGCTCCGCCAGGACATCGAGAAGGCCTACCGCCCATCGACGGGCTACCTGAGCTTCGGTTCGCCACTCGCTTTCTGGTTCACGTTCCGCGCTTCGCCCTGGTTCGTCAAGCTCTTCGCGGGGCTCTGGTTCGTGCTGGTGTGGGCCTCGCTCGGCGGCGCGATCACGCGCGTCACCGCGATGCGGGTCGCCAAGGACGAGAGCCTGTCGTTCAAGGAAGCCTTCTCCTACGTCTGGCACAACAAGCTGTCGTACCTCCTGACGCCGCTCGCCGTGGCGGGCTTCATGCTGGTCTTCGTCCTGTGCAACCTGCTCGCGGGCGTCGTGGGGAAGATCTGGGTCATCGGCCCCTTCCTCTACATCGTCCTGTACGTCCTCGTCCTCCTCTCGACGCTCTTCATCCTGCTCCTGGGGATCGGCCTCTTCTTCGGCTTCCACATGATCTCCTCGTCGATCTCGACCGAGGGCGGGGACGGTCTCCAGGCGGTGATCAACGTCTTCAACTACGTCTTCGCGCGCCCCTGGCAGTACATCGTTTACAGCGCCCTCATCGTGGTGTCGGTCGGCTTCATCTGGTGGGTGGGCGGAGCCTTCGTGGACATCTCGCTCGACACGACGCTCGTCTCGTCGGACGCCAAGGAGTACACCTTCATCTACGAGAAGGGAGACGACGAACCGAGCGAGATCCACATCCGCGACCTCCACGACAAGACCACGAAGTATTTCCGCTCGGGAAAGGCCTACGAAGAAGCGCACGAGAAGTGGGCCGAGGAGCTCAAGAAACTCACGAAGGAGCTCGACGACGAGCAGGACAAGGACGACCCCAACGAGGGGCTCGTCAAGGACATGAAGAAGAAGATCGACGAGAAGGACGACGAGGAGCCCGAGCACTTCTCGCCCGGCCTCTCGATGGCGCGCGACTACCTCGAGGACACGTTGGTTCGCATCATCAAACAAACGGACGATCTCAAGAAGCTGCAAGATGAGCTCCGAGCAGAGAAAGCCAAGCAGAATCGAGACGAAGAGCGCATCGCGACGCTCGAGCTGCAGATCGACGCCGAGGAGCGCAAGATCGCGGTCGTCCGCTCCATGAAGCTCGAGGACATTGGCAGCGTCGGCGTCAAGTGCGCGGCGGCGGTCCTCTGGATCGTGATTGGCGCGCTGAAGCTCCTGATCCTGGGCTACGCCGCTTCTTACGTCCTCGCCGGCAGCACGACGATGTACTTCCTCCTCCGGAAGGACGTGGACGGGACCGACTACGAGGAGATCGTCGAGAAGGAGGAGGGCGCCGAGTTCGGCGAGGAGGTCTTCGAGAAAAAGGAAGGGACGGCTCCCGCGCCGGCCCCCGCCCCGAGTCCCGCTCCGCCGCCCGCTCCCTCTCCCACGGCGGAGAAAAAGGAAGAGAAGAAAGAGGAGAAGAAGGACGAGGAGAAGAAGAGCTAGCCTCCTCCGTTCAAGCGAAGATCACGAGGGGCGGGACATCGGTCCCGCCCCTCTTCTTTCGCCGGGGGGTCGGAGCTAACCCCGAGAGCCAGGACTGCGCCCGGCGACGGGAGGGCTGGGAGGCAGGCTGGAGGCTAGAGACTGGAGACTGGGAGGCAGGCTGGAGGCTAGAGACTGGAGGCCGGAGGAAAAACAGAGGGAAAAAAGGCGGCGCGCCCTCGGCCATTCCTCCAGCCTACAGCCTCAAGCCTCAAGCCTGCTTCTGGGCCGTTCCTCAAGCCTACAGCCTCAAGCCTCAAGCCTGGTTCTACGGCCTCAGGCGGCTCGCGATCGCCCGGGCCGCTGCCCAGGTCCGGCGAGCGTCGTTCTCTAGCGCCAGGAGGAAGTACTCGGTCGCGGCCTCCAGATTCGCGGCGCCCCGGCGCCCGTCCTCGTAGACCTCCATCCCCGCACCGGCGAGATCGCGGCGTACGAACCGGAGCGTTCCCTCGCCTAGCTCAACGAGCGTGTAGTCGGCGAGCCACGTCGCATTCTCCCCTGTCCGGATGGCGTCCCGGCGCGCGGTCTCGGCCGCGTAGCGGGCGTCGGCCGCGAGAGCGTGTCCGCCACGGTCGATCTCGCGAGCGAGAAAATCGGGCGCACCCGCGGCATTCTCGGCCGTGCGCAGCGCGTCGCGCCTCGTCGTCTCCACGGCGTAGCGGGCGTCGGCCGCGAGCGCGTGGCCGCCTCGGTCGAGCTCGTTCGCGACGAACCCCGGCGCGCCGGCCGCGTTCTCGGCCGTACGGAGCGCGTCCTGCCTCGTCGTCTCCACGGCGTGGCGGGCGTCGGCCGCGAGAGCATGGCCGCCTCGGTCAAGCTCGTTCGCGACGAACTGCGGCGCGCCGGCCGCGTTCTCGGCCGTGCGCAGCGCGTCCTCCCTCGTGACCTCCACGGCGTAGCGGGCGTCGGCCGCGAGCGCGTGGCCTCCGTGGTCGATCTCGTTCGCGGCGAATTGGGCGGTGTCGCTCGCGTTGTCCGCCGTCCGCAGCGCGTCCCGCTCCACCGTGAAAGCCGCGTAGCGTGCGTTCGCGTTCCAGGTGCCGGGCGCCCGCGCGACCTCGGTGCGGAAGAAACCATACGATTCGACGGCCGTCTCGCGCGCCTGGTAGGCATCGTCTCGGGCGAGGTCCGCGAAGGCCCGTCCCTGTTTCGCCCCGAAGACGGCGAACTCGGAAAGGAGCCCGGGGTTCTCGTCGGGGCCCGATCCTCGCGAACAGCCCGCCAGAGCGAGCACCAGGAAGCCGAGGGAGGCGCGCCGTGCGACCATGGCGCCCATGATACCCGAGCAAGGGCGCAAGGAGGATAGACTACGCGCCGGCTCCAGAGTGATGGGCAGGGGGCGGAAGCGCGGGCGCTTGCGAGCGCCGGCGGCGATCGCGCGCGATCGCCTGAATCGCGCGAAGCGCCGCGCGCCGCACGTGAGGCGCGCGGTCGTCGAGTCGTGCCTGGAGGAACGGCAAGGAGGACTGGTCCCCGACGTTACCGAGCCCCGTCACCGCCTCGTACCGGACCGCGGAGTCCGGAGATTCGAGGGCCTGGTGAAGGGCGGAGCGCGCCTCGGATGACTGGAACGCCACCAGGGTACGCACCGCCTCTCGGCGGACGATCGGGTTTCGATCGTTCGACAGGAGGCCGGAAACGTCGAGGACCAGGGGCTTCGTTTCCTGTATGGAATCGGGGGTTTGAACGAGGTCCTGGAGCTGACGGAGCGCCTCGAGCCTCACGCTCGAATCGGGCACCGCGAGCGCCTTCCGGAACGCATCCTCGAAGGAGCCGTCCGACTGGGCCTGGACAAGAGGAGCAAGAACCGAGAACCCCATCGCCGCGAGGCGAACGAGACGTCGGGTTTCGAGAGGACGGCTTTCGGTTCTCATGCTCTTCCCCACTCCACTCTGGACTCTTATCGGCCGCAGGGAGGGAGATCTTGAGAGCTTGTCCCAAAAACCCGGACCGAGCCGGGCGGAGCGCCGGCGGCCCGCACGGCGACGGGAGGGTTTTGGGACAAGCTCCAAGCCCGAATCTGGGGAAACTACCGCTCCGGTGCCATCCGGAACCGGACCCCGCAATCGACGCCCGGATCGTCGCCTCCCAGACCGGGAGGACTAACGATCGCCTGCCATCCGGAACGGACCCTCGAGGGCGAGCAGGGCGAACGCTGTCGCGGCGAATCGGTCGCCGGGCGCGGAGTCCGGGGTCCAGCTCCCCGCTTCCGTCCCTTCCCCGACCTGCGCCGCGGCGAGCGCTTCGACGAGGCGCTCGTCCCACTCGGTCTCATGGAGGGCGGCAAGCGCGGCGGCAGCGTGGAAGAGACCCTCGAGTCCTCCGGTCCGTGCCGGGGCAGGCCAGGCGAGGATCGCGCGGCTTTGCGCGTCTCGGCTCCCCGCATCGAGGAAGAGCTCCGAGTGGAGTCCCGCGGCGACGAGCGCGGGCGAGCCCGAGTCCCGGTCCCCGCGCGAGAAGAGTCCGACGTTTCCTTCCGCGTCGGTCACGGCGGCGAACCACGAACGCGCTCGCAAAAGGACGAGCGGCGGGACCGAGAGACCCGTCACGCGCGACGCCTCGGCAAGCAGGATGACGTGCCATGTCGTGGTCCGCGTGTCGGGAGCGCCGCCGGGCGAGTCGGACCAGCCGCCGGAGATCGGGTCCTCTTCAGCGAGGGTCCGGTCGATCGAGGACTGGAGACCGACCGCGCCCGCGGGTCCGCGGCGGAGGAGCCTCGCCTCCAGGAGGGCGATGAGGGCGATCGCGCGATCGGTCCGGGAGAGGGGGGTGGTTTTTTCGAACTCGCCGGTCTTCTTGTTCCAGATCGACTCCAGGTACGCGACGCCGGCCGCGACGGCCTCGCCGTGGGGGTCGTACCAGATGGGGAGGTGACCCGCCCCCAGGAAGGCGAGGAGGACGAGAGCGGTCGTCCCGACCCGGCGCGCGGGATCGCCCCCGAACCGTTCGGGCCGCCAGGAACCGTCGTGTTCCTGTTCCCGGGCGAGCCAGGCGAGGCCGCGGTCGATCGACTCCGCGCGCGGGGCGTCGCTCCCGCGGAGGGGGTCTTCGCGCCAGCCGATCCGCTTCGCGAGCCAGGGGGCCGATTCCGCGAGGAGTTGCTTCCGAACCGAGAAACGCCAGTCCGTCCAGCGCCCCGGCTGCTGGGGAGGCGGTCCGTCCTGCGTGGCCGGGGACGCGCTCTCTTCCTCCTCGGACGATTCCTGCGGACGGACCTCGGCGAATGCGTTCTCGCTGTCGGGGAGCAGCGGAAGGTCGTCTGCCTCGTCGTAGTCAGGAGGCGCGGGGGGCCTCGGAACGACTCCGATCGCAATCCACCGCTCGATAGGGGGCCTTCCGTCCGGCCCGGGGATGAAGAGCGCCGAGAGGAGAACGAGCGCCGCGGCGTGGAGTGCGAGCGAGGCGAAGAGAACCCTCCGCGCGACGCGGGACGTCGTGGCGACCTCGATCCGGCGGCTCTCGGCGCGGGCCGCCGTCGCGAGGCGCTCCCGGAGTCGCTCCATGTGACCCGGCGATGCCTGGGGCGAGGGGAGCTCGGCATGGAGGGCCTCGACCTCGGCGATCTCGGCGAGCGCGTGCCGGCACTCCGCGCAGCCCCCGAGGTGGACCCCGACCTGCGCACGCTCGGGGCTCTCGAGCTCGCCTCTCTGGTAGTGGACGAGCAGCACGTCGAAGTCCGCGCAGTTCATCTTGCCCCCGCCTTCGGCTTCAACCGTTCCTTGAGCTGTCCCATCGCCGCGTGCATCCTCGACTTCACGGTCCCCACGGGGATGCCCAGGGTTCGCGCGATGTCGCCGTACTTCAGGCCCCGGTCTTCCGCGAGCTCGAAGACCATCCGCTGCTGGGGAGGCAGGCTCTCGACGGCGTGCCGGACGGCGTCCGTCACCTCGCGCTTCCTCACCGTCTCCGACGGGCTGGGCGCGGGGTCTGCGATCCGCTCCCGCATCCGAGAGGCGAGCGCATTTTCGTCGCGCATCCCGCTCCCTTCCAGGGAAAGCTCCCGAGGTCTGCGACCGTCGCGACGGTAGCAGTCGATCCAGAAGTTCCTCGCCACCCGGTAGAGATAGGTCGCGAACGGAGCCGCGGGCTCGTAGCGATCCCTTGCCTGGTAGACGCGGAATAGCACTTCCTGGGCCCAGTCCTCCGCCTTCGCGCCGTCCGGAGTCAGTCGCCGGAAGAAGTGGATGAGCGGCGTTCGATGCCGTTCCAGGAGCGCGGCGAACGTGCGTTCGTCCAGAGCGCCTTCCATCCTGCCTCTCTTCCTCCGCGGAAAGGGACTTGGCCGGCGTAGTGAACGTCGCGAGAAGGGCTCTGGTTCGGCTTCCCGCCGGATTTTCCAACGGTCGTCATATGTTATTCTGACATTGGCCCTTAGAGAAGTATGGCTTCGGACGGATTTGCGTCGATCGCCGGGGTCACGGAGACTAGGGAACCCGCTTGCGGTCGCATCGTTCCCTGGAGGCACCATGACCAGAGTTCGCATCACCGCGCTCTTCCTCGTCTTCCTGGCTCCTGCTGGCGCGCAGACGTTCGAGCGCCTCTCCGGGACCGGCCTTCCCGACGTGACGTGGGCGCCGGCCTGGGGGGACTATGACCGCGACGGGCGTCTCGACCTGGCCGCCTATTCGGGATCGGGAAGAACGGAGCTCTTCCGGAATCGAGGCGACGGGACCTTCGAGGGGGTGGCCGGCGCGGCGGGCATCTCCGCCGTTGGGCGGGCGCACGCGTGGGCCGACTTCGATGGTGACGGATGGCTCGACCTCTACGTCGTGGTCCAGAACGGACCCAACCACCTTTACTGGAACAATCGCTGCGGAGCGTTCCTGGAGATGGCCGGACCGGCGGGGGTCGCGGGGTCTGCCGACACCGACTTCAACGCGTCGTGGGCGGACTTCAACTCGGACGGACTTTGCGACCTCTACGTGACGGGGATCGCGGGCGCGAGACTCTACCGGAACCTGGGGGACCGGAGCTTCGCGGACGTGACCGAGGAGACCGGCGTGCGCGGAGCGCGGGACGCGTTCGCCCCGGCCTGGGGCGACTACGACGGGAACCG
Source organism: Planctomycetota bacterium (assembly GCA_016209595.1). GTDB lineage: Bacteria > Planctomycetota > JACQVV01 > JACQVV01 > JACQVV01 > JACQVV01. The sequence continues at coordinate 15,222 of JACQVV010000596.1, forward strand.
GCGGGCCGACCTCTTCCTCGATCACGTTCAAGGGGCCGACGGGAGGAGCCGCCTTTTCCGGAACCGGGGAGACGGCGCCTTCGACGAGGTCGGCGAGGCGGCCGGGGTCTCGCGAGCCAACTTCCCCTACGGGGCCGGGTGGGCCGACTACGACAACGACGGGTGGCTCGACCTCTTCGTTGCCATGCAGCAGGTCGAGAGGAACCGCCTCTTCCGGAACCGCGGCAACGGGGCCTTCGACGACGTGTCGGCGACCTCGGGCGTCCGGCCGTCCGGCCGCCGGTCCTGGGGCGGGGTCTCCTGGGGGGACTACGACAACGACGGCTGGATCGACCTGGCCGTCGGTGACCTATCCGGACCCGACCAGCTCTTCCGCAACCTCGGGGACGGAAGATTCGCCGACCGCTCCGTGGAGGAGGGGATCGACCAGACTCTTCCGGGGTCGAGCCTCGTCCTGGCCGACCCCGATGGCGACGGGAGGCTCGACCTCATGAGTTCGGGCGGCGGCCTTTACGCCAATCGCGGCGCCGGCGGCCACTGGCTGGCGGTTCGGGCCATCGGGAACCAGTCGACCAAGGACGCCCTCGGAACCCGCATCCTCGTCACGGCCGGGGGGCGCTCGTTCCTCCGCGAGATCCAGAGCGGCTCCTCCTACGCCGGCCAGGCAGGTATCCCCGGCCTAGTCCACTTTGGCCTCGGGGATGCGGCCACCGTCTCTCGCCTCGAGGTCCGGTGGCCATCGGGCGAGACCACGGTGCTCGCGGGGCTCGCCGCCGACCGGGAGGTCACGGTGATCGAAGCTGGCCCCGGGAACACCCGAGTCGGGCGCGACGTGCGGGTGGATCTCACTCCCTCGCTCGCGGTCGTCTTTTCCGCAGTTCGCGCTCCCGGCACGACCGAGCTCTCCGCGCTCCAGGACACCCCTCCCGCGCCCGCAGGCTACGAGCTCATCCCGTGGGACCCCGAGGACGCTGGTTCGCTCGGTTTCAGGATCGAGACCACGGCGGAGGTCGAAGGCTCCGTGACCCTCCTCGTCCGCGCCCCGGCCGGAGGCGACGAGCCCGCTCTCGTCCAGTGGCAGCCGGACGGGTCAGGGCAACTCCTCGGTTCCTCGCCCTGGTGCCCAGCGCCCGGCTGGCTCGCGGGCTCGGCGCCGGGCGCCGGTCTCTTCGCCGTGGCGCGACCCGCGCTCCCGGTCTCCGTTCGGATCGAACCCGAGGTCCTGGAGCGAAGCTCCTTCCGCAAGGACGCGGTCGTGACCGCCTTCGTTACGCTCCCACCGCAGGTCGCCCCGGGAGACGTGGACGCCTCGGCCTGGGTCCTCTCGGGCGCCCGCGCCCTCTCCCAGCACGCCGCGGGCGAGAGGCTCGTCCTGAAGTTCCTGCGCCGCGATCTCTCGATCGAATCGGGCACGGAGGTGACACTCGTTCTCTCGGGACGGACGACCTCGGGCCGGGCGCTTTCGGGGAGCGACCGCGTGCGCGTGAGATAGTTAGAGGCTGTGAGGAAATAACTGCTACATTCGGCCGGCTGCGGCGCCGCCAGGCTGCGTTGCGCCTCCTCACCAACCGACTCCGTTTGGTTGTTTCGTCGGCGCGCCTTGCCTGGCGGCGCCTCGCTCGGCCTCGGTGTTGA
>JACQVV010000079.1 GCA_016209595.1 Planctomycetota bacterium
GCCGCGGCGGCCGCGGCGGCTGGGACCGGTAGAAAACTCTCGTTACGGGCGGGAAAGGTCCTCGACGTTCCGAAAGGCGTCGAGGGCCTCGGGGTTGGCGAGGGCTTCCTTGTTGGCCGGTTCGACGCCGTGGACGACGTCGGCAACGGCCATCTCGACCTTCTTCCCGCTCCTCGTGTACGGGATCGCCGGCACCGCGACGATCTTCGCGGGAACGTGTCGAGGGGAGGCTCCTTCCCGGATGCGCTTCTTGATGCGGCCGGCGAGATCCTCGTCGAGCTGCCGGCCCGCGGCGAGGACCACGAAGAGGACGATCCGGGTGTCCCCTTGCCAGGACTGACCGATCGCGAGCGAGTCCGCGATCTCGGGCAGCGTCTCGACCAACCGGTAGATCTCCGCCGTCCCGATCCTGACCCCGCCCGGGTTGAGTGTGGCGTCGGAGCGGCCGTAGATCACCACCCCGTCCTCGGGAGTGATCTCGATCCAGTCGCCGTGCGTCCAGACCCCCGGGAAAGCTGAGAAATAGGCCTTTCGGTACTTCGAGCCGTCAGGATCGTTCCAGAACCGGACCGGCATCGAAGGGAAGGGCCTCGTGCAGACGAGCTCTCCTTTTCGCCCGCGGACCGGGCGCCCGGACTCGTCCCAGGCCTCGACGGCCATTCCCAGCCCGCGACACTGGATCTGCCCGCGGTGCACGGGAAGCAGCGGGTTAGCGAGGACGAAGCAGGAGATGAGGTCGGTCCCGCCGCTGATCGAGCCCAGGAGCACGTCCTCCTTCACCCGGGAGTAGACCCAGTCGAAGTCCTCGGGCAGTAGCGGCGAGCCCGTCGAGAGGATCGTGCGGAGCGAGGCGAGGGACTCGGTCCCGAGGGGCCCGGTCCGGCGCGGCTCCAGCCCCTGGTTCCGGCAGATCCCCAGAAACTTCGCGCTCGTCCCGAAGATCGTGAGCCCCTCTTCGTCGGCCATCCGCCAGAGGCGGCCCAGATCGGGGTAGGCCGGCGAACCGTCGTAGAGGACGATCGTGGCACCGGCGATCAGCCCCGACACGAGCCAGTTCCACATCATCCAGCCGCAGGTCGTGAAGTAGACGATCCGGTCGTCGGGGCCCAGATCGACGTGGAGCAGGAGCTCCTTCGCGTGCTGGAGCAGCGTCCCCCCCGCCCCGTGGACGATGCACTTCGGGACTCCCGTCGTCCCCGACGAGAAGAGGATGTAGACCGGGTGGTCGAACGGGAGCTCCTCGAAAGCGAGCTCGGGCGCCGGCCCCGAGACGAACTCCTCCCAGGCGACCGCCTTCGGTACGCGGGAGAGATCAGGCCGGGCATCGAGGAAGTCGAAGACGACCACGCGCTCGAGCCCCGGAAGCCTGCCGGAGAGGTCGGCGAGAAGGTCGAGGCGCGGGAACCGCTTGCCGTTGTATAGATAGCCGTCGGCCGCGACGAGCACCTTCGGCTGGATCTGCCCGAAGCGGTCGAGAACTCCGGAAAGGCCGAAGTCCGGGGACGACGAGGACCAGATGGCGCCCAAGGACGTCGCCGCGAGCATGGCGATCACCGCCTCCGGCGCGTTGGGCACGTACCCTGCCACCCGATCGCCCGCGCGAACTCCCGCCCGCGCGAGCGCGCCTCGGAACCGCGCCACCTCCCGCGAGAGCTCCCGGTACGTGAGCGTCCGGCGGGGCCGGTGCTCGCAGAGGGAGACAAGCGCGGTGCGATCGTCGCGCCGGCGGAGGAGATTCGCGGCGAAGTTGAGCCGCGCCCCTTTCATCCAGACGGCACCGGGCATCGCGAGCTGATCGAGGACCTTCTCGCAGGGCCGCGAATGGACAATCTCGGCCGCATCCCACACCGCCCCCCAGAACCCTTCGAGGTCCTCCACCGACCACCGGTAGAGCTCCGGCCAGGTCGATCCGATGAAGCCGTGGCGGCGGGCCGTTCCGGTGAGGAAGGCGTGCATCCGGCTGCCGGCGCGCCGTTCTTCGGATGGGGACCAGAGGGGCTGGGGCATGGTGGAGAAATCTCCCGGCATTCTAGCGACGCTCCGCCTCAAACCGTCGAGACGTGTTCGTTCGTTGGTTCACCGAACTTCGAACGTCGAACTTCGAACGTCGAACTCCGAACTTCAACGTTGGGAGTTCGACATTCAACGTTCGACGTTCCACGTCTTGCGCGTGCAAACTTGCTCGGCTGTTGACGATTTCTGGGGTGCAAGCGCTGCTAGCGGGCGACCAGGAAGACGACGAGCGCGAGCGCGGCGAGCATGCCCAGCGCCCCCAGCGCGATCCACATCCCGGCGCCACCCTTCTTCCTCGGTTTGAGGCGGCGTCGCGCCGTGGTCTTTCGCCGCAGGACCCGCTCCGAGAGGGGCGCGTCCAGCACCGCGAGCACCGCCGCGGGCTCGCTGGGGCGCTCTTCCGGCTTCCGCGAGAGCATGGCGTTCACGAGGTCCCGGAGGCGAGCCGGGATTCCGGGCCGGAACGAACCCACGTCGGGCGCGTCCTCCTTGAGCTTCCGCTGGATGAGAGAGGCCTGCGAACCCGCGATGAAGGGGACCCGACCGGCCAGCATCTCGAAGAGCGTGACGCCGAGGGAGTAGATGTCGCTCCGGCCGTCGATGCCCGCCGCGTTCTTGAGCTGCTCGGGCGAGGAGTAGTCCGCCGAACCGAGCCCGGTGCCGGTCCGCGTGAGGCTGGAGTCGGACTCGAGGTCCATGGCGAGGCCGAGGTCCGAGAGTTTCACCTCGCCCTCCTCGGAGAGGAGGACGTTCGAACTCTTGACGTCCCGGTGGAGGAAACCCGCCCCGTGGATCGCGTCGAGGGCGCGGGCGACGCACTGAGCGATCCGGACCGCCTCCTTGATCTCGAACCGGCCGTCGCGGAGGACGCGCTCCTTCACGGACTCGCCGTCGACAAACTCCATCGCGTAGTAGTAGACCTCGTCCTCGCAGCCCGCGTCGTGTCCCTCGACCAGGTTCGCGTGCCTCACGGAGGATATCGCCCGAAACTCGCGGACGAACCTCTCGACGAGTTTCGGGTCGTGCTTGAAGTGATCCCCCAGGACCTTGACCGCCACCACTTTCTCGTCCTCCAGACGGATCGCCCTGTAGACGATCCCCATTCCTCCCTTTCCCACCTTCCGGTCGATCCGGAAGCCCCCGATCGACCTTTCCTTGGGGAACCGCTCGAGGACCCTGCGCCGGAGCTCGTGGTAGCGATCGTCCGCGAGGAACCCCTCCTCGCGAAGGATCGTGGGCAGCTTCGTCGGGCCTTCTCCGGCGGCGAGACGGTTCCGCCGGATCTCCATGGCCTCTTCGAAGGCTGTCTCGTCGAGATACCCCGACTCGCGGGCGAGCGAACAGAAGTGCTCCTCGCGCTCGGACAATCCTTCGGGTTCCATCGCCTCTGCCTTCACTCCGCCCGTCCGGGGTCCGATCGACATCGCTAGCCTACACGGGCGAAAGGAAGCGCGACAGGACCGGGATGGTCCCGAAGATCGCCGATCCACGCGTAGCCGGCAGCTTCGCGGTAAAGTCGGCTTGACATCCGAACGACTCCGTGCATCCAGCGCAGGCAAAGAAGCTCAAGAGATTCAATCTGGAAGCCGATTCCGGGGGGTTTTCTGCCGGCATGGGAATTGCGCAAGTAACGTGCCCCGCCGATCACGCACCTGTGAGGATGAAGACGATGGGACATGGGATCAGGGTTCTCTTGGTCGCGGCTCTCTTCCTGGGGTTCGCCCTTCCGGTCCTCGCGCAGTGCCCTCCGGCAGGCTGAAAAGGTGGAGCGGTGCGGCAGGTGCCGCCCACACCCGTCCCCCAGCCCCAACCCGGCCCCGCGGCGAGAACCCCGACCCCCACGCCGACTCCGAGCGGGGGGGGAGCAACGCCCGGAAGGACCCTTCCCCCCGGCGCTCGCCGCCCCACACCCTCCTCCGCGGGAGACCCGGTCACCCTCGGCTTCCAGAAGGCGACCGTGGAGGACAGCGGCCCCGCCGCCGTCACGACGGGCGGTGACGAGCAAGAGACACCGCCGGCCGAGCGCTTCAGCCTCCCCCAGGTCGAGGCGGCCGAGGGGAAGTTCCAACCGGTGCTCCTCTACTTCTTCCTCCAGGAGGACGAGGACGACGCCGCCACTCGTCTGGAGGCCTGCCGCAAGCTCGAGGAACGCCTCTTTGTCAACCGCGCGGACGTCGCTCTCGCCGCCGAACCCTTCCTGCGCCTGGAGGTGAACGCGCGCAAGGTCCCGATCGCCTTCCTGAAGATCTGGAAGGTGAGCCGGGCGCCGACCCTCTACGTCCTTTCCCACACCGGCCAGATCCGGTACCGGTTCACCGACCCTTCCACGACGCCGCGGCAGCTCGCGAACGCGCTCTCCAAGGTCGCGGTTGCTGCCGAGGCGGAAAAGAAGAAGGCTGAGGCAGGATCGAAGTAGGATCTTCCGGGGACCGCCGGGGGCGGCGGTGCCTCAACCCGGCGGGGGATCGTCCATTCCCCCCAGCGCGAGCCGCTCCGCCCCGCGGGTCATCGCCTCGTAGGCGGGGCCCAGGAGCTCCGCGAGGTTCTTGCCCGCGATCTCGACCGGCGCCGGGCCGAGCTCGCGGAGGAGGGCGTCCGGCGTGGGGGTCGCCCGCGGGCGAAAGACGAGACGGGAAAGCTCGGGACCGGCCCGCCAGAAGTTTTTGAGTACTTCAGGGGAATCCGAGATCGGGGGCGGGGGGTCGACCGGCGCGCGCTCGTCGCCCTCTGCATCGTCCGGGGCGGCTCCGCGGAGCGCGCGCAGGCGCGAGAGGATCTGCTGCCGGGTCCTCCCGCGCCAAACGAAGACGAGGAAGGGGTCCTCATCCATTCGCTCGGCGAGGACGTAACAGGCGGCGGCGACGTGCGGGCACGCTCGGGCCCAGTCCCGGCAGGTGCAGCCGGTCTCGAATTCCCGGGCATCCTCGGGTAGAAGAACGAGTCTGCAGGGAGCGAGGGCCTGGTCGATCTCGGGCGGGAGCTCCCCGGCGAGGAGACGGGCGAGGAAGAGGGCCTGCCCGGCCATCGCCGCCTCGACACGCTGCCAGTCGCGGCGGCTGAACGCGGGGATCCCGATCCGCACCCGGTGGAGAGTGCGGCCGGGGCCCTGGATCTCCGCCGTCACGAGCCCGGGCTTCACGGCGAGGTGAGAGACCTGGCCGCTTCGCGCCCAGGCCCGGCCTCGCGCGAGGCGCGGTCCGGCGACGAGGGTCTCCGCGAGCGAGACGAGGCGCTTCGCCCACCACGTCCGGCCTATCTCCCCGCGCCGGCTCCGGATCTGGATGCCGCCCTCCGCGCGTCTCTTCTTCGTCCGTGGTTCCAAGGCGCTACTCCTCCGCCACCGCGTCCGCCGCGAGCGAGAGGACCTCGCGGAGCTCGTCGGTCGAGAGCTCGGTGAGCCAGGCCTCACCGGTCCCGACCACGCGGTCGGCGAGCCCCCGCTTCTCCTCGATCATCCGGTCGATCTTCTCCTCCAGCGTTCCGGCCGAGATGAACTTCCTCACCTGAACGTCCTTGGTCTGCCCGATCCGGAAAGCGCGGTCGGTCGCCTGGTCCTCGACGGCGGGGTTCCACCAGCGGTCGAAATGGATAACGTGGTTCGCGGCGGTGAGGTTGAGCCCCACCCCGCCCGCCTTCAGCGACAGCAGCAGGACGCGGGGCCCATCAGGGGACTGGAAGCGCGCCACGATCTGCTCGCGGGCAGGCCTTGGGAC
>JACQVV010000639.1 GCA_016209595.1 Planctomycetota bacterium
CGTCGGAGGCGTTCCAGAAGTTCCTCGATGAGAAAATGAACGGTTCGGGGAAGTAGCGCGCCGATGTCCGCGAGGAGCTTAGAGCCCATCCACAAACCCGGACCGAACCCGGCGGAGCGCCGGCGGCCCGGCTGCGAGGCGCGAGCCCGAAGTCGTGGCCCTGCCACGACTAGGGCGAAGCAACGAAGCAGACGGGCCGCCGCCGCCCGCCCGGCGACGGGAGGGTTTTTGGATGGGCTCTTAGTCCATGGCCGCTCTTGCCGTGAGCCGTGACATACTGGAGGCGCATGAGCGAGAAGCCCAGCACGCCCCTCGGTCTCGACGCCGAGACCCTGCGGCAGGAGTTCGGCCTCACGGGAGAGGAAGCCGAGGCCGCCCTCGCTGGGATCGCCGCGATCCAGGGGGCCATGGCCGCGAGTCCGCGCGACCGGAAGATCTCGCCCGCGGAAGCGGACGAGCTCCTCGCCCTCGGGACCCCGCCCGCCGCGGGGCGGCCCCGCTTCGGCCGCTACCTCGATCCCGTCGAGATCGGAAGGGGCGGCATGGGGAGGGTCCTCTCGGGCGTGGACCCCGAACTCGGAAGGCCGGTGGCGATCAAGGTCGTTTCTTCCGGGACCGGTTCGGGCGGCGAGCTCGTCCGCCTGATCCGAGAGGCCCGGATCACGGGGCGGCTCGAACATCCGTCGATCCCTCCCGTCCACGAGCTCGCGCGCACGCCGGATGGCGAGATCTACTTCGCGATGAAGCTCATCTCGGGCCGCACGCTCGCCCGCGCGATCGGCGAGATCCACTCTCTCCCCCGCGGTTCCGACATCGCCCTCGCCCGCCGCCCGCTCCTCGCCGCGCTTCTCAAGGTCTGCGACGCCCTGGCCTACGCCCACTCGGCGGGCGTGGTCCACCGGGACCTCAAGCCCTCGAACATCATGCTCGGCGAGTTCGGCGAGGTGCTCGTGATGGACTGGGGAATCGCGAGGATCCGTGGTCAGTGGTCCGTGGTCAGTGGTCAGAAACAACAAGAGCAGAAACAAGAACAACGGCAGGCCGGCGGGGATCCGGGCCTCACCGAGGCCGGGACGATCCTCGGCACGCCGGCTTACATGCCCCCGGAGCAGACCTTCGGTGAGATCGACCAGGTGGACGAGCGAAGCGACATCTACGCGCTGGGCGCGGTCATCTTCGAGATCCTGACCCTCGTTCCGCCCCCGCCGGCCCGCGGCCTCGCGTCCGTAGCGCCCTCCATCGCCAACCCGCGTGGCGCGATCCCGCCGGAGCTCGACGCGCTCGTCGCCCGGGCCATGGCCTTCGATCGCGAGCACCGATACCCGACCGTCCAGGCACTCCGCGACGACCTGGAGGCCCATCTATCCCACCGGCCGCTTTCCGTCGCTCGGTATTCGATCGCACAGAGGATCGGGAAGTGGATCCGCCGCAATCCCGCCACGGGCGCGGTGGCGGCGGCGGCCGCGGTCCTCCTCGTCGCCGTCTCGGGCGGTTTCCTCTGGCGGCTCGAAGGGCGGCGACGAGAGGCCGAGGCGCGGGCCCTGCGGGACGGCGATCTCCTCGCGCTCCGGCGGCTGGAGCGCGAGGCCCAGGAGTCGCTCTGGCCGCCGTATCCCGATCGGATCCCGGATCTCGAGCGATGGACCGGCAAGGCGCGTGAGCTCCTCGATCGTCGCGATGACGATCGCGAAGAAGACCGGCTCGGAACCGAAACCCAGACCGACCGCCGGAATCTCGCGGAGCTCGTCGCGGGGCTGGAGGCGCTCGAGTCCGCGCTCCTGCCGGACGTCGCAAGGCGCCTGTCCGCCGCGCGAAGGCTCGAGCGACTCTCGCGGGAAAACGAGGCTGACTGGAGCGCGGCGATCCTGTCGATCGGGGATACCGCATCCTCCCCAGCCTATCGGGGACTCTCGATCCGGCGGGCGCCGGGACTCACCCCCATCGGCCGCGACCCCGACTCCGGCCTCTGGGAGTTCGCCCACCTCCTGTCCGGGGATCCGCCCGGGCGCGACGAACGGGGAAGGATCGAACAAGCCGCCGGGAGTGGGATCGTCCTCGTCCTCGTCCCGGGTGGAACACAGCTCCTGGGCGCCGAACGGGCCACCCCGCGGAACGCCGACCCGTGGGCCGAGGAGAACGAAGGCCCGCGAAGAGAGGAGAACGTCCTTCCTTTCTTTCTCTCCAAGTTCGAGATGACCCGGGGTCAGTGGGCGCGGTGCCTCGGGACGGCTCCCGGGGAAGACGAGCTCCTGCCCGTCGCTGGAGCGACTTGGGACGAGGCCCGCCACGTCCTCGTACGCGTCGGGCTCGACCTGCCGCGAGAGGTCGAATGGGAGGCCGCTTCGCGGGCGGGCAGCGAGACGCCCTGGTGGACCGGCGAGAACCCGCTGCAAGTCCTCGGGGCCGCCAACCTGGCCGACCAGGCGCTCGCACGCTCGCGGACCGTCGAACCCGGCCTATTCGAGGACTGGCTCGACGACGGATTCGCGGGCGCCGCCCCGGTGGGGACGTTTCGGTCGAATCCCTGGGGCCTCGCCGACACGATCGGGAACGTCGCCGAGTGGTGCCGCGACTCGACCGGCCGCGGCAGCGTCTACCGCGCGTGCCGGGGAGGGAGCTTTCTCGACGCCGTGGCCGGCGCGCGATCGGCGTCGCGCGACCTCGTCCCGCCCGGGCTCCGCGGCGAGACGGTCGGAATCCGGCCGGCCCGCTCGCTCGAGTAGTTGAGGATTCCGGCATGCGCTCCTTCCTCCGCGACGCGCCCTTGACCGCGTTCCTCCTCGCGCTCGTCGGCCTCGTCTACTACCTCCTCGACGCGAGCGGCGGAAGCGAGAACCCCGCCACGCTCGCCCGATTCGGGGCCATGAACCGAACCCTCGCCGGCGAGGGCGGAGCCTGGAGGTATCTCGCCGCCTGCTTCGTCCACATCGGAATCCTCCACGTCGTCCTGAACTCGCTCGTCCTCTTCCAGGTCGGGCGCTTCGCGGAAGGGATCTACGGGAGCGGCCGATTCCTCGCCGTCTACCTCGCGGCCGGAGCGGCGGGGAACGTCGCGAGCCAGTTCTCGCACGGCGCGGGAACGCTTTCCGGGGGCGCGAGCGGGGCTCTCTTCGGCCTCGCCGGGCTCATCCTGGCCGCCGCCCTCCGCTTCCGCAGGACGAGCCCCATCGACCTGGGCGCCGCGGCGCGCTCCCTCGTCCCCCTCGTCGTCATCAGCCTCGCTCTCGGCTGGTCGCTGCCGTTCGTGGACAACGCCGCCCACCTTGGCGGTCTCGCGGCCGGGTCTCTTCTCGGGCTCCTCTCTCCGCCCCTCGCCCCCGGCGCGCGCCGGTGGTCGGCCGGACAGATCGGCCTCGTCGCCCTCGGCATTGCCGCGCTCGCGGCCTCGGCGATCTTCGGCTACCGGGAGGCGACCGTGACCGAGGAGCCCGCGGCCGGGCCCGAGACCGCGGAGCCCGCCGCCGGCCCCGATACCGACGAGTCGCCCGACGACGTCGCCGACGCCGCGGACTCGATGATCGTAGATCTCTTCAACGACTACGTGAACCGTGACAGGGTCCCGGCGGCCCGGGACCTGGACAAACTCCGGCGGATGAAAGACCGCGTCGCGGCCGCGTCAGGTCGCAACCCCGGCGAAGAAACCGGACGCGATCTCCAGGAGTTCGGAAAAATCCTCGCCCTTCTCGAGCAGGCCTTCGACGCTCTGGCCGCCGGCGAGAAAGAGGACTTCGAGAAGATCCGCAAGGAGATCCTCGCCCGCCATCGGGCGCTCGCAGAGCTGCGCAGGAGGCGGTGACTCGTGGGCGTGTGTGCCCCCCGGGCGCTGTCAACCTACCCGCGCCGCCGAGTCCCAGTGCTTGTGGGGGAGGTTGACCGGGCCCTCTGTTCGCCCTTATCATAAAACGCGGCGGAAGAAGGGAAAGCGATGAAGAGCGAATCCAGGTTTCCTCCAGGCTGGAATGAGGAGAGGGTTCGGAGAGTCCTCGAGCACTACGAGAGCCAGACCCCTGAAGAGGCGGTCGCAGAGGACGAGGCGGCGTATGAGGACCAGAGCATCACGCTCATGCTGGTGCCGAGGGAACTGGTCCCCGAGGTGCGAGATCTCATCGCCAGGCACTCTGGCAAGTAGCGCGTGCCCGCATCACCATGTCACGCCGGGTGACACGGCCGCTGAAAGACCCGCCCGCGTCCAAGCCCGATTGAGAGCGACGGCGTGGAAGCTGCGGAAAACTCCCCTGCCTGGAAGCGGCGTTCCGAGCGATCGGCCAAATTCATTGACACCGGAAGCCGACGCCGAAGCCCGTGACGGCTGACGGCTTCGACGCCGGCCGAACAGCGGCCGCCGATGCTGGAGATCGGGGCAGGTGCCTCCCGGCCTCTCTGGCCGGAAAACGCACGCTTCCGTTCGATCGGCGCGCCGGCGTCATCTGGAGCGCGACACGAAAAAGGCCCGGCGGGCCGAGATCCGGCGTATCCGGCCGAAGGAACGGCGTTTGCGGTCTGGTAGGACCGAGGAGGATCACGCCATGAAGACCTGCCGCCGTTCCGCCGTCCTCGGTCTCCTGCTCGCGGCCCTTGCCGCCACGGCCCTCGCCCAGGAAGCGTCCTTCCAGGAGAGGAGGAACGAACTCCGCCGGAAGTTCCGGGAGGCGAGATCCCCGGAGGAGAAGCGCGCGATCGTCGCGGAGATGAAGCGGCTCGAGCTCGCGCCCGCCGCGGCGCCCGAGCCCCGCCGCCACGTCGTCGTGAGCGGCGACACCCTTTCGGCGATCGCAGGGGCCCACGGCGTCTCCCTCGCCGAGCTCATCGCGGCCAACCCGCAGATCAAGAATCCGAACCTCATCCGCCCGGGGGACGTGATCGTGATCCCCGGCCAGGGTGCGGCGGAGCCCGAGCCGGAGCCCGACACACCACCAGGCGAAATCGACCCTCCACCATCCGACCCGCCGTCCGACTCCTCGGAACCGGCAGATCCGGCCGGCTCGATAGGGCCGAGGGCCGCGGGGGCACTCGAGTGGTCGGCCGACCAGATGCCGGGCGGGGGCGGCACGGGCGTCAACTCGAACAACGGAAGGAGCGTCGCCGAGGACAACCACGCCTGGGACAGCTGGTGCCTCGCGTTCGTCTCGACTGCCTACGGCCGCGAGGTCGAGGAACTCCGGGCGCCCGACGCCATCACCTCGTACGAGAAGTTCCTGGACGCGGGCAAGATCGTCGACTCCCGGACGGAGATTCCCCCCGGCGCGCCCGTCTTCTTCGAGGCGGGGGCCTCGAACCGCTGGTACGGCCACGTCGCGATCTTCACCGGAGAGTACACGGACGACGGGGACCCGATCATCCGCACGAGTGGCTGGACGAGCTGGCCCGGCATCCACGAGATCCCGCTCTCGGAACTCGAGGCGAAGGTCGGCGCGTACACGGGCTACGGGGTCGTCTCGGAGGATTGATCGATCACCGTCCGCCGACGAGAGATCGGAACTCCTGGGCGAGCTCTTCTATCTCCCGGGCCAGGCGCGGCGGGACCCGGTCCCGAACTCGCTTGAGAACTCCCTCGAAGTACCAGACCTGCTCCGCCGGCGACGCGCTGAACCGCGAGAGGTAGCCCTTGCCCTGGCTCCGGACGTCCCGGACGAGGTCCGCGAGGTTGTGGCGCTTGTCGCAGGCCGAAACCAGAAGGCTCTCCGGCAGCGCCGAAGCGAGATGATCGAGGTAGCGGAGCTTCCTCTCCTTCCAGGGGCTTTTCGCCCCCGGCCGATCGCCCGGGCCGGTGTCGGTGCAGTCGGCCACGATCCGGGCGACCCGCGCGCCGAACGCCTCCGCGAGAGACTCCGCGGTGACGCCCTCGCAGTCCTCGATCGAGTCGTGGAGGAGCGCGGCGATGGCCTGGTCGGTGTCTCCGCCGTGCTCCACGACAAGCGCGGCGACCGCGAGCAGATGCGAGAGGTAGGGAACCTCGGTCCCCTTCCTCTTCTGCCCAGCATGGGCCCGCGCGGCAAAGGCGAGAGCCCGGGCGAGCGCGTCCGGGTCGATCGGTGACATCGCCTGGAGATTCTACTACCCCGGCTCGATGCGCGGCGGCAGTGAACCTAGCAGCCTGTCGCGGAAAGCCATTCGGGCTGCGCGGGGCGCTTTCGGCCGATCTCTTCGTTGCTCGGGCGCGGCGTAGCAGGGCTACGCCTGGCGCCCTCGCGCCTCGATCTCGGCC
>JACQVV010000640.1 GCA_016209595.1 Planctomycetota bacterium
CCAAGTGTCTGCAGATCCGCGACGCACGGAGCGAGGCCGACGCAGACGTACTTGTCAGTACGTCGAGGAGGCCGCAGCGAGTACGTCGCGGAGATGCTGGCACTTCGGTGCGCGCAGCAGGAAGGCGGTGAGAAATGCGGGTCAGAGCCCATCCAAGGACCCTCCCGTCGCCGGGCGGCGGCGGCCCGTCTGCTTCGTTGCTTCGCGCTTGCCAGAGCGGGGCTATCGGCTGCGCGCTTCGCCGGCGGATCGAACCCGAGGCCCTACCGGCTCCGCTCCTGAGCGCGGCGCTCGTCCCTGGTAGAGTTCTCCTCGTCGCCCAGTTCTCGATACGACTTGGAGCGGCCCTGGTAGGGGGAGGGGTTCTCGGGATCGAGGCGGATCGCCTCCGTGTAGTCCCGGATGGCCAGGTCGTGGTTTCCCGTGCCTGCGTGCGCATGACCCCGGTTTTCGTAGATCCCTGCAGCGGGCGGATCCAGACGGAGAGCTTCGGTGAAGTCGACGATCGCCAGATCGTAGTCCCGGTTGCAGGCATGGGCGGTTCCGCGATTCGCGTGAGCCACGGCCAGCCCCGGATTCAAGCGGATCACCTCGGAGAAGTCGGCAATCGCCGCCGCGCGGTCGCCCTTGTGGAGGTAGGCGGTCCCCCGGTAGAAGATGCTCGCCAAGTCTCCCGGTTGCAGGTGGAGCGCTTCGCAATAGTCGGCGATCGCCTCGCCCAACCTGGCGTTTTCCAGGTAGACCATCGCGCGACCGATACGCGCCTGCACGAGGTATGGATCGAGCTGGATCGCCTCGGTCAAGTCGGCGACAGCCCGCTCACCATGACCGCTCTCACGGCAGGCCATAGCCCTCTCGTACATCGCCAATGCAGAGCGACCTTCGTCGGGAGTCGGACCCGGAGTATCTCGTCTTCCGAAAAACCACATCTCGTCTCTCCATCGCGCCAGGGGAAAGGCACGATATCGACAAGCTTCGAGCCCTTCAAGGGGGCCCGTAGGCGGTGCACGGCTTCGTGGAGATCAACCCGTCCAGCCGTCGTGCTCGTGGACGTGGTCGGCTTTCGGTAGTTCGATCAGGATCACGGCCACGAGAGCGCGACCTGCATGAGAACGACGGGACCGTGGCGCTCCCCCCTTGCCGCCGGGCGAAGGACCGTGCTAGTGTCCGCGGTCCCGTGATCGAGATCGAAAACGTATCGCGCTCCTTCCATCGTGGGCCCAACCTCGTCCAGGCCCTGCGAGGGGTGAACCTCGCCGTCTCCCCGGGCGAGTTCCTCCTCATCAAGGGGCCTTCGGGATCGGGAAAGACGACCCTTCTCAACCTCCTGGCCGGGCTCGATCGGCCGACCGGGGGCGCGGTCCGATTCGAGGGGACCGACCTCACGAAGCTCGGCGACGTCGCGATGTCCCGCTTCCGGAATCAGAAGGTCGGATACGTCTTCCAGTCCTTCTATCTGGAGTCAGCCCAGACGGCCCTCGCGAACGTCACGCTCCCCCTCATCTTCTCTGGGGTGCCGCGGCGGGAGCGGGCAGCGCGCGCGAGCGAGATGCTCGCTCGCGTCGGCCTTCCGGAGAAGATCCGGGAGCGGGCCGGGAACCTGTCGGCGGGCCAGAAACAGCGAGTCGCGCTCGCCCGCGCGATCGTGAACCGGCCGAGCGTGATCCTCGCGGACGAGCCGACCGCGAACCTCGACTACCGGACCGGAGGGGAGATCCTCGACCTCCTCGTCTCGATCAACCGGGAGGACCGGACGACGGTGCTCCTCGTCTCGCACGAACGCGACCTCGCGATCCAGGGAGCGCGGCACTTCTGGCTGGAGGCCGGCGAGCTCCGGGAACAGGACGGACGGCCTCGCGACTCGGCCGAGGGCAGCCGGAGCGTGTCAGGCGGGTAACGGTGGTACCCTGGGGTAATGGTGCCCGAGCCATCGGATGGACGTAAGTCCTTGTGGCGCAAGAAACGTGTCAGTGTGGCACGGGCATTGCTCATCTCGTGGCCGACCGCCGGATGCTTGCCATCAACGGGACGGATGGGATGGCCTCTCTCCAGTGGGAGGCCGGGATGACGCGGGCAGCCTGGGGAGGCTGCCCGTCGTAGTTTTCGACGGGCGATGATCCGTTTCCGGAACTGGCTCCCCGCGGACCTCCCGGCGGCGGTGTTCTACTGGAACCGTGCGTTCGCGGATCGCCGGAACTTCTTCCCGATCGACGAGCGCGACTTCCGCGATCGGGTCGTCGCCAACCGGCACGGGGAGGAGGCGTTCGACCCGGCGGGGTTCCAGATCGCGACCGACGGAGCGGAGTGGGTCGGCTTCGCCCACGCAGGCCGGCGCGCAAACCGGGGCTACCTCGCGTTCCTCCACGTCCGCGAGCCGCACCGACGGCACGGGGTAGGGGGCGCGCTCTTCGACCTCTGTCTCTCCTACCTCGCGGGAACGGACGAGGTCTTCGTCGACGGCCAGTGCTTCAACCCATACTATGGGAACGTCCAGGGTCCCTTCATCCCCTTCTGGGGGACCCCGGAGGGGATTTCGGTCCCCCAGGGGGACCGCGAGGCCCTCGCCTTTCTGGAGCGGCGCGGCTTCGTCCCGCGCTTCGAGGCCGTGACCATGGAGAGGGCGCCGGCGGATTCTCCGGTGCTCGGCGAGAAGGGGGAAGGGAACGCGACCTTCCGCTCCTACGTGAACGCCTGCCCGGCCCTCGGTTCCCGGCCGGACGACCTCGTGCCCCACGCGCGCTTCGATCGCCACATCGCGTGGGCCGCGGTCGTGGGCGAACGTGTCGCCGGCCGGGTGATCGCCTACTCCATGGAGCGGGCGCGCTCCGGGCTCTGGGGCATCTACGATCTGGAAGTGGAAGAAGTGGCGCGAGGCTCGGGACTGGGGATGGCGCTCGTCCGGCGGGCGCTCGACTCCCTTGCCGCGCTGCGGGTCGAGACGTGCGAGGTCCTCACGATCCCCGCGCTCTCGCCCGCCGCCTACCGTGTGTACGAGCGCCTCGGTTTCGGGGTCGCCGTGCGCTGGGCGATCTTCTGACAGGGGAACGGGAGGGGAACAGCCCCCTCCCTTTCCCTCTCAGCTCTATGCGAGGGCGCGGTACGCCGGAACCTGCAAGACCGCGATGAAGATGTAGGGCACCGCGAGGACGGCGGCGAGGACGATCGCGATCGAGAGCCTGTAGAGCCACTCGGCGAGCTTGTAGCAGAAGGCGTCGAAGCCCTCCTTCTCTTCCACCTCGACCTGGTTCGCCGACACGAACACCGAGTCGGCGGGAGTCTGGACCAGATTCCGGCTGGGCTCGGTCTCGAGGATCCTGGCCTCGAGGAGGTTCGTCCCCGCGAGCGGGATGGCGATCACCGTCGCGAGCGCGAAGGTCACGATCGAGATGAACAGGAACGCGAGCACCTCCGTGAAGAGGAGCGGCACCGGCCGCTTGCGCACTCGTTCCCAGACGGACTTCACCGTCCCGATCGGGTCCTTCCCTTCGACCGCGACAGCCGCGGGGATGACGAGGAGCCCGAGGAAGGTCACGACGAAGGCCGCGAGGAAGATCCCGAAGACGACGAGCGTGAGGAGCCCGAACAGGATGGGTCCGAGCTTCGGGATGAGCCCGAGGATGAAGAGGAGCCCGACGGCGAGCGACACCGCGATCCCGAGTGCGAAGAGGAAGATCGCCGGAGAAGCGAGCAGCGTCAGCCAGTTCTTCTTGAGGTAGTCGAGCGACTCCTTCGGTCCGAGCGGCTTCCCTCCGTCGAGCTCGACCTGGGTGCTCCGGGCGAGGACCCCGGTGAGCGCGAGGAAAAGAACCAGCGAGAAGAGCCCGGTGAGGGCGAGCGAGATCGTGTGGGTGATCCCACCCGCCCGGGCGCCCAGGCCGGTGAGGAAATAAGTGAGGACGGCGATGGCCACGAACCCCGCGAGCGTGTAGGCGACCTTCTCCTTCCTGAACGCGAGGTTGAGGCACCGGAAAAAGTCGTCGGCGGTGAGAAGGCTCCCTTGAGTCGCGCGGTCGATGGCCTCGCGGGCCACGCCGGCCGCGGCGAGGGCCTCGCTGCTGCCGGGCGCGGCTGTCTCTTTCCGGGGGGTCTCGGGTCTCGGCTGGGTTGGTGGCACGGCTTTCTCCTCCTCCCGGCGGGGGGGCGGCTTCGCGGACACGGGAGCCGCGCTCCTCTCCCTCGGGACATCTTCTTCCTCGATATCCTCTTCCTCTGCCGGCTCCGGCTCTTCCTCAAAATCCGGCCGAGGTTTCTCAAAACTCGCTTCGCTCGCTCGGGGCGAGCTTTCGGCCTCCCAGCCGGGCACTTCCTCGATCGACTCCGACTCTTCGGTCTTCTCTTCGTCCAGGGCGAACATCTCCGCCGACGCCGAGAGCTCCTCGGCATCCAGTCGCATCGCCCCGCCGGAGATTTCGAGCTCCAGGTCGTCTTCCTCCTCTTCGGCCGGAGGCCCGGCGGGAGGGGGAGGCGGGCGCGGGGCGGGCCGGCGCGGCGAGATCGCCTCCGCCATCTCCCGGAGGATCGTTCGCGCCTCGGCGGCGTCGAGCGCTCCCTCCTCGATCAGGATCGATTCGACCGAGGCGTCGGGATCGAGCTTCATCCGCTCGCGGAGGATGTCTAGGGCCTTCTTGACGTCCTCGACGCCGAAGAATCCCTTGTCGATCCCCACCTGACAGAATTTTTTGGCGTCCTCTAGATCCACGCCGCTCTCTCACCCGTAACCCGGCTATTGTAGGGACCGGATCCGCGCTCTTCAAGGAGCGAGCCGGCGCACCAGGTCTTCCGCGAGTCGCCCATAAGCAGTGCCCGCGAGCTCGGGCAGGAGTTCTTCGACCGTCCGATCCACCGAGAGTGTCGGGACGAACTCGCTCCCTCCGGCCTCGCCCCGGAAGGTGCCGTGAACGTACCCGGTCGCGGTGTCGACGAGATGCCCCTGCACGCGAACCTCGACCTCGACCGTCTCGGCGGGGAGGAAGAGCCCCACCAGGATCAGGTTGAAGAGGACGAGTGGGCTCGCCCGCGAGTGGGCGGCCACGTCGAACTCCAGGACGAGGAGTGTCTCGGCCTGGACCTGGCTCGCCGCGTGGCGGAGCCTCAGGAGCTCCGGCCGGCCGGAGAGGACGAGCTCCGTGACGATCGCGACCGACCGGAAGCGCCGGGAGTCGGACGAGAGTCGCTCGACGAGCGGATAGAGGTAGCGATTCGACTCGGGAGGCGAGCCTTCCTCGCGATGGACGATCTCGTAGACCGCGACGCGGCAGGGAAATGCGGCTTCGGGCCGGCGCTCCAGGGCGCGCGCGACGTCCTCCTCCGAAACGGGTTCGGCGAGGAGCGCCGCGATCCCGCCCCCCTCCTTCAGCGCGAACTCCTTCTCCAGCCCGGCGCAGCCGGCAAGACCCATGCCCGCCAGAAGGAGCCCGAGCGCCCTCACGGCGGTTGCCGCGGCGCGGCAGGTCGGGTTAGAGTACCGGGCGTCTTTCGCCATCCATCCGTCGCCGAGGCCGCCCATGAACACTCGCGCCACTCTTCCCCTCGCTCTCGTCCTGTCCGCCTTCGCTTTCCCCGCCTGCTACGACGTGGACGAGAAGATTGTACTCAAGGAGGATCTCTCCGGGGCGATCTCGATGGTCGTCACCGTGACCGCGCCGGAAGGCGAGCGGATCACTCGGGAGGAGTTCGAGCGCGACCAGGGGAGCCAGCTAGCCGGTGCGCGTGCCGAGGCCGAGGAGCAGCTCCCGGAGGGCGTGCGGCTCCGGGAGTTCGCCTTCGACTGGGTCGACGAGCGGCACTTCGCCTTCCGGATGGCGATGGACTTCGACCACCTGCGGCTCCTCGAAGAGATCAAGGACCCGGAGGAGGGCGAGGACGGCGATCCGAAGACGGAGCCTTCCACGGCCCCCACCGCGAGCCTGGCCGAGATCGAGGTCGAGGAGCGCGAGGACCGCTGGATCGTCCGGCTCCAGCTCGCCCAGAAGGCGGAGAAGGAGGAGGGAGAGCCGTTCGTGAATCCCAAGGAGTACGAGGGCAAGACCTTCCGGCTGAGGCTGGAGTCGTCGGCAAGGATCCTCTCCCACAACGGTGAGGAGAAGGATGGGGCGATCCTGTGGGAGAAGAAGATGACCGAGATCGTGAGCGCCCCGGCCGACATCTACGCCGAGTGGGAAGTCGCGAAATAGCCGGGCAGCCGGAAGATTTCCCGCCGGAACCGGTAGCTCGCCCGTAGTCTCGTAAACTCCCCTGGATTCGCGCGGAGCGACTGGGAGACTTCGAGGAGCCCCGTCGCCGCGAGCGCCGCGGCAGGGTCCTCGGGGGGGACGAGGAGCGACGAAGCGGGCGGGCCCCCCGCGAGCGCGGCCGCGCCGGGCGGCGCAGGCCACCCGAAGATCGCCGCCGCCGCCCGGTAGACCGCGAGGCTCGCCGCCGCCTTCGCCTCGACCGAGTAGCCCGCGATGTGAGGCGTGGCGAGGTCCGCCGCCCGAACGACAGCGGGATCGACGTCCGGCTCGCCGGCGAAGACGTCGAGCGCCGCGCCGGCGAGTCGTCCCGCGGCGAGCGAAGCCAGGAGCGCGTCCTCGTCCACGACCTCCCCGCGCGAGGAGTTGAGGAGGAAGGCCGAGGGTCGCAGGCGCGCGAACGCGTCCGGGCCCAGGAGCCACTCGGTCCGATCGGGGCCCTCGCGGGTGAGGGGGACGTGCAGCGTGACCCAGTCGGAAAGAGCAAGGAGATCCCCGAGCGGCACGAAGGGCCCCTGGTCCCCTACGCGCTCGAGCGGCGGGTCGTTCACCAGCACGGTCATCCCGAGCGCGCGGCCGTATCGCGCCACGCGGGATCCGACGTGACCCCGCCCCACGACCCCGAGGACCTTCCCGGGGAGCACGAGCCCCCGCTCGTCGGAGAGGAAGAGAAGCGCGGTCACGACCCACTGGGCCACGGCCTCGGCGTTCGCGCCGGGCGCATGGGCGAAGACGATCCCGCGCGAGCGAAGCCCCTCGACGTCCACGTGATCCGTCCCGGCCGCCGGCGAACCGACGAACCGCACGGGCGTTCCATCGAGGAGCTCGGGCGAGACCCGGGTCACGGTGCGAACGAGGAGAATCTCGGCCCGGGCGAGATCCGTGCGCGAGATCGACGTCCCAGGCCGCCGGACGAGCTCGACGTGAGGTCCGAAGAGATCGTCCAGATGGGGGATCGCCGGGTCGGCGACGGCCACGGGGCGCGAGCGAGGCATCCAGGAAGGATAACCCATGGAAACCGCCAGCGTTGACACTCGCTCTCGTGACGTGCTAGGCTTCATCATCCCACCGCGGCGCGCGGGCTCGACTCGCTCGCGGGTCCGGGCGGGAGCCACGCGGAGCGGGTGCATGGCATTCGATCAGCGCGCCAAGCGAGTTAAGTTGAGGGTCCGGGTCCAGCTCGACGACGAGCAGGACAAGCAATACTACGGACTCACCAACGACATCTCGGAGTCGGGTTTCTCGGCGTTCCTGCGCTGCAAGGAGGACTTCGTCATCGACGAGGTCGCCAAGAACGCGTTCGTCCAGATCCACTTCGAGAAGCTCGAAAGCCTCTTCTTCGACCGAGTCTTCCGCGTCGTCTTCAACCTCGAGCTCCCCCTGAAGCCGGTTCTGGCCGAGGTCGTCCGGGTCGAGAACTCGTGGCTCAAGGGGTTCGAGGTCTTCGTCGCCTGCCGGTTCGTGGACCTGAACGCCGAGAGCCAGGAGATCCTCTCGGGGTTCATCGCCCGGCATCAGGAGAGCCTCGAGAGGGAGACGATCCTGGTGCATGAGGAGGAGGCGATCCGGGGACTCGACCTGTCCGAAGGAGAGACGCTCAAGTTCGAGTTCCCCGGGCGGTTCCTCTACGTCTCGATCCTCCGCGACCTGATCGAACGGCTCGCCCAGGAGATCGGCTTCAGCGAGCTCGACGCCTTCAAGATCAAGGTCGCCGCGGACGAGGTTCTCACCAACGCCTTCAAGCATGGATGCCCGGAGTACGCCGACAACACGATCGTCGTTCGAGTGACCCTCGACCGCAAGGGGATCTTCGTCCGCGTGCGGGACGAGGGCGGGATCAAGTTCGACTACCGGAAGTTCAGGGACTTCGACGCGAAGTTCCCCGAATCGAGCCGGACAGGATTACACCTCGTGGACAAGTTCACGGACGGATGGATGGTGGACACGGAGGAAGGCAAGTACACGGAGGTATCCTTCTTCAAGCACCGCAAGAGTTCCTCGGAGGGGGGCGACCCCCGGCCTGCCGCCGGCAAAAGGAGCGAGGGATGACGGTCAAGCTGCGGTTCGACAAGAGGGTCCATCCATCTCCCTCCGCGCTCATCTTCGAGCTCCGGGGCGAGGTCTCTAGCGACAAGAGCCTCGAGAAGCTCGTCGCGTTCGTCGAGGAGAGCGATCAGAAGGATTTCGTCATCTCGATGAAGGACGTCCACTACATCAACTCGTCCGGGTTCGGGGAGCTCGCCGATCTCCACCTCTGGTGCGAGGAGCGCGGAAAGTCCCTCCTGTTCGTCGATCTCCCCGCCAAGGTCGCGTCCGTCTTCGAGACGATGGGCGGACGGAACTTCCTTCAGATCTACGCGAGCCTCGACGCGGCGCTCGAGGCGATCCGCAAGAAGAAGTAGTCGGCGCTACTTCTTGGGCGCCGTTTCGGTCTGCCGGGCGGCGTCCTTCGCCTCGCGGCGGCGTTTCCCGGCGAAGAACTCGATGAAGAGATAGAGCCCGACGCCGGCGCAGATCAGGACGTCCGCCACGTTGAAGGTCGGCCAGACGTACGACCCGCTATCGTTGTTCCAGTAGACGTGCAGGAAATCGCGGACGCCGCCGTGGACATGACGGTCCCAGAGGTTCCCCAGAGCGCCCGCGCAAATCGCCCCCAGGCTCACCGGGAGCGGCAGCTCGCGGTTCTGGGAACGCGCGAGCATGTACAGGATGAACCCGATCGCGGCAACCGAGAGGACGAGCAGGATCTTGGGGTGCCCTGCGAACATCCCCCAGACCCCGCCCGTGTTCAGACGGAGCCGGATCTGAAAGCACCCGTTGATTACCAGGAAGTGCGGTTCGGGTACGGCGTTCGTGGGGCCGGGGTTCTCGGGGCAGTCCTCGCAGTACGAGGAGGAAGACTCCGCGCTGATGTGCCCGTTGCTGTCGATGGAAGCGCCCATCCGGTCGAACGTGTACGCCTTGCTCGCCAGGTCGAGCGTGGTCCCGAGCGCCGCCGTCAGGAGGAAGGCGGAGAGGTAGACCGCCCAGCCGTGTGGGTTCCGGCGGGGCTCTGCCTCGGGTCGCGCGGCGGTCATCGAGTTTCGGGGCTCTCGCAGGGACGTGGGATCGGCGGATTATAATGGCCTGATGAGGGCGAGACCAAACGACAATCGGACGCCGGCTCGACCGCTGGCCTTCGAGCCCATCTACGTGGCGAAGCCGTGGGGCGGGAATCGTCTCGCGAGCGTCCTCGGGCGGAAACTCCCCCCGGGGGGGCCGTACGGCGAGAGCTGGGAAGTGTCGGGCTACCCTGGCCGGGTGAGCCGACTCGCCGGGGGGGATTCGCTCGCGGACCTTGCCCTCCGCGATCCGGAGGGCCTCCTCGGACGTCCGGCGGCGCCCGGAGAACCTTTCCCTCTGCTCTTCAAGTTCATCGACGCCCAAGAAGCTCTCTCGGTTCAGGTCCACCCCGCCGAAACGACCGGAGGACAGGTTTCTCCAAAGCAGGAGGCCTGGCTGGTCCTGGCATCCGACCCGGGAGCCATCCTCTACATCGGGCTCACCAAGACAGTGAGTCCGGACGAGCTTCGTTCGCGGGCGCTGGATGGGACGATTCCCGACATCCTGAGACAGGTCCCGGCGGTTCCCGGCGCATTCCATCACGTCGCGGCGGGCACGATCCATGCTATCGGAGGCGGAGTGCTGCTCGCCGAGATCCAGCAGGTTTCGGACACGACCTACCGCCTCTACGACTGGGGACGAGTCGACTCGTCCGGAAGACCTCGCGATCTGCATATCGAGGAAGCGCTCGACGCCGCGTCCCTCGTTGCGTGGGGCCACGCTCCCTTCGGTATGCGCACTTCGCGAACCCTCGTGCGGACCTCGCTTCTCCCACGTAGCAAGTTCACCGTCGAAACGCTCTCGTTCCACGCCAGCCACTCCTTCGCGTACCCCACGAGAGGGCGCTTCGAGATCCTCGTCGTGCTGGACGGGCATGGACGCCTCCTATCTCCCGAAGGAGATGAGGATCTGTCTCCCGGGCGAACCCTGCTCTTGCCTGCTTCTATCGAGCACGTGAGCGTCGCTTGCGATGAGGAACTCTTTCTCCTGCGATTCACCGAGTAGCGGGGATGGCACGGGATATCCGCCTCCACAAGTTCCTCGCTCACGCGGGCGTCGGGAGCCGCCGGAAGTGCGAGGAACTGATCGCCCAGGGGCGCGTCTCGGTGGACGGCGAGGTCGTGACCACCATGGGGTTCATGGTGGACCCCGAGCTCCAGGAGATCCGGTTCGCGGGGGAGCCGGTCCGCGCCGAACCCAAACTCCACTACCTTTTCCACAAGCCGAAGGGTGTCCTCTCGACCGCGTCCGACAAGGAGACGCGCCCCCGGGTCATCGACTTCTTCTCCGGCGTGCGCTTCCGGCTCTACACCGCGGGACGGCTCGACGAGGACAGCGAGGGCGCGATCCTCGTTACGAACGACGGGGCCTTCGCGGAGCGCGTGACCCATCCCTCCCACGGGGTCCCCAAGACCTACGAGGTCCGCTGCCGCGGGCGGATGGAGCGGGAGGCCTTGCAGAAGATCCGCCAGGGCGTCTGGCTCGCCGAGGGGAAGACCTCGCCCGCGCGGATCCAGATTCGCCGGCTCGGGCGCGAGGTCACCGACCTCCTCGTCACGATGTTCGAGGGGAGGAACCGCGAGATCCGCCGCCTGTTTGCCCGGTTCGGCCATCCGGTTCTGGAACTCCGCCGGACCCGGATCGGGAACCTCACCCTTGCGCGACTCTCGCGCGGCCGCTACCGCAGGCTCACCCAGGAGGAGGTGGATGGGCTTCTCGCCCCGGGCGCCGGGGTCGCGCGAACTCCCCCACGGAAGGGCCGCCCGCGCCGCGGCCGGTAGCTCTTCTCCCGCGATCTTATGTGCCACTCCACTCCAGTCGGTGGCGGACGGCGCCCGATCGGGCGGGGAGGCGGACGAGTCGCGCGGACCGCCCTAGAACTTCGGATCGCAAGAACCCCTTTGGATCGGGCGGGGTCGCGACGTACCCCGATCGTTGCGGGCGATAGAGCTTGAACTCGATCTCCACCTCTCCCGAGATCCAGTCGATGCGCCCGTTCTCCGGGAAATCGGCCGAGCGAGTCCATGCCCGGAAAGCGGCGAGATCGGGGAGTTCGGCCGGAATGCGGGTTCCCGTGGGCTGGAGGACGATCACGGTTCCGTTCATCGCCTTCGAGTATGGCACGGCCTCGCGGGCGCTTACCCCCCGCTCCCGGCCAGCCGCGCGACCGCTTGGTCGTGGACCGCGGACTGGTCCCGGTAATCGGCGAGGATGCGCTTCCAGTGGTCGTTCGCCTCGCCGATCCGCTGGTTCTCGAAGCAGATGTCCCCGGCGGCGAGCAGCGCCTCGGCGCACTCCGCGCGCTCCTGGGGAAAGAGCCGGAGGATCTCGTAGCAGGAGTCGAGCGCCTCCTGGGGTTTGTGGAGCTGCCGGCCAAGCTCGCGGATCCGCTTGAGGGCTCGCAGGAGCTGGCCGCGCTGGACGTCCCAGAATTCCTCGACCACCTTCTTGTAGGCCGCCAGCGCGTCCTCCCCCTGTCCCGCGTTCTCCAGGATCTCCGCGATCGAGTTTTGCGAGAGGACGCAGGGGACGGGGTCGTCCGAGAGGTACTCGTCGACCGTCCGGCCGTACTCGGCGATGGCCTCATCGAGACGGCCCTGGCGCCGGAGGGCGATGCCGATCAACTCGCCGGCCCACGCTCCCTCGCCGCGCCGGTCCGGGTATTTCTCCTGCACCCCGCGAGCGGCCTGGATTGACTCGTCGAAGAGACCCATCTCCAGGAGGCAGAGGGCGATCTGGCGCTCGAGCCATGCGGCCCGGGCCCGCTCGCCGGCGTGGCGCGCGAGCGCCTCGCGGAAGAAGGGGAGCCCCTCGCCATACTTCTTCTCGCGGAGCGCGAGGCTCTCGGCGATCTGGAGGAGATATCGCCGGAAGAGTGGCGCGCCGGGCCCACCGGGGCGGGCGTCGAGAAACTCACGTATCTTGGCGAGGCCCTGGGCCTGGTCCACGTGTTCGACCAAGACTTGCGCCTCGTGAAGGAGCCCGCGCTCCGCGATCCGCGGGTCGGGGCATTCGGTCGCGAGGGCCCGAAAGGCCCGGATCGCGCCCGCGTGGTCTCCGGCGGCGAGGACGCAAAGCGAGCTCTTGTAGCTCGCCTCGTTCGCTTCGGGCGAGTCGGGGTGCGCGTGGGCGAACTCCTCGTAGCGCCCCTGGGCCGCTGCGTACTCGCCGATCCGGTAGAGGTCGTCCGCGACCTTGAGGGGGCTCACGAGCTGAGCCATCTCCTTGCGGAGGATCCGCACGTCGTCGAACTCGGAATCGGAGTCGAAGGTATAGAACCCCAGGACGTTGTGGTCCTTGTCTCCCAGAGGGAAGAAGTCCTCGTAGACCAGGGCCTCGGCTCCGTCCACCTCCAGGCGCACGATCTGGCCGTCGCGCGAGACCTTGATCCGGTGCCAGCGGCCAGGCGTGAAGACGCTCGTGAAGGAGTCCCAGACGAGCACCTGCTCCCGCCGGAAATACGAACGTGTGTTGTAGTTCGACCCGAAGCCGACGAAGTAGCCGGCGAGCCAGGGTTGGGGGTTGGCGGTTTTCCCGAACACGAAGGCGGAGAGGTCCGAGGCCACCCTTTTCGGGATCTTCCGCGCGCGGTATTCGAGCACCAGGTCCCCCGTCACCGGCTGCGAGAAGCGGATCGCGCACTCGGAGATCCCGCCCCCCACGAGGCATCCGTTCCTCACCTCCCAGTGGCCGGAGATCGGGGTCCACGTCTCGCCGAGTTCCTTCCGTTCGAAGGAGTCGTGGAGGATCTCCTCCCAGCCCGCCTCCTGGAGCGACGAGAGATCGGGCTTTACCCCGCCGCCGGCCGGCGCGGAATCGCCGTTCTCCTTTTCCGAGAAGAGGGCGAGGGCCGACGCCAGGCTTCCGGCGGCCGCGACGGAGAGGAGCCCCAGGGCGAGCGCCGTCCGGTACCGGCGGAGCGCCCGGAGGACTCGGGTTGCGGGGGAGATCGGTCGGGCGAGGATCGGCTCGCCCCTCCGGGCCCGCTCGAGATCCTCGGCGAGCTCGCGCGCCGTCGGGTAGCGCCGCGCGGGGTCCTTCTCCAGGGCCTTGAGGCATATCGTCTCCGCGTCGCGTGGAACCTCCGGGCGCACCCGGCGAGGGGGGACCGCGTCCTCCTTCTGGATCACCTGGTAGAGGGCGACCTTGGATTCGGCGCGGAAGGGGACCTGGCCGGCGAGCATCTCGTAGAGGATGACACCGAGGGAAAAGACGTCGGAGCGCCGGTCGACCGCCTTGGCGGACCCCCTTGCCTGCTCGGGCGACATGTAGAAAGGAGTCCCCATCGCCGTCCCGCTCTGCGTGAGCGAGGTCGGGCCCGTCGACTCGTCGGCCCCGAGGAGCTTCGCCAGCCCGAAGTCCGTGACGAGCGGGCGGCCCTCGGAGTCGAGGAGGATGTTGCCGGGCTTGAGGTCCCGGTGGATCACACCCATGCCGTGGGCGTGGTCCACGGCGCGCGCGACCTCGACGAGGATCTCCATCGCCCGGCCGGCGTCGATCGGGCCGCGGGCGAGCAACCGGTCGAGCGCCTCCCCCTCGACGAAGTCCATGGAGAAGTAGTGAAAGCCCTCGTGGACGCCCGCGTCGTGGACCGTGACGATTCCGGAGTGGCGGAGCCGGCCGACGAGAGCGGCCTCGCGGCGGAACCTTGTCACCTGCTCGTCGTCGGCCGCCGTCCCCTCGCGGAGGATCTTCAGGGCCACGATCCGGCCCAGACTCTTCTGCCGGGCCCGGTAGACGATCCCCATGCCGCCGCGGGCGATCTCGGAGAGGATCTCGTAGTCGCCCCAGGGGACGCCCTCCCCTTCCACGGGAGAGGGGAGGGCCGGCCGAGGGAGACGGATCTTCTGGACGTCCGTGCTCTTCTTCCCGGCGGGAGTGCCGGCGGGAGCCCCTGCGGGAGTGCCGGCCGCGGGCACGGCGGGAGTGCCCGTACGAGAGCCGGGGCGAACGCGGACCTCGGGAGTCGGCGTGGACCTACCCGTCCCCGATATCTCCTGCCGGATCGCGACGTACTCCTCGGACCGGAGCTTCCGCAGCCGGAGCAGGATCTGTCCCAGGTCGAGCTGCTGGCCTCTTTCGGCCAGCCGGCGAGCCTCCGACCGGCATTCGGCGAGGTCGGCCTCGGTGACGAGGCCCTTTTCCAGCGCCCGCCGCGCGACGAGCTCGCCTTGTCCGGAGGAGCGCGTGCGCTCCGGGTCGCTCCGGGACTCGCTCGACTTGCTCCCGCGATCCGTCACGGTCTCAAGGTAGACGCAGTCTCCCTGCCGGTCAAGGCGGGCGGCTACTCCCCCAGCTTCTCCCGGGCCTTGCCGGCGGCCTCGGTCTCGCCTGGATACTCGTCGACGACGCGACGATACCAGACAAGGGCCTCGTCCTTCCGTCCCGCCTTTCGCAAAGCATCGGCCGCGAAGAGAAGCGCCGCGGCGCACGTTCCGCGCTCCAGTGGGAGTCGGGCGACGATCCGCTGGCAGGCATCCAGGACTTCGTCGATGCGACCGAGGTCCCGCGCGAGCTCGCGGATGCCGGCGAACGCGTGGAGCTCCTTCCTCGGATCGACTCCCTCGAAATCGCGGACGACCCTCCAGTACGCCTGGATGGCTTCTTCGGTGCGGCCCGCCTTGCGCTGGAGATCCCCGGCGACGGTGGCGGCCCAGATCGCGGGCACCGGTTCGTCCTTTCCGTAGCGCTCGACGGCGCTCTCCATGGCGACGATCGCCTCGTCGCTCTTCCCCTGGCGCGCCAGGGTCTCTCCGACGTGGTACTGGGCCCAGGCGCATTCACGCCGCTCGCCGGGGTACGTGACCTGGAGCGCCTGGAACGCTTCGATCGCTCTCGCCGCCTTGCCGTCTTCCGCCAGACAGAGCCCGATCTGGCGCTCGATCCAGGCCAGGCGCGCGGTCTCGCCCTCGAACTGGTGGAGAGCCTCCCGATAGTAGGGAAGGGCCCGTCCGCATTTCCCCCTCCGCTGGCAGCTTTCCGCGTACGTGACAATCGTTGCCCGGAAGAGCGGTGCGACGGGGCTTTCGGGGAACCGGACGAGAAACGACCGGATCGCATCGAGGCTGGCTCGCGAGTCGCGGCCCTCGATCCGGATCTGCGCCTGGTGGAGGATCGCCCGGTGGGCGAGCCTGGGGTCCTCTGCCGTCCGGGCAAACTCCTCCATGGCAGCGAGCGCCTCCGTGCGAAGCTCGCGGCTCCAGAGCGTGAGCGCCCGCTTGTACCTCGCCTCCTCGGCGGTGGCAGGTTCGGGCCCGCGCGAGGCGATCTCCTCGTAGAGCGCCTGAGCCTCCGCGAACTGCCCCAGCCGGTAGAGGTCGTCCGCGGCCGCGAGCGGCCGGACGTGCCGGGGAACCGCGCGTCGTCGAACAACCACGTCGTCGAACTCGGCCTCGGAGTCGAAGGTGTAGAGGCCGAGCTCGGTGTGTGCCTCGTCGCCCAGGGGAAAGTAGTCCTCGTAGGAGAGGGCGGGCCGGCCGTCGATCGTCTGGGAGAGGAGGTAGCCTTCCCGGACGATCCGGATCTCGTGCCAGCGTCCCGGCTCGATCTTGATCGAAAAGCTGTCCTGGACTTGGACGCCGGCGCGGTGGATGTAGGACCTCTCGTTGTGGAAGGCGCCGAAGCCGAGGTAGTAGCCGGTGGCCCAGGGCCTTTCCGTACCCCCGAACAGGTACGCAGAGAGGTCTGAGAAGACGCGCCGCGGCGGCATGCGCGCGCGGTACGAAAGGACGATGTCGCCCGCGATGGAGCGCGCGAGAGAGAGCGCGCACTCCGAGATTCCGGAACCGACGAGGTGCCCGCCGCGGATCTCCCATCGTCCGAGATGCGCTTTCCAGTCGGGACCGAGCTCCGGCCGCTCGAAGTCGTCCCCGAAGACCTCCTCCCAGGCCGCCTCCTCGACCACGGGCGGTTCGGCGGCGAGCTCGCTGCCCCTCTCCGAGGCAGAGGGCGCGTTTCGCCGGCCCGCGCCGACCACGAGCGCCGTCACGAGGCCAGCGGCCGCGAGCGCCGAGAGCCCGAGCGCCGCCGCGCGGACTCGATGGACTCGGAGCACGCGCCAAACGGCAGACGCGGGACGCGCGAGGACAGGCTCCCCGCGGCGAGCTCGGTCGAGGTCCCCCGCGAGCTCGGCCGCCGTCCCGTAGCGGTCGGCGGGGCGCTTCTGGAGCGCCTTGAGAGCGACTCTCTCAAGTGCCGGGGGGATCTCCGGCCGGAGCTTGCGCGGGGAGACTGGATCCTCCTCCAGGATCTTCCGGTAGAGATCGAGCCTCGTCTCGGCCTCGAACGGACGGCGGCCGGTGAGGGTCTCGTAGAGGATGACTCCCAGGCTGAAGACGTCCGATCGGCGATCGACTCGCTTGGCCTCGCCGCGGGCCTGCTCGGGCGACATGTAGAACGGCGTCCCCAGGGCCGTCCCGCTCGCGGTGAGCGCGGAGGGGCCGACCTCGTCGCCCGGCGCTACAATCTTGGCCAGTCCGAAGTCGGTCACCCGGGCGCGTCCCGAAGCGTCCAGGAGGATGTTCGCGGGCTTGAGATCCCGGTGGACGACTCCGTGGCGGTGGGCGTGATCCGCGGCACGGGCCACCTCGGCGAGGATCGTGGCCGCGCGTCCCGGGTCGAGAGGGCCGCGGGCGATCGATGCGTCGAGCGACTCCCCCTCCACGAACTCCATCGAGAAGTAGTGGAGCCCGTCCCGTATTCCGGCGTCGTGCACGGAGACGATCCCCGGATGGCGGAGCTTCCCCACGAGCGCGGCTTCCCGGCGGAAGCGGGCCAGCTGCTCGGGGCGCGCGCTTCCTCCCTCCTGGAGGATCTTCAGCGCCACGACACGCCCGAGGGAGCGCTGCTTCGCCCGATAGACGACTCCCATCCCACCGCGGGCGATCTCGGCCTCGATCTCGTAGTCTCCCCAGGGGAGCGTCTCTCCGGCTCGCTGTGGTTCCGGAAGCGCGGGACGGGGCGGCGTTTCCGGTACCGGACGGGGCGACGTCTCCGGTACCCGAGCTCGACTCCCGGCGTCGGGACTCGGGAGGGCGAGCGCCCCGCAAGCGGGGCATTCGATCGCGTTTCCCGACCTCGGGATCCTGCTCGCAACCTCGAATCCGCAAGCCGGGCAGTGCCAGGACCGCCCACGACCGCTTGACGCATCCGGGGGAGGGCTCATGGGCGGATCTTCCCTGTCTATTCTTCGAACTCCTCCCGTCGGATCCCGTATTTCGCGCGGAGCTCCCGGAAGCGCCTCTCGGAAAGTCCCATCTCCCGGGCACAGGCCGCCACGTCGCCTCCCTGGCCGGCAAGGAGTCCCGTGATGTAGTCCCTCTCGAACTCCTCGATCGCCCGCTGTCGCGCCTCCTGGAACGACTCCTTCCGGGGGGCCTCGAACCCGGGCAGGGCGAGGTCCGCGGCGGTGATCCGGGTGTCCTCGGCCAGGATCGAGGCCTGCTGGATCCGGTTCTCCAGCTCCCGGACGTTTCCGGGCCACCCGTATGCGAGGAGCGCCTGCGTCGCCTCGTCGTCGAAGCCCGAGAGGGGCTTGGCAAACTCGCGGGCGAATCGGTCGAGGAAGCTTCGCGCGAGGACCAGGATGTCTCGCCCCCGCTCGCGGAGCGCCGGCAGGCGGATCGGGACGACGTCGAGCCGGTAGTAGAGATCCTGGCGGAACTTCCCCTCGCGAACGGCGGCCTCGAGGTCGCGGTTCGTCGCGGCCACGACCCGGACATCGATCGGGATCGCCTCCTTCCCGCCGACCCGCTCGATCCGGCGCTCCTGGAGAACGCGCAGGAACTTCACCTGGAGGACGAGAGGGAGCTCCCCGACCTCGTCGAGGAACAGGGTCCCCCCGGTCGCCCTCTCGAACTTCCCGATGTGGCGTCCCGTTGCGCCGGTGAAGGCGCCCGCCTCGTGGCCGAAGAGCTCGCTTTCCAGGAGGTTCTCCGGGATGGCCCCGCAGTCCACGACGACGAAAGGCCCGTCCGGCCGCGAGCCCATCTCGTGGATCGCGCGGGCGAAGAGCTCCTTCCCGGTCCCGCTCTCGCCGGCGAGGAGCACCGTGGCCTGAGTCGGCGCGACCTTCCGCGCCCGCTCGAGCGCCGCGACGAGGACCGGGCTATCCCCGAGGATCGTCGCGCGGGCGGTTCCTCTCTCCTTCAGCCGCGCGTGCTCATCGACAAGCTCCTCGAGCCGGCGATGGTCCTCCGACTCGCTCGCCGAGACGAGGCCCGCGAGGCGGTCCGCACGCGGCCCGAGATTGCCGACCTCGGCGCTCCAGAAGACGGCGGTCGGGCCGCCGGGGACGCATGTCGTGGCGAGCGCCCGGTCGGCCTGCTCCACGGCCCGCGAGGCGTCGGGCGCCGGATCGGGCACCGCGCTCGCTCCGATCCGGATCCCGGGGACGGCGAGGGCGACTTTCGCGGCGACGATTCGGACGTCCTCCGCCCCTGCATACGGAAGAACGGCCGCGAAGGATCGCGCTCCATACCGGGCCGGAAGGTCGGAGCTCCGCAGGGCGCCCGCGAGACCCCGCGCGGCCGCCTCCGGACCGCCCGGGTGCTCCGGCTCGACCGAAAGGAGGAGGATGCCGTAGGGAAAACGGTGCCGGCGGGAAAGAAGATGGACCTTCCCGAGCAGGATCTCGAAGTACCGGCGCGTGAGGAGCCCGGTCGCCGGGTCTCGCGTCGCGTCGGCGTGGAGCCGGGCGTTCGTGATCGCGGTCGCCGCGATGTTGGCAAGCGCCTGGAGGAGCCCCAGGTCGTCCTGGTCGTAGGGTTTCCGGGGCCGGGTGCTGTCCACGTAGATCACGCCGATCACTTCGCGCCACAGCCCGAGAAAGGGCGGGAGCCGGCGGCGCTCCCGGTCGATCTTCTCTCCCTCGAAGACTCCGGTCTTGAGCGGCACGCACAGGGCCGAGCGCAGCGAAAGGGACTCGATCGACTTCGCGTGCGCGAGCTCGGAATCGTCCGAGATCTCGGGCACGTAGACGCCCTGCTCCGTCTGGAAGACCCGCTGCACGATCGTCCAGCTGATCCGGTGCTCGCGCGGGTCGCCCGGGAAGGAGCCGCGAATTGCCTCGACCTCGAGCTGGCCGTCCTCGTTCTTCCGCAAGAGAAGAGCTCGCTCCCCGCGGGTCGCGGCGAGGACCACGGAGAGGATGGTCGAGAGCGTTTGCGGGAGGTCGGCGGCGCGGGCGGAAAGGAGCCCGCTCACCCGATAGAGGACCCTCCACCGGTCGCTCTCCAGCCCCTCGAGAAGCCGGGGATCGAGATCGGACAGGAGATCATCGGGCTCGCGCATCGCCCTCCATCATACGATACGGAGAGCGATGACGAATCTCACGGATTACCGTGGCTGCAAGCGGCGAGCCGGCCTTTCCGCCGAGTTCTTCGAGTGATCGCGGTCGTCGCTACACCTTGATCTTGTACCGGGCCTGGATCTTGAGATCCACGCGGCGATAGAGGGAAAGCCCGTCGGGCGTCCCCCCCTGCTTGAGGAGCGACATGACGCGCCGGACGACTTCCGGGCGGCTCTTCGCCAGGATCGGGTCCTTCCCGGGGGCGAGAATCGCGTATTCGGCGTCGCCACGCTCCGCGTTCGGTCTGCTCGGGCGGCTCGGCTTGGCCGCTCCAGACCTCCGCCCCGTCTTTTTTCTCCCACCAGCTCGCTTCCTCGGCTTGTCGCCTCTCCATACCTCTCCGAATTCCGAGTACGTGAGGGAGCTCCCGAACTTCTTCGTGAGCGCCTTGTGGGCGTCCTTGGGCGCGCGGATCTTGCCTTCCTTCTTCAGCGCCGCGAGGAACTCCCTCTTCTTCGCCCGGATGAGCTGCTTGTCCTGGTCCTTGGCCATGAATTGCCTTCCTCTCTTGATCGGATCGATTTCCCGAC
The DNA here is from genome assembly GCA_016209595.1 of Planctomycetota bacterium. Lineage (GTDB taxonomy): Bacteria > Planctomycetota > JACQVV01 > JACQVV01 > JACQVV01 > JACQVV01. The sequence goes on from JACQVV010000640.1 coordinate 20,211, forward strand.
TTTCTGGCAGGGACTATACCGCCGCGGATACACGTCGGCAAACAAAATAGGATACAATCTATTCGTATGCTGCGGTCACGAGAGGCCCCGCAAAGCCGGATCGAACGCGCGTGCACCGAGGACGGCATCGAGCTTGCTCTCCGGCGATATCCCCGTGCCGGCGGCGATCCAGTCGTCCTCATGCACGGGCTGGCGCAGAATTGCAATGCCTGGGATCTCCCGCTGCCCGGGTTCTCCTTCGCGCGATATCTGGCCGAGCGAGGTTTCGACGTCTGGTGCGCGAATCTGCGTTCGCACGGGCGGGACGATTTCGCGAGCGGGAATGCCGGCAGGTGGGACTGGACGGTCGACCACTTCGCGGCCTACGACGTACCGGCCATCGTGAGGCGAGTCATCGACGAGACAGGCAAGAAACCGTTCTGGGTCGGGCACAGCATGGGGGGCATGGTCGCCATCATGTACCTCCAGGGGGCGTGTTTTTGTGGAACGCATCTCGCCGGCGACCTCGATCTGTCCCGCGAGCGCAACGAGAGGGGAATCCGAGGGCTGGTCGCTCTCTCCTCCCCCGCCCGGCTCCAGATGGAGAGCGGCATCTCCGCGGCGTACGGCCTCGCGTCACTCCTCGGGGACCGGAACCTGGTGACGCGCGTCCTCAAGCGGCCGGGACTCGCGCGCCGGGTCCTGCGGCGTATTCCCCGCGTCGGGCTCTCCCGCCTGGGCCGCTTCTTCGATTCCGAGGGCCGGATACCCGAATCGAACGGCGGCACGGTCCGGCTCGCCCTCCGATGGTCCTTCCAGGAGGCCACGCGCTTCGTGACGTGCCGGCAGATCTGGCACGGACCGAACATGGACCGGCGCGTCTTCCACGCGGCCTTGAGGCATACCGTGGACGACATCTGCGGAAAGGTGTTGCTTCAGTTCGTGGACTGGGTCGAGAACCGGACATTTCGCGCCTGGCCGGAGCACACGCCGCGCGGGTCGTCACCCTTCGTCTATTGCGACCACTTCGACCGGATCACGTGTCCCGTCCTGCTCGGGGGGGGGACGCACGACCGCATTGCCTGTCTCCGAACGATCGAGAGCGACGCCTACAGGAAGGTGCAGAGCCGCGACAAGACGTTCCTCCCCATCGCCGACGCGGGCCATGCGGACGTCCTCTATGGCGTCCGCACGTCGTCGTCGCTCTATCCGATGCTGGCCGCCTGGATGGCCAATCGCGGCGGATAGAAATCAGGGAGTCCGGCGGCGCTCCATGAGTCGGAGCAGCGCGGGCAAGGTGGCGAGCGACGCGGCGAGCTGGCAGGCGCAGCCGAGGACCATCACCAGGCCCAGGCTCGCCACGCCACGGTGGTGCGCGAGGATGAGCGTGCCGAACCCGAGGATCGTCGTCGCCGCCGCGACCAGAATGGAGCGCGCCATCAGCCGCCAGGCGCCGCCGGCGTTCCCGTCCTCGCGGAAGCGCGCGACGAAATGGACACCCGCGTCCACTCCGATCCCGATGAGGATCGGGACGGCGAAGAAGTTCGCGAGGTTGAAGCGAAGGTCGAGGAGCTCCATGAGCGCGACGAGCCAGGAGAGCCCGAGGGCGAGCGGGAGAAGCGAGAAGAGCGCGTCCAGTGGCCGCCGCAGCGACACGAGGACCACGAGAACGATCGCCCCCAGAGCATAGAAGCTCGCCCGGACGAAGCCGTCCCGGATGAGGCGGCTCGTGTGGAAGAACTGGACGGGGGCTCCGGTGAAAGCTGGATCGACCTGCGTGGCGTCCGAGACGAAACGTTCGAGAACTTCCGGGTCGGTCGGGTCGTGCTGCGGGTGAACGTGGAGGCAATAGGAGCCGTCCCGTCCCACGAAGACCTCCCGGTAGAAAGGAGGGAGATCGCGGACCTTGACCCTTTCGACCTCGAGATCCTTGCGGAGGATCTCCACTCGCCGCTGGATCTCACGATCCAGCTTCTCCTGGAAGGACTCGTAGCGTCCCACGAGATCCACGCCCGCCGCCCGGTGCGCCTCGATCGAGGACACGACGGCTGCCTCGAGTCGTTCGAGGGCGGGTATGGCGGCGGCGGCGTCGGTCGTTCCGAGCGCATCGTCCATCTTCTGCCGGACATCCTTGCGGATCTCTTCCAGGAGCCTGAGGCAGGCGGTCGGGTCGATGGCCGGAAGCAGGCGCGAGGGATTCGTGGGGGGGAGTTTCGCCGCGAGTTCGCGGAGCTTGGCGAGGCGCCCGTCCTGGTCGGGAGGCAGGGCGTCGAGGATCGATTCGACCCGGCCGATCTCCGGGAGCGCGTCGAAAGCGTCGCGCCGGGCCGCGAGGGCCTCGAGCCCGCCCCGGTCCACGATCGAGACGCCGAACCAGGTCGCGCGATTCGATCCAAGGACGAGCTTCCGCTCGTACTCGACGGACTCAAGGCCGCGGGCCTGTAGGTTCGTGGGGTTGAAGTCGAAGTCGAGGCGGGTCCACGCGGGAAGCGAAAGGGCGAGCGCCGCGGCGGAGACGACCAGGATCGCCCCGGATGCGGTCCTCCCGCGAAAAGGGTCTCGTTTCCAGGGCCCGGACGGCGCGCGGGGCGACCCTTCGGGACGTCGCGCCTCCAGCCAGGCAAGAAGAGCGGGCAGCACCGTGGCCGCCGAGGCCAGGCAGAGGAGAATCCCCGTCCCCGCGATGAAGCCGAGCTCGGCGAGACCGCGAAAATCGATGAGGAGCGCGGTGTAGAAGGCGAGCGACGTCGTCACCGCTCCGACAAGGCTCGCCTTCCCGGCCGCCCGGAGAGTGGCAAGCGTCGCGTCCCGCATGGAGAGTCCGGCCGCGCGTTCTCGTTCGAAGCGGGCGAGGAGATAGACGGAGAAATCGATCCCGAGCCCGACGAGCATCACGACGAAGACGCAGGAGAGAAGGTTGAGGCGTCCCGGCCAGAGGGTCGCGATCCCGAATGTCCACGCGATTCCCACGGCGAGTGTGACGAGGGCGGCCGCCGTGCGGAGCGGACTCCGGAACGCGAAAGCGAAGAGGATCGCGACGCCGAAGAACGAGAGGACCGTCGAACGGGTCATGTCGGCGGTCGCGGTCGCCATCTCGTCGGAGTCGACGGCCGGGCGGCCGGTGAGACCGATTCTCTGCTCGGGAAACCGCTGGCGGGTCTTCTCGATCGCGCCCCGGACGGTTTCGATCGCTCCCCGGGCCTCCTGGAGCCGCCCGGAGCGCCGCGCCGGGACGGCGAAGAGGAGAACGAGCCGACCGTCAGCGCTGGTGAAATAATCCTCCAGGGGGTCGGGTTCGGAGACGTCGAGGAAGGGGTCGTCGACCGACGGGTCGCCCGGTCGGCCCTCGAGCGACCGTTCGAGCCAGCGGAAGAGGCGGACCAGGAACTCCAGATCCGTCTCGCCGAACTCCCCCTTCTGGACGCGCCCCATCTCCGAAAGGACCGCCTCCAGGATGGCGGCGAGCCCGACCTCCGGGACGATCTCGCCCAGGCGCTCGCAGAAGCGGGCAGCGGCGTCGAACCGGTCTTCGGGGGCGTAGAGGAGTCCGCGGTCCCGGAAGAACGACCCTGGAGCCCGGGCGTAGACGGCCTGGAGATCGGTCCCGACCTGCGCCTCGAGAGTCCGGGCGAGTTCCTCCGCGGCGGCGGCCGCGCGCGCGCGATCCTCGACCTCCAGGATCGCGATCAGGAACTCCTCGTGGCCGAACCGCTCCTTGAAGGAGACGTAGTGGCGGAAGTATTCCTCGTCCGGCGAGATGAGCTGGTCGCGGCCTCCCTGGATCTCGATCGAGGACGCCGCGTAGAAGGCCGAAAGCGCCGCGAGCCCGAGCAAGATCGCGAGGGAGATGCCCGGTCGTCGGGTGAGGAAATCGACCAGGCGCTCGAGGCCCCGGGAGAGCGAGCTCGACAAGGCGGCGCCCATCCTCATCCGGAAAGGACCCGCTGCAGCCGGGGCAAGTGGTCCGTGACGATCCCCGTCGCGCCGGCCTGGGCGAGGAGCCGCATCCGGAGGGGATCGTTGACCGTCCAGACGTTGACGCCGATCCCGGCCTCGCTCGCCGACTGGAAGAGCTCCCGGTCGAGGCCCGCGCCGGTTCGGGGATCGTCCTCGAGGCCGATCGCATCGCAGTCGCCCGCGGACCCCGGGTGGTAGGCGTCGGCTCCGACGATCTCGGTCACGTACGAGACGGCGCCGGCGAGGCGGTTGGCGGAGAGGACCGCGGCAGCGATCCCGGGAAGGAGACGCTTGGCAAGACGGACCGCCTCGTGGTCGAAGCTCGAGACGAGGACCCGGTCGGCGAGTCCAGCGGCGACGACCCGTTCGAGAGTTCCACGGACGAGCGGTTCGAGGCGCCGCGGGGCGGGCTTGAGCTCGATGTTCAAGGCGACGCTCGCCGTGCGCGCCCACTCCAGAACCTCGTCGAGGAACGGGATCCGGACTCGCTCGCTTGCGAGCCCCACGCACGCAAGGCGTGCGCCGGCCTCCTCCTCGGGGGAGAGGTCCGCGAGGTAGCCGACCCGCTCCGCGGCCGGCCGCGAGAGCTCGCGATCGAACCAGCTCCCCGAGTCCAGGCGCCGGATCTCGTCGGACGAGAACTCCGAGAACCGGAAGGGCTCCCGGCCGGGGAAGACCTCGCGGACATCGGTCTTTCTCTCGAGCGTCTCGTCATGGAAGACCGCGAGCTTCCCGTCCCGGGTGAGCCGGACGTCGAACTCGACCAGGTCGGCTCCAAGTCGCGCCGCGATGGCGAATGCCGGGAGCGTGTTCTCCGGCGCAAGCGAACGGGCGCCGCGGTGGGCGATTGTCAGGACCCGCGTGGAACGCGGCGCGCTCCTGATGTAAGGGTTCATCGATCCCTCCCCGCTACATCGGATCCGGCTTCTCGGGGTCGAGCCCCAGCTCGTCGCGCGCCCGGGCGACCCGCTCGGCGAGGAACTCGCCTCGCCGCGAGAGCTCGTGGAGGGCGGCGAGAGCGATCGACTCCGCGTCGATCTCGAAATGGCGCCGGAGCGCGGCCCGCGAGTCGCTCCGCCCGTAGCCGTCGGTCCCCAGGGAGTGGAGCCCGCCCGGCACCCACTTCGCGATCCCGTCGGGCAGCGCCTTCATCCAGTCGGTCGCGGCGACGACGGGGCCGGGGGCGTTTTCGAGGACCTCGGTCACGTACGGCTTTCTCGGCGGCCGATCGGGGTGGAGGAGGTTCCAGCGTTCGGCGGCGAGCGCGTCGCGCCGGAGCATCTGCCAGCTCGTGGCGCTCCAGACGTCCGCGGCGACGCCGTACTTCTCGGCGAGGATCCCTTGAGCCCGCAGGGCCTCCAGGAGGATCGACCCGCTCCCCAGGAGCTGGACTCTCGGTCCTTCCGACGCCGCGGCCGGCCTGAACCGGTAGAGGCCGCGCACGATCCCTTCGCTCGATTCCTCCGGTATCGGCGGGTGCGCGTAGTTCTCGTTCTGGAGGGTGATGTAGTAGAAAACGTCCTCGTCCCTGGCGTACATCCGTTCCAGACCATCGTGGAGGAGAATGGCGAGCTCGTACGCGAAGGCGGGTTCGTAGCAGCGAACGTTCGGGATGGCGGAGGCGAGGAGGTGGCTCTGGCCGTCCTGGTGCTGGAGGCCCTCGCCGTTCAGTGTCGTCCTGCCCGCGGTCGCGCCGAGAAGGAAACCGCGCCCCCGCGCGTCGCCGAAGGCCCACAAGAGGTCGCCCGTCCGCTGGAACCCGAACATCGAATAGAAGACGTAGAAGGGGATCATCGGCTGGCCGTGCGTGGCGTACGAGGTCCCGGCCGCGGTGAACGACGCGACCGACCCCGCCTCGGTGATCCCCTCCTCGAGGATCTGTCCGTCCTTCGCCTCGCGGTAGTAGAGGAGGGAGCGGCGGTCCACCGGCTCGTACTTCTGCCCGACGGCCGAGTAGATGCCGGCCTGGCTGAAGAGCGCGTCGAGGCCGAACGTGCGGGCCTCGTCCGGGATGATGGGGACGATTCGCGGCCCGATTTCCTTGTCGCGCAGCAGCATCCCCAGAAGCCGCGCGAACACCATCGTGGTCGAGAAGGTCTGCCCCTCCTTGGAGCCCTCGAAGAAGGTCTTGAAGGCGTCAAGCGGCGGGGTCGAGAGCGAGACCGGCCGCGCGATCCGGCGGGGAATGGGTCCGCCGAGCGCCCGCCGCCTCTCCAGCATGTAGCGGACCTCCTCGCTCTCGGGTCCCGGGTGGTACAGGGGGGCCTCGGCGAGCTCGGCGTCCGAGAGCGGCAGGTCGAGGATGTCCCGGAAACGCCGGAGCGTCTCGACCCCGACCTTCTTCTGCTGGTGGGCTACATTCGAGGCCTCGATCCCCTCGCCGAGGAACCAGCCCTTCACGGTCTTGGCGAGGATGGCGGTCGGCCGTCCGTTCGGGCGGCAGGCCGCGGCGTAGGCGGCGTGGATCTTCCGTACGTCGTGGCCGCCTCGGTGAAGGAACCGGAGCTCCTCGTCGGAGAGGTGCTCGACCATCGCCCGGAGCCCCTCGTGCGCGCCGAAGAAGTGCTCGCGGACGTACGCGCCGTCGGCGCCGTACTTCTGATAGTCCCCGTCAACCGCCTCCATCATCCTCTTCTTGAGGAGCCCGTGCTCGTCCCGCGCGAGCAGGGCGTCCCAGGCGGTCCCCCAGATCACCTTGATTACGTTCCAGCCCGCGCCCCGGAAGATCCCCTCGAGTTCCTGGATGATCTTTCCGTTCCCGCGCACCGGCCCGTCGAGGCGCTGGAGGTTGCAGTTGACGACGAAGACGAGGTTGTCCAGGCCCTCGCGGGATGCGACGGAAAGCGCCCCGAGCGCCTCCGGTTCGTCCGACTCGCCGTCCCCGAGGAAGCACCAGACGCGCGAGGGGGACGTGTCGAGGATCCCGCGGTTGGCGAGGTAGCGGTTGAACCGCGCCTGGTAAATCGCCGAGAGAGGTCCAAGCCCCATCGAGACCGTCGGGAACTCCCAGAACTCCGGCATGAGGCGCGGGTGCGGGTAGGAAGAGACGCCCGGACCGCCGGCCTCTCGACGGAAGTGCTCGATCCTTTCGCGGGAGAGGCGCCCCTCCAGGAAGGCGCGAGCGTAGATGCCGGGCGAGGCGTGACCCTGGATGTAGACCTGGTCGCCCGGCGAAGGGTCGGTGCGGCCGCGGAAGAAGTGGTTGAAACCCACCTCGAACAGGTGGCAGGACGAGGCGTACGTGGCCAGGTGGCCCCCGATCCCCGGTTCGAGGCGATTGGCGCGCATGACCATGGCAAGCGCGTTCCAGCGCAGGATGAGGCGGATCCGTCGCTCG